>JAZOAD010000059.1:0-18726 GCA_045595225.1 Faecousia sp.
GTACATGACCACCACCAGCGCCAGCATAGCGGCCCAGCCGGCGATGCTGCCGATCAATCCCCAACGGATGCGGCGGTTTTTCTCTACAATGACAGCCTCTGGTTCGGTAGTGGCCAGTTCGTCCCGGGTGATTCCGAAATATTCGCTTAGCAGCGCCATGGACTCGTCGCCGGGAAGACCCAGGCCGGTTTCCCATTTGGCAACGGTGCTGCGGCTGACGAAGATGGCCTCGGCTAATTGCGCCTGGGTCAGGCCTTTTTCTGTTCGGAGCTTTTTTAGTTTGTCTTTGAATTCCATATTCCGTGCCTCCTTTTGCAAATATGATAGCACAGAATGGAATAAAGTGGTGTTACTTCTGTGTTACTTTGTGTTTGCGGTGGTAAGATAATTTCAGCAGAATGAGTGAAGCGGAATTTATGCATAAAAACGGAATAATTCCTCTTGATTTATTTGGTAAAATTTAATAAACTATGAGTATGTATGACCACACCGCTTAAAATTCAACATAGAAAAGGTGCAACTATGAAATTACTGAAAGACAAGCGCTTTTATCGATTCCTGATCCCCTCCTTGATCGGTGTTTTTTTATTTGTGACTCCCATCAATCAGGATGGTAATTTGACCATCCCCATTGCCATGATCGCCAATTGGATGGAGTCTGCCATGTCCGGTTTCAGCCTGTGGTTGGTTTGGGCTTTGATCAATATCAGCGCTGTCGTGACTATTTTGCATAAAATCTTCCAATTCTCCTTCTTGAAGCGGAATCCGAAGCTGGACGCTCTGTTCGGCATCCGTGGATTTTGGTTTATTGTCCGCATGATTGGCTTTGTGCTGATCAATATGATCGCCTTTGGCATTGGCCCTGAATTCCTGATTGGCGGGGATACCGGCGGATTTGTGACCAATGACTTGCTGCCGCTGCTGATTTGCGTCTTTTTCCTGGGCGGCATGCTGCTGTCTCTGCTGGTGAGCTATGGCCTGCTGGATTTTTTGGGCGCTATGCTGATCCGTGTCATGCGGCCCCTGTTCAAGCTGCCCGGCAGAAGCGCCTTGAACTGCGTGGCCTCCTGGCTGGGTGATGGCTCTTTGGGCGTTATGATGACCAGCAAGCAGTATGAGGAAGGCTTTTATTCCAAGCGGGAAGCCACCACTGTGGCGACTACCTTCTCCGCTGTCAGCATTACCTTCTGCCTGGTGGTGATCAGCCAGGTCGGTCTTTCTCATATGTTCCTGCCGTTCTATCTGGTGGTGACCTTTGCCGGCATTATCGCCGCGCTGATCGTGCCCAGGATCCCGCCTCTGTCCAAAATTCCGGATACTTATTACACAGAACCCAGCAACAATGAGGACATTCCCCAGGGCATGACCGCCGGGCAGTTTGGCCTGCGGCTGGCGCTGGATAAGGCGGAAAACTCTCCCGGGGTTAAGAGCTTCTTCAAAGAGGGCCTGGAAAATGTGGCGGAAATGCTCTTTGGCACCATTCCCGTGATTTTGGCTATGGGCACCGCCGCGCTGATCATTGCCGAGTTTACGCCTGTATTCCAGTATCTGGGCATGCCCTTTATTCCAATCTACAATCTGCTGCAGATCCCGGAGGCGGAGCTGGCCAGCCAGACGGTGATCGTTGGCTTTGCGGATATGTTCCTACCCAGCGTGATCGCCGCGGAGACCATCGAGAGTGAAATGACCCGCTTTGTGGTTGCGGCCACCAGCGTGACCCAGCTGCTGTATATGTCCGAGATCGGTTGCATCATCATGGGCAGCAAGGTGCCGGTTTCGTTCTGGAAATTGTTTATTATCTTCCTGGAGCGCACCATTGTTACGCTGCCGATCATCGCCCTGTTTGCCCATCTGCTGTTCTGACAGACGGTTGACAATGGCATGCGCTTGTGCTATGATGAGGAAAAATTTGGAATGGGAGTGAGATGTATGCGGAATATGCATATTATGATGTTTGTTCGCTGCGGAAGAAGTCTTGCTCTCATGCCCTTTGCCTGATTTTTAGATGGGTGTATTGTATGGCGCAGACTTCGTGTCTGCGCCATTTTGTATTTAGGAGGGATGAAGATGAAGCACTTGGGAACGGAGCGACTGGAAACCCAGCGGCTGATTCTGCGGCGATTTACCCTGGAGGATGCCCCGGCTATGTTCGAGAATTGGGCATCCGACCCGGAAGTGACAAAATATCTGACCTGGCCAACCCACGCAAGCGTGGATATTTCCGCCATGGTGCTGTCAGATTGGGTCAGCCATTATGACGAGGAAAATTACTACCAGTGGGCCATTGTGCCAAAGGATTTGGGCCAGCCCATTGGCTCCATTGCCGTAGTCCATTCCGATGACCGGGCAGGGAAGGTGGAAGTGGGCTATTGCATCGGTAAAAAATGGTGGCGCCAGGGTTATGTCAGCGAGGCATTCAGCGAAGTGATCCGCTTTCTCTTGCGGGAAGTGGGCGTGAACCGGGTGGATGCGCGGCATGACCCCAATAATCCCCATTCCGGCGCTGTGATGCGCAAGTGCGGCATGACCTATGAAGGAACGCTTCGCCAAGCGGATCGCAACAATCAAGGCATCTGTGATTCCTGTATCTATACGATTTTGGCCAGCGATAGCGGGGTACAAACATGATTTATGATACCTTATGCGCCTGGCTGCCCATCGAAAAGGGTTGGTCCGGCGATGAAAAATACTGCGTCACCACAACAGACGGCGGCAAATATCTGCTGAGAATATCGCCTGCAGAGCGGTTGGAACGCAGAAAACGGGAATTTGAAAGAATGGGAGAAGTGGCGGCTCTGGGCATCCCCATGTGCCGGGGTTTGGAATTTGGCGTCTGCGACCGGGGGGTATACACCATCCAAAGCTGGATCGAGGGCCAGGACGCGGAAAGCGTCATTCCCACCTTGCCAAAGGAAAAGCAGTACGCCTACGGCCTGGATGCGGGGCGAATTTTGGCAGCCATCCATTCCATTCCCGCGCCTGTGGACGCTCCGGCCTGGGAGCCCCGTTTCAATGCCAAAATCGATCGGAAGATCGCAATCTATGAAAGCTGTCCTCTCAAGTATGAAAATGGGGAAGCGCTGCTGCAATATTTGGCGGAAAACCGGCATTTGCTGACGGATCGGCCCCAAACCTATCAGCATGGCGACTATCATATCGGCAATATGATGATCGACCGGACTGGGCAGCTGCAGATCATCGACTTCGACAAGGATGATTTCGGTGACCCATGGGAGGAGTTTAACCGCATCGTTTGGTGCGCCCAGGCCGCGCCCAGGTTTGCCTGTGGCATGGTGGACGGCTATTTCGACGGCGAAGTGCCTGTGGAATTTTGGCGACTTTTGGCGCTGTATATCAGTTCCAATACCCTGAGTTCGCTGCCCTGGGCCATTCCTTTCGGGGAACGGGAGATCGCTGTCATGCGCCGACAGGCCGCCCAGGTGCTGCAGTGGTATGACAATATGAAAAAAGTAGTACCTACTTGGTACTTAGGGGAGTGAAAAGCATGAAATTTGTATGGATCGTCGGGGATTCTGCCGTGGGCAAGATGACGGTGGGGCAGGAACTGATGAAGATCACGGACCTGCGGCTGTTCCATAATCACATGATGATCGAGCCGGTTTTGGATATTTTCGGCAGCTTCCGCGGGGAAACGATCATCAAGCTGCGGGAGGTCATTTTTCAGGAGTTTGCCAAAACGGATAATTATGGCATGATTCACACCATTATGTGGGCCTTTGATATGCCTTCGGATTGGGATTATGTAAACCATGTGACGGAAATATTCCGTCAGGTTGGCGCGGAAATCTACTGTGTGGAGCTGGTTGCGCCTCAGGAAATCCGGCTGCAGCGGAATGAAACGCCCAACCGCCTGGCCCACAAGGCATCGAAGCGGGATTTGGAAGCCTCCCGGGCCAGGTTGATTCGGGATAATGAACGGTATCGGCTGGAAAGCCTGCCGGGGGAGATCCCATTTGAAAATTACATCAAAATCGACAATTCCAACTTGCCGCCGGAAACCGTGGCGGCTATGATCAAAGAGAAATTTGACCTATGAAAAACTCCCTCCGAAATCTCGGAGGGAGCCTTTGCTATTTTGTAGATAACGATTCTACTTCCGCAACAAGTTCGCTGGGCCGCATGCCCAAGGCGATGGCGATACGCCAGATGGTTTCAAAATTCGGTTTTTGGGTTCCGTTTTCGATCATTGTCAGATGAATGCGGGCAATTCCGGCAAAACCACTGAGCATTTCCTGGGTCATGCCTTTCTGTGTTCGTTTTTGACGAATTACATTGCCGATGATTTTACTGTTAAACTTCATATGATTTTCTGCTCAAAAGAATACGACTGGTCTAAATTCTCAATACTCTCTCGTTTCAAACAGATCCGTGATCTCAACACCCAGCACTTTGGCAAGGCCGTATAGCTCGATATCAGTTACGGTACGCTGCTTGTCCTCAATGCGGGAAATAGAGCCGCGGCAAATGTAAATGGCCAGCATTTCCAACTGATTGCAAAGCGCTTGCTGACTCATGTTTTTTGCCAAACGAAATTTGCGCACATTGCTCCCAATCATATTCTTGTCGGTTCCGTCAATAATTCGCGCCATACGATACCCCCCCAATTTTGTCTTGACATAGGACAATTATTAGGGTATATTATTTTTTACAAAAACCTGTCCTATGACAGGACATTCAATAAATAATTATGAGTGATTTTATGTTGGAAGAATTATCGCAAGCCCAGCGAGAGCGTCTGTATACTTTGTGGGATGTGGCGCAGGCGGATGCCCAATACAAGGAAATGCTTTTGAACATGCGGGAGCTGGAAAAGCGGTATGAAGAAGTATACGCAAAGCTATCCTGCGAGGACAGGGATACCTTGAGTGATTATGTGAGCCTTTGCGAGGGTATGAGCTGGCGCATTTTGGAAATCGCCAGCCAAAAGATGGTGTTCCGTTTCGAAAGAGAAGAATAAATAACGCCCAGCCGTGTTCTCGGCTGGGCGTATTTTGTACTATGGATTATTCCTGCTCCCAGTTGTGCCAGACGTTTTGCACGTCGTCATCGTCTTCCATGATCTCGATCATCTTTTCCATCAGCTTGATATGCTCTTCGCTGTCCAGCTTCTGGTAGTTCTGGGGCACCATTTCGATCTGGGCAGAAACAAAGGTATACTTGCTCAGATTTTCAACCACGGTGTTGAAATCATCGGGAGTGGTGTAGATGGTGAATACATCGCCGTCGGCCTCAAAGTCGTCAGCACCGGCATCCATGGCGTCCATCATAACGGTATCTTCGTCATAATCGCCATCTTCGTTGTCGATCACCAGCACGCCCTTCTTGTCGAAGGACCAGGAAACGCAGCCGGAAGCGCCCAGGTTGCCGCCGTACTTATCGAAGTGGTGGCGCATGGAGCCTGCGGTGCGGTTACGGTTGTCGGTCATGGTTTCTACGATCACGGCGACGCCGCCGGGGCCGTAGCCTTCATAGGTGATGGTTTCGTAGTTGTCGCCGCCGCCGGCGCCGGAGGCCTTTTCCAGGCAGCGCTTGATATTGTCGTTGGGCATATTAGCGGCCTTGGCCTTGGTGATGACAGTGGCCAGGCGGGAGTTGTTGGCGGGATCGGTAATGCCGCCGCCTTCCTTCACAGCCACGATCAGCTCTTTGGCGATCTTGGTGAAAGCAGCAGCACGCTTGGCGTCCTGCGCGCCCTTGGTTTTTTGAATGTTATGCCATTTGGAATGTCCGGACATATATTTATCTTCCCTTCAAAGAATAGTTTTCAAAAATTCCAACCTATTTTAGCACCAATGGAAACAAAAATCAATAGAATTTCATGCAATCGTTATGATTTTCCGAAATTTTTACTGTAATTTCCGGGAAAGCGGCCTGTAATTTCTCGGCCAGAACAGCCACTACCGGATTTTCCGTATGGAAATGGCCGGCGTCAATGAGGTTCAGGCCCAAATCCTGGGCATCCCAGAACTGATTGTATTTGACATCGGCGGTGACAAAGGTATCGCATCCGGCGCCCAGCGCCTCCAGCATGCCGCCGGCGCAGCTGCCGCCGCCCACGGCCACCTTGCGGACCGGCTTGCCGCCATCCACATAGCGCAGACCCTGGCAGCGCAGGCTTTCTTTTACGGTGCCCAGGAATGCCTCCAGTGGCTGAGAAGGGATCTCGCCGCAATGCAGCAGACCGTAGGGAACGCCCTCATCGTTGGCACCGGCAGGGGAGATGACCTGGATATTTTCCAGGCCCAGGGTTTTTGCCAGCACATCGTTGACACCGCCGGGGGCGCAATCCAGATTGGTGTGGGCGTTGATATGGGCAATTCCATTTTCAATGAGATATAGGGTGTTTCGGCCCCAAGTGCTGCCATCGGTGACGAAGCCGGGATTCCAGATCAGGGCGTGATGGGTGACCAGAAGATCGGCGCCAATGGCTTTGGCCTCCTGACAGACATGGGTGAAGGGGTCCAGCGCCACCAGGATCTTGGTGACCGGGCGGTCTGCATGGCCGCAGTTCAGGCCCACATTGTCCCAGGATTCCTTCATATAGGCCGGCGCGACGGATTCTATAAATTTTAAAATATCAGCGACAGTAGTCATAAGAATACCTCCTTGGGAGAAATCAGAATGTAAATCTTTTGCGGCGCCTTGCCTTTTTCACAATGGCAAGGATGGCCAAGGGTATCAACAACTGAAAGGCAAGGCCCACGAGATAGACAATAGAAAAGTAGTACAGGATATATTTGACGCTCAATTGCCACTGGGAGTTAACCAGATCGTCATTAAAATAGTGAATGGATAGTTTACGGAGTTGCCGAAAGGTGCCGTTAAATGTGACATGATCCAAGCTGTAACACATCTCAAAGGCCATATCCATGATGGCCTGCATACTGCCGGGCAAGGTAACACTGACAAGATTCGTGCAACCGCGGAACGCATATTTTTGAATGGCTTTCACACCATCCGGCACGATGACACTTTGAATGCTGCCACAGCCGCTGAAGGCGGCCTCTTTAATCATGAAAACGCCTTCGGGAATGACCAACTCTGTGACCAGTTGATCCTGCAAGTAAAGGTTCGCGTTATTAAACAGAGGATTAGCGGAGTCTAAATAAAAGTCAATATAGCACCATGCCTTAAGGTCGGAAATATACACGGATTTCAGCGCGTGGCATTGATAGAACGCGCTTCCTCCCACGGTTCGGACGGATGGCGGGATGGTGATAGAGGTAAGGGAAGCGCAGTTTGTGAAGGCGCCACCCCCGATGGTAACAACAGAGGCTGGGATGTAGACATAGGAAAGGGCGGTACAGTTTGCAAATGCGCCTCCGCCAATGGTTTCCAAAGAATCCGGAAGGGTGACTGAGGTAAGTGCGGTGCAGCCGTTGAAAGCGTTATTACCCAGTGTTTTCAGAGTATCCGGCAGGGAAACGGAAGTCAGATTTTCAAGACCAGAGAAAAGCTTTGCGCAAGTTTCGGTGATTCCCGGCTCGACAACCACGGTGTGGATGGTGTCTTTCATGTCGGCCCAGGGGGTATCAAAGGACCAGGGGATCACGCCGTTGCCGGAAACGGTCAATGTACCATCTTCCAAACGCCAGGCGCAATGATCGCCGATATTGCCTTCTGCGGCATGGCTGCGGACAGGCAACACAGTTAGGCACAAAAAAAGAACACAAACGAAGCAAGTGATATATGTCAGCCGCTTCATGGCAATGACCTCCTTCACAACGGATGTATTTTCTTCGTAACCATATTATAGCACAGCCGACAATTTTTTGCAATGTAATGCCGGAGGAATATTCGCTTTGAAGCTGCGGCAAACTGAAGCCGAGGTGATGAAAAATGGCGAAACAGGGTATGAAGCGGCCGGACGTTACCAAACTCCACCCGAAAAATACGGATGGCCCGGTGCCGATTTTGCAGGGAAAGGTGAAAAGCGGCAAGAAAAAGGCTGATCCCGTCATTGCGGAAACGATGGGAGCGCAGCAGAAGGTGTGGCATGAAAAGCCGATTTCCAATGTCTATCCGGCGCTGGACAATGATCTTGCCAGGGATAATTTGGAAAATGATCTGACGATGGCGGATCTGCAGGATCTGCGGTAAGGCCAAATGAGAAAGGGGCGACGGTTGGTCGCCCCCAGGGTTATGGATGGATCGCATCCAATTCTTCCAAAATCTGTCGTTTTTCCTCATCTTGCTGGTGCGCTACCGCCAGGCGCAGGCCCTCTACGATGCGGTCGTAGTATTCCCGTAGATCAGGGTTGTTGCCCTGCAGCATGGCAGGAGAAATGTAGCATTGGCCGGGGGTCAAGCGGGGCGCCGCAGGGTCCCAGCGGACACACATGACGGTGTAAAGGAATTTGCCGTCCCGGACGATGGTTTCCTTCTCAATGCGCCAGCCTTTGTCGGACAGATATCGGCGCAGCAAGGGCGTTTTGCTCTGACATTGGAGCACCAGCGTGTACTGCTCAGCCTGCAGCCAAGGGGAGGATTCCAAAATATGGATCATGGTGTCGCCGCCCATGCCGGCGCAGACCAGCGCGTCAAAATCCCGGGGGATGTTTTTTGCGCCATCGGAAAGATGGAAGGTCATTTTCTCCTGCACGCCAAATTTTTGGGCGTTGCGCATGGCGCTTTGCAGCGGCGCTTCGTTGACGTCCGAGGCAATGACGGTAGAAGCCCGGCCGTTTTCCAAAAGGTAAATGCCCAGGTATCCATGGTCGCAGCCAATGTCTGCCACCCGAACGCCGCCGGAAATATGATCGGCGCAGCAAAGCAGCCGATCCGAAAGGGGAATTTTCATAGCGTTTCCTCCTGTCCAGAAAAAATAGCGCCGTCCCGGCGGAATGCGGGACGGCGTTGCCGGTGCATCAGGCGTTCTTGCTCTGCTGGTCAGCCTCGTAAGCCTCCAGGAAGTGGTTGAGCTGCTTCAGGAAAGGTTCGCAGTCGATGCCATGCACCATGCAGGCTTCCTCAACAGTTTCGCCACGGGAGCTGGGGCAGCCCAGGCAGTGCATACCAATGGCGAAGAACAGGGGAGCAGCCTGAGGCGCTACATCCAGAACATCGCCAATAATGGTGGTTTTTTCAATCTTAACAGCCATGTATATGACCTCCTATTACAATTACCGACCTATTATAACCCCGATTTGCAAAAATAGCAAGAGGAAATCTGTGTATATATACGAAAAATCCACTATTCGTCATAAAAATGCCATTTTCTTTGCCTGTGGATAATAATACCGCAGATAGTGAACAAGGCAGCTCCGACAATTGCGTCAACGATTCCCAAGATCAAATAGGATCGTACGGTGGTGAAAAGAGTGCCTGCCAAGCCGTATTGCCAGGTGGCGTTCAGCAGACTATTGTTACCAGAGTGGTCATTGCGGATTTCCAGTTGGGAGATACTTTGGCTGGTGCCATTATATTGAACTTCAAGCAAACGGTAACAATTGGAAAAAGCGTACCTGCCAATAGACTGAATGCTGCGGGGCAGGATAACGGAGGTCAGATTGGCGCAGTCGGCGAAGGCGTTCGGCCCGATACTGGTAAGGCCTTCCGGTAATATGACACTCTGCAGGCTGCTGCAGCCGGCAAAAGCGCACTCGGCAACATAGGCGACGCCCTCCGGGAGCACCAGGTCTTTGACAAGCTCGCCATTTACATACAGCGCGGCGCCGTTATAAAGGGGATTGCTGGAGGGCTCGGAAAAGCGAATGTTGCACCAGGCGGCAAGGTTGGAAACGGAAACCGCCTGCAAATTGTGACAATTGTAAAAAGCGGACGACCCCAGCCACTTCAAGGACGGGGGAATCATAATGGCGGAAAGGCTTGTGCAGTTCGAGAAAGCACAGTCGCCTATGCCTTTGATGTTTGGTGAGAGAGTAACAGAGGACAGGCTGGAGCAGCCGGCAAAGGTACCAAACTCAATGATCGAGACGCGGTTGGGGATGGTAATGCCGGTGAGTTTGGCGCAGTTGCTGAAAGCATTGTATCCGATGGCTTCCAGGCAGTCCGGAAATTGAATTTTCCGGAGATTTATGCATTCTTCAAAGGCTCCCTCCGCGATCAATGCGGTATTTGCGGAAAGTTTTACGGTGGTTAGATTCTGGCATTTGAAGAATGTGCTCTGTTCTATTCTGGTGACACCGTCTGGGATGGTAATGCTGACAAGACCTGTGTTCCAGAAAGCCCACGGGCCAATGGTTTTAAGATTGTCTGGAAGATCGATCGCGCACAGATTGTTGCAGTCAGCAAAGGCGTATTCGCCGATTGCGGTAATGCTGTCCGATAAGGAAACACTGCTGAGAAAGTCCGCGTGTAAGAAAGCGTGGTCGGGAACATTGGTAATGCCGGGTTCAAAAATTGCGGTAGTGACCGGCAGGTCAGACCAAGGATGGCCTGTTACGCTTCCGGTGCCGGAAACGGTCAGTGTGCCGTCCTCAAAATGCCAGATGGCGTTTTCGCCGCAGCTGCCGCCCGTACTTTCCGCATGGACGGTCGTGACGAAAAAGCAGAGCGTTATCCAGAAAATGCTGATAAAAACGAGTGATGCTTTCTTCATGGGCCATGCTCCTTTTTGCGTTTTCTTCAGTATATCACAAGCGAAACCCCGTTGCAATTGAGAAATGCAACATATTTTACTTTGCGGGACATACCTTGTACATAGGGGGGATGTCCGGGTGAGAAAATTGCCGATTTTTTATAACGCGCTGATGCTGACAGGCGTGAATTTGCTGCTGCGGCTGGTGTCCACCTCGTTTCAGGTTTTTATTTCCGGCCGCATTGGGGCCGCCGGCGTGGGGCTGTTGCAGCTGGTACTCAGTGTGGCATCCATGACCATGACCGCGGGTATGGCCGGTATCCGGACAACAACGATGTATTTGACGGCGGAGGAATTGGGTAAAGGACGGGCGAAAAATGTCACTTGGGTGCTGTCCGCCTGCCTTGCTTACAGCCTGCTGTTCAGCGGCGCGGTTGGCGCGCTGGTGTATGGCTTCGCGCCCTGGATCGCCTCCGGCTGGATCGGGGATATCCGAACGGTGGGTGCCATTCGGTTGTTCGCGTCATTTTTGCCCGTCAGCTGCTTTGCGGGCGTCATGGTGGGGTATTTCACCGCCGCCAATCGGATCGCCACCTTGGCGGCGGTGGAGGTGGCGGAGCAGCTGTGCGCTATGGCGGTATCCGCCGGGGCGCTGCTGTGCTGGGCGGGTTCGGATATTGGCAGGGCTTGTCAGGCGGTGGTGCTGGGCAGCTGCGTGGGCAGCATACTGACCCTTTCCTGCCTCGTGATCCTGCGGCTTCGGGAACGGAGCGCCACAGGCCCCAGAATTCCGGTGACCCGGCGACTGGTGGACACCGCCCTGCCGCTGGCGGTGGCGGATGATCTGAAGGTGGGCATCAATACGGTGGAAAATCTGATGGTGCCCAAGCGGCTGGCGCTGTATACCGCCGGCGCGCTGGCTCAGTTCGGAACGGTCAGCGGCATGGTATTTCCGCTGCTGATGTTTCCGGCGGCCATTTTGTATGGCCTGGCGGATCTGCTGATCCCGGAAATGGCCCGGTGCAACGCTGCGGGCAGCCAAACGCGGATCCGCTACCTTGCCCGTAAAACGCTGCGGGTAGCTTTTGTTTACGGCGTTGCCTGCGGCGGTGTTATGTATCTAGCTGCCGATGGCCTGTGCTTGCGGTTCTATAACAGCCCGGAGGCAGGGAGGTACCTGGGCCTGTACGCATGGCTGATCCCCATGCTTTATTGCGATGCCATGGTAGATGCCATGAACAAGGGCCTGGGAAAACAGAAAATTTGCGTCCGCTACAATATTTTAACCGCCATCCTGGATGTGGTGGGGCTATATTGGCTGCTGCCGGAGTGGGGGATGATGGGCTATTATATCAGTTTTCTTATCAGCCACGCGGTGAATGCCGCCCTAAGCCTGGGTCTTCTGTTGCGGACAACGAAAATTCGGGTTCGGGTAGCCTTGCCGGCGCTGACGATGCTGGCTATGGTGAGTTCCGCTTTCGCGGCATCGTATTTGCCGGTTACAGGGATGAAATGCGGCGTTTTTCTCCTGCTGCTGGCAGCCAGCCTGGCGCTGCTGGGCGTTTTGCGGCCGGAGGACGGGCGGTGGCTGATTGGGCTGGCGCGAGGCAGAAAAACAAAGCAAAAAAATCCGAAAATTCTTGAAAAAAGTGTTTGACAAATGGGACAAAACTATGTATAATACATGGGCATGACTGTGAAGAAGGGGGATACTATGCTGTTAGCACTGTCTAAAATCATTGATTGTCCCGGTGCCAGCGTTCCTTTTTCCACCAGCATCGATCTGAGCGATCTTCGCTACGGTAACTGCTGCCCGGTGACGGAACCGGTCAACGCTGAGGGCGTTGTCCGCAATACGGCCGGCGTGCTGGTAATGACCGGCAATGTAACGACCTGCATTCACGGAGTTTGTGACCGCTGCGCCACAGAATTCTCCCGGCCGATGGAAATTCCCATCGATGTAGTGCTGGTCACAGAGCTGTCGGACGAAGATAACGAAGATGAATGGGTATTCCCTCTGGAGGGAGACAGCGCCGATTTGGAGGACATTATCCGCACGGTTTTCGTGCTGAACATGGATTCCAAACTGCTGTGCAAGGAAGATTGCAAGGGGCTTTGCTGCAGATGCGGCAAGAACCTGAATGTGGAGCCTTGCAGTTGCCAGAAGGAGCTGGACCCCAGATTTGCTGCTTTGAAGCAGCTTCTTGAGAAATAAAAATCTAAAATGAATGCTGTAAAAAGCAGTTTGACCAAGGAGGTGTCACCATGGCTGTCCCTAAGTGTAAAGTGTCCAAGGCCCGTCGCGATAAGCGTCGTGGCGGCAACTGGAAGCTGTCTGCTCCCAGCGTAACCGTCTGCTCCAAGTGCGGCGAGCCCGTTCAGCCCCATAGAGCTTGCAAGGCTTGCGGCAACTACAATGGCCGTCAGGTCCTGGCCGCCAAGGCTGACTAAGGCAGGAAAAACACAGAGGAACGCTTCCGCGTTCCTCTTTTTCCTTGTTTGGACCAAGGTGGATAAACAACAATTTACCATCCCAATTCTCTTAACAATATTTACATTGATTTATTCATATTTTTGTGGCATAATATTCCAAATGAAAGGAAGTGTTTGTTATGGCGAAACCTTTGGTTGCGATCGTGGGTCGGCCCAATGTGGGCAAATCCATGCTGTTTAATAAGCTGACAGGCCGCAGAGTGTCCATCGTTGAGGACACCCCCGGTGTTACCCGTGACCGCATTTACGGCGATTGCGAATGGTGCGGCCGTACCTTCAGCCTGGTGGATACCGGCGGCATTGAGCCCAACACCGAAAATGATATGCTGAAGTTCATGCGCCGTCAGGCGGAGATCGGCATTGAACTGGCCGATTGTATTGTGATGGTGGTGGATGTGAAATCCGGCGTTACCGCCGCGGATCAGGACGTGGCTACCATGCTGCGTAAATCCGGCAAGCCTGTGTGCCTGGCTGTCAACAAGTGCGATTCCATTGGCCATGTGAATCCCGATGTGTATGAATTTTACGGCCTGGGCATCGGCGACCTGTTTGAAACCTCTGCTGTCCATGGTCATGGCACCGGCGATCTGCTGGACTGGTGTCTGGAGCAGTTCCCGGAGGAAACCGACGAGGAAGAGGAAGATGAAACCATCAAGGTGGCCATCGTGGGCAAGCCCAATGTGGGTAAGTCCAGCCTGCTGAACCAAATTTTGGGTGAGGAGCGCGTGATCGTTTCCAATGTGGCCGGCACCACCCGTGATGCCATCGACTCCTATTACGAAAACGAAACCGGCAAGTATTGCCTGATCGACACCGCGGGTATGCGCCGCAAATCCAAGGTGGATGATGTGATCGAAAAGTATTCCAACCTTCGCTCTATCAGCGCCATTGAGCGGGCGGATGTGTGCCTGATCCTCATTGACGCCAACGATGGCGTCACCGAGCAGGACACCAAAATCGCCGGCCTGGTCCATGAAGCCGGCAAGGCGGCCATTAGCGTGGTCAACAAGTGGGACGCGGTGGAGGATAAGGAAACCAATACCATGCGCGATATGGAGCGCGATGTGCGGGACGGCCTGAGCTATATGACCTATGCCCCTGTGGTGTTCCTGTCCGCGTTGACCGGTCAGCGGGTGGACAAGCTGTTCCCCCTGATCCAGGAGGTCCATAAGCAGAATACTATGCGCATCACCACCGGCGCGCTGAACTCCATTCTGGCGGACGCTACCGCCCGCGTGCAGCCGCCGTCTGACAAGGGCCGCCGGCTGAAGATCTACTATATGACCCAGGCCAGTACCAAACCGCCGCATTTCGTTATTTTCTGCAATGACGCCCGGTTGTTCCATTTCTCTTACCAGCGGTATCTGGAAAATCAGATCCGTGATATTTTCGGCCTGGAGGGCACGCCTGTGCGGATCACCATCCGCCAAAAGGGCGACAAGGAGGAGTAAACCATGTGGTTTGCAATTGTTCTGACTGCCTTGGTTTGCTATTTTTTGGGAAACCATAACGGCGCTATCTGCGTATCCCATATGCTGGGCGACGATGTTCGCAGCCATGGCAGCGGAAACGCGGGGTTGACCAATTTCATCCGCAACTACGGCGCCAGCCGCAGCGTCCTGGTCATTGCCATTGACGCGCTGAAGGCCGTGTTCGCCTGCCTGCTGGGCGGGATCGTTCTGGCGCCCTATGGGCTGGCTCTGGAAGGTCGGGTGCTGGGTGGTGTGGCAGTGATGCTGGGTCACGATTTTCCCGCGCTGCAGGGCTTCAAGGGCGGCAAGGGAATACTCAGCGGCTGGTTCATCGCCTTTACTGTGGATTGGCGCATTGGTCTGCTGATTGGCGCGGTGTTTTTCGGCATCTATTTGTTGACCCAGTATGTGTCCCTGGGAAGTGTACTGGCGGCCACGGCCTTTGCGGTGGGTTTTGTGATTTTCCACCACGACAATTTCTGGGTATGTCTGGGCGGCGTATTGATGGGCGCGCTGACTGTTTTCCAGCATCGGGGCAATATTGCCCGGCTTTTGAAGGGCCAGGAGCGAAAGACCAATTTGTTCTCAAAAGGAGATAAGCAATGAAAGTAGCAGTGATCGGCAGCGGCGCCTGGGGCACAGCCCTGGCCATCCGCCTGTGCAAAAACGGCCATGATGTAACCCTCTGGACCTATGAGAAAGAGCTGATTGAGGAAATGGAGGCCACCCGTCGCAATCCCAGACTTCCCGGCGCGGTTTTGCCGGAGAGCCTGAAAATCAGCGGCGATTACGCCTGCGCGGTGGGATGCCAAATGGTGGTGATGGCCAGCCCGTCTTTCCCTCTGCGGAGCGTTTGTAAGGGCGTGGCGCCCTATATTGCGGAAAATGCTGTGGTGGTATCTGTCACCAAGGGCCTGGAGGCCGACACGCACCTGCGTATGAGTCAGGTGGTGGCGGAGGTCACGGGCAGGGAAGTGGTGGTTCTCACCGGCCCCAGCCATGCGGAAGAGGTTTCTTTGGGCGTTCCCACCGGCCTGCTGGCTGCCAGCAAGAATCAGGCGCTGGCGGAAACGGTGCAGGATGCCTTTATGTCCGATGTACTGCGTGTTTATACCAGCGATGATCCGGTGGGTGCGGAGCTGGGCGCGGCGCTGAAAAATGTCATTGCCCTCTGCGCCGGCATCAGCGACGGCCTGGGCTGCGGCGATAATACCAAGGCTATGCTGATGACCCGCGGCTTGACGGAAACCGCTCGGCTGGGCGTTTCCCTGGGCGCGGATAAGGATACCTTTAAGGGCCTGTCCGGCGTGGGCGATTTGATCGTTACCTGCACTTCCATGCATTCCCGTAACCGCCGGGCCGGCATTCTCATTGGCCAGGGAAAATCTGCCCAGGAAGCCATGAAGGAAGTGGGCGCGGTGGTGGAGGGCTACTATGCCGCCAAATCCGCCTATGAGCTGGGCAAGCGGCAGGGTATTGATATGCCTATTACAGAGGCTGCCTACCGGGTGCTTTATGAGGGCGCGGATGTGCGGGACGCGGTCCAGGGACTGCTGAGCCGCAATCGAAAGGCCGAGTCGGAAGACACCGGCTGGATGTGAATCACAAATGGCTGACCCCGCGGGGCCAGCCATTTTGCATCTTTTTTCTTGAAAGTGGCAGAAAAGCGTGGTATATTATGCGCATAGGAAGGAGGCGATGGCCGTGAAGACTCCGGTGGCGATTATGACAGAGTATCCGGAAAAACCGCTGATGTATAAGAGCGTTTCTTATAGCTTGTTTGGTTTTGCTCTGTTGCCCTATGTTATGACATTGCTCAACCTGGACTTTGCTGTGGATTATTCCCAGCTGGTGTGGATGGACATTGTCTATCATGTGATCAATTTCGGCGCTGCGGCGATCCTCTTCGCCGGCTATTTGCGGGATGGATTTTTGAATGTGCAGATCCATACCAGGCAGATCATCAAAAGTGCCGCCATTGGCGCGTTGATCATGCTGGCCCTGACCTTGTGCATGGCCTTTGTGGGCCTCCTTTTACAGAATGATTTCCTGGCTTTTGGCGTACTGCCGATTATGGAGGTCGAAATGTTTGGCACTTCCGGTACCATGGTTTTGGAAAAACCCGTCATCGGAACGGTGATCGTTACCCTTATGGCGCCGTTTACCATCAGTTGCCTGTTCTACGCCACCGTATTTGCCTCAGTCAGCAGCGAGCGACCGAAGCTGGCCTATGTGGCGATGGCTGCTGTGCTGGCGGTGCCCAGAATCGTCTATGCGTTGACGTTCTGGAGCTGGGTGGATGAGCTGATGCTGTATCTGGTCCAGTTGCCCATTCATATGGTGGCCTGCCGACTGTATCAAAAAACCGATACGGTTTGGACGCCCATCTTCGCGCTGATGGCAGTCAATGGCATTATGTGCTTGCTGTATCTTCTGTGAAATCAACCCGGCTGCTCCTTGGGAACAGCCGGGTTCGCGCTGATACGGATAGGCGGGGCATCGACCCAACGTAAAAAATGTCTTTTCCTTCGGCTGCGGATGTGATAGAATAAGGGTAAAGGAAGTGATTGCATGATCCAAAACTTTGATGATTTCTGCCGGGAACTGAATAGCTGCGGTTTTTCCATGGGCGGCGGCAATGCCAAGGGCATCTTTGCGCTGATCGACTATGACTGGCTGAATCAGGACATGCTGGATACCCCGGTGAAGTGGCACTGCGGCGATCCGGATGTGGACCCGTGGGAATGGCGGATGCGGGTGCTGGAAGAACGGACGGACATTTCCTACTCTAAGGTATTCTTCAAAACCAGCGGCTTCATCTCCAAGGACTGGTATCCCTATTTCTATGCCGTCCGCAGAAATGGCGAGACTTTCGAGGAAGTCTACGAGCGCGGTGGTATCAGCCATACCGCTAAGCGGATCTATGACATCGTGAAGGACGGCTATGTGGCGCTTCACGAGATCAAGGCTCTGGGCGGATTTGGCAAAGAGGATAAGTCGCAGTTTGACCGGGCGCTGGTGGAACTGCAAATGGGTATGTTCATCACCATGACCGGTCGGAAGCAGAAGAAAAACAAGTACGGCATCGAATATGGCTGGAACAGCACTGTGTTCACCACCGTAGAAAACTTCTGGGCCGAGCGGGATTTTGTGATCCCTGAGCTGGATGCCGAGGAAAGCTATGAGAAAATCCGCCAGCAGATCCTCCTGCTGAATCCCATGGCAGAAGAAAAGACCATTCGGAAGTTCATTAAAGGGTAATGGAAATGTTTGTTAGAAATGCAGAATTTGAAGATATGAAGCAGCTCGGGCACATCATGGCTGTGTCCTTCCGGACCGCCTTTGCGGATTTTGTGTCGCAGCAGACCATGGATGCCTGCGCCCAGGAAGATAACTGCGCTGCAATGTTGGAGGGCATCTGTCGGGAAGGGAAGGTGCGTTTCCTGATTGGTGGAGATAGCGGAATGCTGGCTTGGCAGGAAACAGAAGATAGCGCAGAGATCATCGCTATCCATTCCTTGCCGGAAAGCTGGGGAACGGGCTTGGGTCATGCCATGTTGGAGGAAGCCCTGAATCAGATCGGCAATCAGCCTGTTTTCCTCTGGGCTTTCAAGGAGAACAAGCGTGCCCGCCGCTTCTATGAAAAGCACGGTTTCCGCTGGGATGGCAGTGAGCGTGTCAGCGAGTTTGACGGTGCGTTGGAAGTGCGGTATGTGAAGGGGTAACACGATGAAGAAACTAGTTTTTCTGCTTCTGGCGGTGATGATGCTTACTGCCTGTGGGCAAGATAAAGAAAACGACCAGGGGGCGGTATATGTGAACATCACGGCAGAGGAAGCCAAGCAAATCATGGACAGCGAGGAAGGCTACATCATCCTCGATGTGCGAACCCAGGAAGAATATGACCAAGGACACATCCCCGGTGCTATCGTGATCTCCCATGAGGAAATCGCAGAAAAGGCAGAGGAAGTGCTGACGGACAAGGATCAGCTGATCCTCGTCTACTGCCGCAGCGGACGACGCAGCAAGATTGCGGCGGAAGCCTTGGTGGAACTGGGCTATACCAACATCAAGGAGTTCGGCGGCATCATCGACTGGCCCTATGAGGTGGAATAATGGTAGGCAATTACAAAGTGATCACCCTATGCGGCAGCACCCGGTTCAAGGATGCGTTTATGGAAGCCCAGAAGAAGCTAACGC
>JAZOAD010000060.1:0-6554 GCA_045595225.1 Faecousia sp.
GCCGTAGCCGATGACACCCAGAGTCTTGCCGTACAGCTCAAAGCCCTTGGCATAGCCCTTCTTCTCCCACTTGCCTTCACGCATGGTGTGGCCGGCGTGGGAAACGAAGCGGGCGCAGGAGAACATCAGAGCGATGGCGCACTCAGCAACGGCGTTGGAGGAAGCATTGGGAGTGTTGCGAACGGTGATGCCCATGGCTTCAGCGTCGGCAACATCAATGTTGTCCACGCCCACGCCGCCGCGGATGATCAGCTTCAGCTGGCTGTCCTTGGCAACTTCCAGCTGAGCCTTGCGGATCTTGGTAGCGGAGCGGATGACGACGCAGTCAAAATCACGCAGAGCCTGGCCCAGCTCGGCGGGCTCGTAGAACTGTTCAACAACTTCATGGCCATTGGCGCGCAGCTGCGCCATGGCGGACTTATCCATACCGTCAGTAACGAGAATTCTCATTGTATGTATTCCTCCTAAAATTACTTGTGTTCGGCTTCGAACTTCTTCAGGCACTCAACCAGAGCCTCCACGCCTTCGATGGGCATAGCGTTGTAGGTGGAAGCGCGCAGACCGCCGACGGACTTGTGGCCCTTCAGGTTGTCAAAGCCAGCCTTCTTGGTGGCGGCAACCACTTCGGCATCCAGTTCCTTGGACTCGGTGACGAAGGGAATGTTCATCAGGGAGCGGAACTCCTTGTCCACGGTGCCGGTGAACATCTTGCTCTCGTCCAGGTAATCGTACAGGACCTTGGCCTTGCGCTCGTTGTAATCAGCCATAGCTTCCAGACCGCCATTGTCCAGCAGATACTTGAAGACCTTGCCGCAGCAGTAGATGGCCCAGCAGTTGGGGGTGTTGTACATGGAACCGTTGTCGGCGTGGGTGTCGTAACGCATGTAGACGGGGGTCTTGGGATCCAGATCGGTGCGGATCAGGTCCTCGCGGATGATGACGATGGCCATGCCGGCGGGGCCGATGTTCTTCTGTACGCCGCCGTAGATCATGCCGTAGTCAGCAACGTTGCAGGGCTTGGACAGGAACATGGAGGACTGGTCGGAAACCAGGATCTTGCCCTTGGTGTTGGGCAGCTGCTGGAAGGTGGTGCCGTGGATGGTCTCATTCTCGCAGATGTAGACATAGTCAGCATTCTCGCGGATGGGCAGATCGGAGCAGTCGGGGATGTAGGAGTAGTTGCGATCCTTGGAAGAAGCGACAGCGACCACATCGCCGTACTTCTTGGCTTCCTTGAAAGCCTTCTCGGACCATGCGCCGGTAACGATGTAGTCAGCGACACCGTTGACCATCAGGTTCATGGGGATCATGGCGAACTGCAGGGTGGCGCCGCCCTGGATAAACAGGACCTTATAGTTTTCGGGAATGCCCATCAGCTTGCGCAGATCGGCCTCGGCATTGTCATAGATTTCCTGGAAAACCTTGGAACGGTGGGACATCTCCATGACGGACATACCGCTGCCACGGTAGTTCATCATCTCATCACGGATCTCTTCGAGAACGGGAACGGGCATGGTAGCGGGACCTGCGGAAAAATTAAAGCTGCGGTTATACATTCTATTACCTCCAAATAATTTCTGTGTTATGCACAGTCTGCATCCACTATAGCATAGAATTTATCTGTTGGCAACCATTTTTTGTTAATTTTTTACAGAATGTTCAGATTACACAGCAGGAAAACTAGAGTATTCCACAAAAATACAATTACTTAAAATGGGCGTAAAATTGTCCCCAAAAGTATTTTTGGGGACAGATCGTTATTGACCTTTGTATTTTCGCCGGGTGGCTTGCCCGCCACGAATGTGCCGCTCCAGTTTATTCAGCTCCAGTATTTGCCGCACCTGGACATACAGGGCAGGACTGGATTTGGGCAGACGCTGCTGCAGATCCTTATGGACGGTGGATTTGGAAATCCCAAAGTGCTTTGCCACGGAACGGACAGTAGCTCCGGTTTCGATCATGTACACAGCAAGCTGTTTTGCTCGTTCGTCGATGGTGTCTGTCATGTGATCCCCTCCGATGCTGTGTGCTGCCAGGAAAAGCTTATGCGCAAAATAGGGGTGGTAGACCTGCAAAAAAACAATAATGTTTACAAGAAATTTACTTTACAACCCTTCAAATCCTGTCTATAATAGATACAGTAAGGGGAGGAGGGGTTTCATGAACCTGATCAAAATTGAAAAGAAGACGATTTTTCGTATTTTTCTGTGTGTGCTTGGATGTATTGCCTTTTATTGGGTACTGCATGAGCCGGAACGCGTGAAATCCTTCTGGAATGTACTCAGCGGCATTTTTGCGCCCTTTGTGGTGGGCAGCGTGCTGGCTTTTATTTTGAATGTGCCAATGCGCGCCTTTGAAAAGTGGTTTAAATTTATTCAGGGTGAAAAGCTGCGCCGCATTTCGGCTATTTTGGCCACAGTTTTGGCCGTAGGCATTGTGCTCTTTGGCGTGGTTATGCTGTTGGTTCCTCAAATCGAGAATACATTGGAGCTGCTGCTGACCCAGTTGCCTGGATTCTTTGACCGCGTCTATGTTGCGGTTCTGGATTTTCTGGAAGAACGCCCGGAATTGATGGAATGGGTGTCTAATAATATTGGTCTGGAAAATTTGAACTGGAGCAGTATCATTGAAAAAGTAGCGGCTTGGTTTGGCGATAGTCTGAAGACCATCTTCAGCGGAGCGGTTTCTGCGGTTACCGGCGTATTTGGAGTCGCTTTCAATGCCATCGTGGGCATTGTATTTGCATTCTACTGCCTGGCGCGGAAGGAAACATTGGCGCGACAGGGCAGAAAAGTGATCTACTCCATTGCCAGCGAAAAAGTTGCGGATGAAGTGGTGCGGATCTTGAGAATGAGCAATTCCGCTTTTTCCAATTTCCTCGCCGGTCAGACCATTGAAGCGGTCATTCTGGGCCTCTTGTTTGTACCCGCTATGGCTATCGCGAAGATGCCCTATATTCCGCTGATTTGCGTGCTGATCGCGGTGACCGCAATGGTTCCCGTAGTGGGCGCATTTGTCGGCTGTATCTTGGGCGCGTTCTTTATTCTGGTCAGCAATCCTATGCAGGCTGTTGTGTTTGTGATCATGTTCCTGCTCATTCAGCAGTTCGAAGGAAATGTGATTTATCCCAGAGTTGTTGGCGAATCCATTGGTCTGCCCGGTATGTGGGTGTTGCTGGCGGTCGCCGTTGGCGGCGGTTTGATGGGTGTTGTGGGTATGTTCCTGATGGTGCCTTTTGCATCCGTGGTTTATACGCTGATTCGGGAAAGAACCCAGAAGTCCTTGGATAAGAAAATGCTGGATCCGGAAAAATTGCAGGCGCAGCCTCCGGAGCTGAGATCCCATTTGAAAGAGAAGGCCCAGGATGCGAAGAAAATGCGTCAAGAACGTCGGGAAGTACGCAAGACAAAGAAATCCGACAAAGCAGTAAAGGCCAAGGAAGTAAATCCGGAGGATCGGGATAACGAATAAATGCGCCATTTGAAAACGGGGTTGTCCCAGCTGGACAACCCCGTTGTTTCATATCTTCACGAATTCGTAGTTTTCGAACTTCATGCGATCTCCCACATCAATGCCGAAGGGGAGAAGGGCAATTGCGACTTCGGAAACAATGCCGCTGTTATCGTATTTGACAAAGGCATAGTCGCCGCGGATGTCAATGACTGTGCAAAGCATGGCTGTGTCCTTTCTAATTCATAGTGCCGTCGGAACGGGCAAACAATTGGCCGATTCGCTCACGGAGGGCAACGGTTTCCGGGGTGTCTATTGTGCCGAAACCATCGATCCACTCCGCCGAGGCGGTTTGGGCATCCTTCAGGGTTTGCAGATCCATGCTCAGGTCAGCAACTTTGAAAACAGGAAGACCGGATTGTCGGCTGCCGAAGAAATCCCCGGGGCCCCGCAGTTTGAGATCCTCCTCGGCAATGTGGAATCCGTCGTTGGTTTTGCAGAAAGCTTTGATTCGCTGCAATGTTTCCGGATTTCGGTTTTGGCTGGTAAGGATACAGTAGCTTTTGCTGCTGCCGCGACCCACTCGGCCTCGAAGCTGATGCAACTGAGAAAGGCCGAAACGGTCCGCATCCTCAATGACAATCAGTGTGGCATTGGGCACATCCACACCAACTTCGATGACGGTTGTTGCGACAAGAATATCCGCTTCCTTTCTTGCAAAGGAAGTCATGACATTCTCTTTCTCCGCGCCTTTCATCTGCCCGTGAAGTAATGCAACCCGCAGATCCGGAAACACGGCTTTTTGCAATGTGTCCGCCCAAGTTTCGGCGGCTTTCAGGCCAAGTTCTTCATTTTCTTCTACAGCGGGGCAGACAACAAAGCATTGGTGGCCCTCTGAAACCTGCTTTCGGATGAAAGCGTTGATTCTGGGGCGGTAGCTTTCATTGACCAGGAAGGTGTCCACCGTTTCTCGGCCGGGAGGTAGTTCGTCCAAAATGGACACATCCAGGTCGCCGTACATGATCAGCGCCAAAGTGCGGGGAATGGGTGTGGCAGACATGACCAGCAGATGGGGATCCGTGCCTTTTGCGGAAAGCTTGGCCCGTTGGGCAACGCCGAAACGATGCTGCTCGTCGGCGATCACAAGACCCAATTCATTGAAAATGGTACTGTCTGACAGCAGAGCATGGGTGCCGATCACAAGGTCCAGTCGGCCCTCTGCCAAAGCGGTACGGACCGTTTTTTTGTCTTTTTCCTTCATAGAACCTGTCAGCAGACCAACAGAGATGCCAAGAGGACTTAGCAGCCTGGATAGGGAAGAGAAGTGCTGCTCTGCCAGAATTTCTGTAGGCGCCATCAACGCGGTTTGCTTGTGATTGTTCACCGCGCAGTAAGCCGCGGCCGCTGCTACCATGGTTTTGCCGCTGCCCACATCACCCTGAACCAGCCGATTCATCGGCACACCTTTTTGAAAATCCGCCAGGATCTCATCAATGGCCCGGGATTGGGCTCCGGTGAGCGTAAAAGGAAGGGCGGCTAGAAAGGGTCGAAGATTGATATTTTTATAGGGAACGGCAGACTTGGCGCTACGGGAAGCGCGCATCAGGGAAAGACCGGCGGAGAATACAAAAAACTCCTCAAAGATCAGCCGACGCTTTGCCAGTTGCGCTTCTGTCATAGATCCGGGCTGGTGAATGGCGGAATAAGCCCGTTCAGCCGGGAGGATTCCATACTGGCGACGGACAGATTCCGGAATAATTTCCGCCGGCGGGTCGCAGATGGCCAGGGCCTGCTGCACAGCCTTCAGCATAGCCGCGTTGCTTAAGCCGGCGGTGAGGGGATAGATGGGTAAAATGCGCCTCGTAGCGATCGGTTGGGAGTCAAGAGGCTCAAACACCGGATTTGTCATATTGTAGCAGATGAAATCACCGGAAACGGCGCCGTAAAAGATATATTCCTTGCCGTACTGCAGCTGTTGGGCCGCGAATTTATTGTTAAAAAAGGTCAGGTTTAATCTGCCGGAATGATCGGCCACTTGCACTTTGGTAATATCCAGCCCTTTGCGAATATGGTTGGTTCTGGGTGTGTTCATAACACAAGCCCGGAAACAGGCAGGCTTGTCCACTTCCAGATTGCCGATTTCCGTCAGTTGGGTGCGGTCTTCATAGCCGCGGGGAAAATGACAGATCAAATCACGCAGCGTAAAAATATTCAGATTGGAAAACTGCTTTGCCTTGGTTGGACCGATGCCTTTTAATATAGATATGGGATCGGATAACTTGGCCATAGACGCACCTCCTTTTATTTTATTCTACCACAATCAGAAAGAAAAAGCAATTTCTTTCCCAAAAGAAGGTTTATATTCCGAAAATATGGTAATACTGAGCTTCGGAGGTGCTAAACATGAGCAATAACAAAAACATTGCAGGCAGATTTGCCGGTAAGGGCTACTACATAGCCCTGATCCTGTGCGCCGCGGCGATCGGGATCTCCGGCTATCTGTATGCTCGAACTCTGGACACGAAGGATCCCTCTCTGGATAATACAGGGGGAGTGGTGGATGCGCTGAATCCCGATGGCACCACGCCGACGCAGCCTTCCATTGCCAAACCAACCATTCCCACGGTTCCACCCACGATGCCGCAGCCTTTGCGGACAGCCATGCCCATTGATGGGCAGATCGTCATGGAATATGCCATGGACTGCCTTTGCTATAATCCCACCACAAGGGATTGGCGGGTCCATGACGGCATTGACTATGCCGCGGAAGCAGGAACCAGTGTGAAAGCCGCGGCGGATGGAACGGTGTATACAGTCTATCAGGATGATTCCATGGGCTATACTGTGGTGATCAGCCATGCGGATGGCTATGTGACCACTTATTCCAGCCTCAGCGCTGATATTGCCGTTTCTGTTGGGGATGTGGTGGCGCTGGGAGATGTGATCGGTTATGTAGGCAGCAGCGCCATTATGGAATCGGCCATTGGGGATCATTTGCATTTCTGCGTGACCTGCGATGGAGAGTCTATCGACCCGGCGGAGTTTTTCAGTTTGAACTAAATCTTCATTTTCTTTCCTCTTTATTTTGGCCGGGGCTTTGCCCC
>JAZOAD010000061.1:0-11013 GCA_045595225.1 Faecousia sp.
CAACGCCTTCATCACCAAGGCAGACGGCGCCAAATTGGCCGAGGTTGCCGGTGAGGATGGCATAGGTACGCTGATGATGGCCAGCGCTTACGATATGCTGCCGGTGGAGCACCCGCTGGCCAACACTATGAGCGTCTTCTCCAGTATCGGCGTTACTCCCGACCTGAAGCTGGAACCGGATATTACGGCTTATGGCGGCAATATTTATTCCTGCCTTACGGACGGTCAGTATGGCATGATGAGCGGCACCTCCATGGCCGCTCCCGCGGTGGCTGGCATGAGCGCCTTGCTGCTGCAATATTTGAGAGAAACATACCCGGAACTGACGGATGCGGAAAAGCACACCATTGCGGAAGCGCTACTGATGAGTACTGCCGCCGCGGTGATCGATGCCAATGATCCTACCATCCATATCACGCCCAGAAAGCAGGGCGCCGGCAGCGCTAACATATACAACGCCATCGTAAGCCCCGCTTATCTGACCGTAAATGGCGCTACGCCCAAGGTCAGCCTGGGTGACGATGACGCCAGAGCCGGTGTGTATACCTTCGAGTTTGAAGTGAATAACCTGTCTGACCGGGCTTTGACCTACAGCCTGGATGGCTATGCCATGACGGACAAGATCAACCTGGACTATCTGGAAGAGGGCTTGCTGTTTATGGGCGAAACCGGCATGAAGCTGGAGGCTCCCGTTACCTTCAGCATGGTCACCCAGACCTTGGCCGCGGATTACGACCTGGATGCCGACGGCAATGTGGATCTGGAGGATGTCCAGCTGCTGCTGCATATGGTCAACGGTGTGGCGGAAGTCACCGACCGGGCAGGTCTGCTGGATCTGAACGCCGACGGCAGCCTGAATACGGTGGATGCCCAAATGCTGTATGAGTTGGTGAAAAACAGCCGGATGCAGGTGACGGAGGTCCTGGTACCTGCCGGTGAAACCGTCACCGTTACAGCCACCATCGTGCTGACCGATGGGGATAAGGCATACATGGATACCTATTACGAAAACGGCATCTATGTGGAAGGCTTTGTGACCCTGACCGCCTTCACCGAGGGCGCGCTGGATCTGAGTCTGCCCTACATGGGCTTCTACGGCAATTGGAGCGATGCCCGGATGTTTGACACCGGCTGGTGGTTCCAGAGCGAGGAAGAACTGGATTATCAGCGTTATCCCCATGTGATCTTTACCCAGTTCGCGGAAGAAGACTATGGCTTTAACCTAGGCTTGAATCCCTACATCGACGAAGAATATGATCCCTATCACAATGTGCTCTCGCCCAACGGGGACGGCTACGGTGACTATATCGGCGATATCTATCTTGGCATGATGAGAAACGCCAAGGTTCTGGACTTCACCTGGGATTTCTATGACGAAAACGGCCAGTATGTGGATACGCTGGTCCAAAGATTGCCCTACGCGCGAAAGAGTTGCTACTATTTCAACTATGGCATTTGCATTCCCTTCGTCTATAAGGATTATTTTGAAAACGCCAATGATGTTACCGCCGAGCTGCCTGAGGGCTACCGGGTAGAGCTGACCATCGAGGGCTATCTGGATGACGGTGACGATGTGGTGGATGAAAAGCTGGTGATGCCGGTAGGGGATACCCTTTATGAGTCCATTCCCATTTACATCGACATAACCGCGCCCACTATTGTGGATGAGCAAATCGAATATATCTACAACGCGGAAGACGACAGCCGCCGCCTGGAATTCTATGTGGAAGATAACCACGCCATCGCGGCGGTGGCTCTGCTGACGGAAGCCGGAAGCGTCATTGAGTTCATCCCCGTGGAGGACTCTGATGAACCCACCTTCATTTCTGTGGATGTATCCGGCTACGACTCCACCTTCTATGTGGCGGTCTGCGACTATGGCGCCAACGAAACCTATTACGAGATCAGCTTCTCCGGCGAATACAACGCGGACTTTAACAAGTTCTATGGCTATCGCCGCGAAGCGATCCTTTCCTCCGGCGACTATATGTTCACTACTGAGTCTATGAACGGCTGGTATTCCTTCGAAACCGCCGATTCTATGCTGCAGCATACCGACCAGGCTTCTTTCGGTGAGATTCCTGTTGCCGCCGCGGATTATGTGGAAGGCTATATCCTGGGCGTGGATTCCAGCGGCAATATCTTCGCCATCAAGTCCGGCGAATGGAGCCGCGCTTTCCTGGGAACTTTGGAAATTGAAGGAGAGCTTTGCACCGCTCTGGACATGACCTTTGACCATCAGAGCAATGTGATGTACATCATTACCGACGAAGTGGGCGCAATGAGCGGCAGCCATCTGGTCAGAATGAACTATCTGACCGGAGAGTATGAGGACCTGGGCGTTTTGCAGGATGAGGAATGGGAACTCTTTACGGGCATTACGCTGGCCTGCACCAATGAGGGCGTTCTCTACGCCATCGAAGCGCAGACAGGCGACCTGTATACAGTGGATCCTTCTACTTCTGACGGCTATTTCGTCCGTGTGGCCTTCGTAGGCAGCACCGGGTATCTGCCTGAGGGGCTTCAGTCCATGACTGTGGATCACGAAACCA
Organism: Faecousia sp.; assembly: GCA_045595225.1. Lineage (GTDB taxonomy): Bacteria > Bacillota > Clostridia > Oscillospirales > Oscillospiraceae > Faecousia. Next base: position 2,553 of record JAZOAD010000061.1, read on the forward strand.
ATGAACTGTACTGGGCCGCCCATCAGGACGCCTACGGTGACAGCAACTTCTATCGGGTGGATAAGGCAACAGGCGAACTGACCTGGGTGGCGGATCTGGAGCATAACAGCGCCATGACCGGCCTGTTCAAGCCCTATAAGTCCGGCGAAGCTATGTTCCCCGAAAATGAGCAGGTCACCGCGCTGCAGCTGACGGAAAGCGGATTGTCTATGGCGATCGGCTTCACGGAGCAGCTGATGTGCAAGCAGCTGCCCTACTATGCCCAGCAGCTGGAGGTGACTTGGTCCAGCTCCGATGAAACGGTGGCAACGGTGGAGGACGGCTTGGTCATAGCAGTTGGCGTCGGCAAGGCAGTGATCACCGTATCTTCCGGTGAGCTGCAGGCAGAATGCGCCGTGGAAGTGTTTGAATTCACGGAAACGCTTTATGGCTACGACATGGGCACCACCGGTCAGTGGGTCAGCTTCCCCGCGGAGGATCCCTCTGATACCCTGTACTATGAAAATACCGCGCCTACGCTGTCCGGCTTTACCTCCGCCGCCTACCATGACGGCTGGGTGTATGCCAGCGAATATAGCGGCGGCTTCTACCGGCTGGATCCCGAAACCCTGACCGGCAGCAAGATCGGCAGTTCCGGCAGCGCCCTGATGGGTATGGCCTTCAACTACACCGATGGCTTTATGTATGCTGTGAAGATGACCACCGGCCAGTGGGGTGACCAGACCTTCGAGTTGGTTCGGGTGAATCTGAATACCGGCGCGGTCAAGGCGGTACAGACGCTGGACTCCTACACCTATGGCACCATCCTGTGCAGCCTGGCCATCGACCTGGAGGGTAACTTCTACTTCTACACCACAGATTACACTACCAATGATCAGCGCATCCTCCGCTGCGTCCTTGCGGAAGACGAAGCAGGCAGGGAGTACTTGGATATCGAGGCAAGCGTCAGCATGAACCATTACCCCAACTATGGCTTCGGCGCGCTGCACTACTCTATGAACAATGGCGGTCTGTACTTTACCAACGACAGTGGCACCTTGTTCTGGGTGAATATTTCCACATTTGATGCCGGTTATGTGCAGGCTGTCGAGCTGGGCACGGTGGGCTATACTTCCACTTGGCCGCAGATTTTGGGCCTTTACACCATTCCCGAAACAGAACCGGAATCTCCCAATGCCGCTCCGGAGCAGGTAATCATGCCGGAAGGCTTCCTGATTCTGGAGGGAAGCAATGTCGGCGTTGGCTTGGATGTGGAGCCCTGGAATGCCATCGCTACCCCTGTCTTCACCACCGCCGATCCCGAGATCGCTACGGTTGATCAGTTTGGTGTCATCACAGGCGTTGCGCCTGGCAAGACGACTCTGACGGTTTCTATGGCGGAGTTGGACTACACGAAGACGGTGGATGTGACTGTTGCGGCATCCACAGGGAATGTTTACGGTTGCCTGGTCAGCGACTTCGCCTATGAAAGCGATCAGTGGATCCGCTTTGCGGATCACGATCCCATGGGTGCCAGCGTGATCAAATCCGTAGATACCCGTATCAGCATCTATGCTGGCGCCTACTACAATGGCGCGATCTACGGCGTAGCCCAGGATCAGACCGGCAGATTGGGGTATAAGAATTACTTTGTGAAGGTAAATGCGGCTGATTACTCTGTCGAAATCCTTGGCAGCATCAGCGCGACTGTCCGTGATATGGCCTTCGATTATACCACGGGCACACTGTACGGCATTGCCGAGGACGGCCTCCATGACGGCGCGGTGGTTCAGTTTGATACTGTCACCGGTGAAATGTTCGTGGTTGCGGATACCGGAAAGATCTTCGCTGCTATGACCGTTGATGGAAACGGCCAGATGTACGGCATTTGCCAAAGCGATGATTGCCTGTACCGGATCGATAAGCTGACCGGCGACATTACGCTGGTGGGTGATACCTATGCGGACGCGGGCATGTTGATCCAGTCCATGACCTATGATCCCCAGACCGGTAATATCTACTGGGCCCAGGCGGCGGACGATTACACCAGCGCTCTGCGCCTGGTGGATGCCGAGACAGGCCTATCCACTGCCATTGGCACCATCGGCAGCTACGGCGCTGTGGTGTCCTGCCTGTATACCGAAATCGAGAACGAACCTTCTGTTCCTACAAAGACTGCCGCCAATGGCATCCTGATGGCGGAAAAGCTTTTTGTGGTTACCGGCGATACCGCTCTGCTGGATGCTGTTATTCTGCCCATTAGCGTGGCGGATGTGAATCAGCAGATCAAGTGGCGCAGCAGCGATTCCAATGTTGCTACGGTCAGAAACGGTGTGGTCACCGGTGTGAGCGCAGGCACCGCCATTATCACGGCGACCAATGGCGCCGGCTATTCTGTGACCTGCGAAGTGACCGTTTCCGACACAGAGCGTTCCTTCTTCGCTTATGACCGGACCAATACCCAGTGGATCCGCTTTGAGGGCGATAATTCCACCCGGGTAACCGTGCTGCGGGATGACGCGGAAGGGGAAACCCCGCTGCTGGCGGCGGCATACACAGGCGCGACCTTGTATGCCTACGATGAAATGGGCGTGTTCTATACCGTGGATCCGGAAACCTTCCAGCGCACCAAGCTGGGTGACGGTATTTCGGGCCAGTTCATGGAAGTGGAAACCACGGACTGGGCAGGTGTTCAGCAAACCCTGAATTGCACCCTGGAGATCATTGACCTTTCCTATGATGAGGCTACCGGCCGGCTCTATGCTGCCCTCGAGGCGGTGGATGAGGCTGGCTGGAGCGCCGGCTATGTCATCGGCCTGGTGGATGTAAATACAGGTACGGTTACCAAGGTATTCCACAGCGAGGATGTCCGCCTGGGCAATCTGCTGGTGCTGGATGGAAGAGCGATCTTTGTAAATGCCTACGCTGCCACAGTCACTTGCGTTGATCTGACAGAACAGCAGCCTACTGTGTTGCAGCAGGCAGTGGTCAGCGACTATTGGGGCGACAGAGATGCCTCCAGCAGCATCCTTTGGGATCCCTATACGGAAACCGTCTATGTGGTTCAGGATACGGTGGATACCTGGAGCGCTGCCTGGGAAAAGCGTCACCATGGCGAAGCCATCCTTTACACGCTGAACCTGGGTGATGGCACTATGACATCTACCACCCCCAACGGAGCGTATATCGGCAACGGCATCATGGTCTGCGGCCTGTTCCTGAAGTAAACCATTGATCCATACGGCCGTGGCAGGCGCTGTCTTGCCACGGCCGTTTTTGGCCCATCTGCAAAGTAAGCGGATAGGAAATGATTTACAAAAAATTCTTGCGTTTGCCGCCAGATAATGGTAAAATGGAAAAAAGCCGTGTTCTGTTTTTTTATCAAACATGCAGGTGTTCCTTCCGGGACACCAACAAAGCACAAGGAGGAAATCATATGAAGAAGTTCGTTAGTTTGCTGCTGGCGCTGGCAATGCTGGTGGCCATGGCGCCCGCTGCTTTTGCTGCGACAATCCCCGAGGGAGGCATCCAGCTGACTTTGGGTAACAATGATTTGTTCGCAGGCGAAGGTTATGTTGCTGAGGTGAAAGAGTACTATTATGTGGCGGAGCAGACCGGTACGCTGTACTTTACCCTGCGCGCCTATGGCTATGGCGACTTTAATAACTTGGAAGAACTGCTGGAGACCCCGGAATGGGCTAAGCTGAGCATCAACGGTCAGCTGGTAACCGCCGCGGAGCAGACTGTGGAAGTGACTGCCGGTGACCTGGTGAATATTACCCTGGAATCCGTTGATGCTGACGTGTACTTTGCCAAGATCGATCTTAGCTACGATGGCTTCTACAGTGATCCGGCCGGCAGCCAGTGGAACCCCATTGTGCTTGACATTGATGATTTGCCCACCTATACCCCGGAAATTCCCGCAGGGCAGGAATTGTTCTACGAATTTACCATTGATTTTCTGTTCTACGGTTATGTGCTGCACATCTACGGGGACAATGCCTATATTGTGGTTGAGCGCTATAACCCTGAAACGGATCAGGAAGAGCCGTTTACCATCTACGCCACCGATGGCGTGCTGACCTATGACTTTGAAGATGGCAGCGATATTAAGATCGGCAATGCCGGCGATACCGCCGCAAGCTTCCAGCTGGCATGTGAAGTTCCCCTGGGCTCCCAGGATAATCCCTACGAGCTGACTGTTGGCGACCAGACATTCTATGTTCCTGACGATTATATCGGCTGCTACTGCCGTTGGATCGTTCCCGAAAACGGCACCATGACCATCATCGTATCCGGTGACAGCTGGGCCTTTGATATTTTCAATCAAACCCAGGAGGACTATGCCGGCCGATACAGCGCGGAAGGCGACGCCAACTACCTGTCCTGGGAAGTGAATGAGGGCGACATCATCCTGCTGAATTTGTACACCGCTGACGCGGATTGGATTCCTGTTGGCGGCGAGCTGACGGTTACCTTGGAATTCACACCCTCCGGCGAATCCGAAGAAGAGGATTTGAACCTCCATCTGGAGAACAACTATCTGAAGGTGCGGGAAGGCTGGGGCGCTCCCGTGAGAAAGGATTATACCTATATTGCGGAAGCATCCGGCACACTGTACATTACCTTCCGCAGCTTTGGCTGCTTCGGTAATCATTGGCCCGAGAGCTATCTGACAGATGAGTTCTATCTGGAAGGCTTCAGCCTGCTGCTGAACGGCCAGCCCGTTACCGTATTCAAGAATACCCTGGAGGTTACGGCGGGCGACGAGGTGGTGATTACCATCGACTCTTTGGATGGTTATCCCTATGAAACCAATGTGTGGCTCAGCTATGAAGGATTCTATGAAGAGCCTGTTGGCAGCGAGCTGAACCCTGTTGCGGTGTATATTGAGGATCTGCCCACCTATACCGTTAATATTCCTGCCGGTGAGGCCCTTTACTACGAATTTATGGGCTATGATTTCTACGATTATGCCCTGTACATTTACGGCGAGAATGCCTACATCATCGTCAATCGCTACAATTATGATACGGACGAGACCGAGCCTTTCTATATCTATGCCGTAGACGGCGTAGTGGAATACAGATTTACGGACGGTTTGGATATCCGGATCGGCAACGCCGGTGATGATACCGCCAGCTTCCTGATGGAAGTGGAGATTCCCGCCGGTATTCGCAGTAATCCCGACGATATGATCCTTGGCGATCAGACAGTGAATGTGCCCGCGACTTATGAAGGCTACTGGCTGGGCTGGACCGCTCCCGAAAGCGGTACCCTGACCATTACCGTTACCGGCGACAACTGGGCATTTGAAGCAAGAAATGACACCCAGGATGTGTACGCCTATCACTACGGCTGCGACGGTGCCCCCAACACCTTGACCTGGGAGGTCGCCGCAGGCGATAAGATCCTGCTGTGCCTGCTGACCTATGACGAGAATTGGGATTGCGTAGGCGGCCAGCTGACCGTAACGGCAGAATTTGTTTCTTCCTCCGGCGGTGAGGTCACCATGGGTGATGCCAACGGCGACGGCGCCATCAACTATCTGGATGCCATGCTGGTTGCTCAGTATTACGTCGGTGATATTACGGATGCCGATCTGAACCTGAATGCTGCCGATGTCAATGGCGACGGCCAGGTGAATTACCTGGATGCCATGATGATCGCCCAGTATTATGTCGGCGATATTGATTCTTTTGACTCCGCAAACTAAGATAAGGTAAAAAACCATCCACCTGGCAAAGCGTCAGGTGGATGGTTTTTGGTATTTTGGAATGCTGCAAATGCCGGATGTCATGATGATCTTTCGCAGGATAGGGGAGCAGAGGATCCGCATTTTGGGGATTTTGAACCATAACTTGATCCGCAGCCCCAGGGTTTTCCGCTTGTATTGCCGCAGGATAGTTTGAAAATCCGAGTCGGTGGCGAAGGAATCAGCCAGGAATTTTCCGCTTAAAAAGGCGCTGCTGAAACCTTCGAAGGAGCTGGGGCTGACAAAGCCTGCCGCTTCGCCCAAAAGGAACACACCGTCCTTGCCCAAAACAAAATCCCGGCTACCCCGGATGCTGGTGAGCAAGCAGGCCTCCCGTTTGATGGGCTGGCCCAATGGGATGCCAAAGCGCTCTTCCAGCCGGGCTTTTTGCGTCTCGAAAGCAGCCCGGCATCTTTTTTTTTCGAAGGCGCCGCCGAAAATCAGATACCCATCCTTGCGAATGGTCCAGGAGCAGGAATCGGAGGTTGTTTGGTCGAAAACGCAGGAATAGGCAGGGAAATTCGCGCCCATATCCCGGAAATATTCCTGAATCGCCACATATTGCTTTTTGGGCGGCGAGAAAAAGGCGCGGCGCACCATGGAATTGCTGCCATCCGCGCCGACTAAGTATTTGGCGGAGATTTCCGCATTGCCTGTGTCCGTTTTAATCTGTAAAAGGAATCCCGTTTGGATTCGGAAGCACTTGCCTTTGACTATGTCCACATGATCGGGCACCAGCGACAGGAGCCACCGGTCAAATTTGCCCCGATCCATATTCAAATAGTGCCGCTGGTAGTTTCGGTGGACCCCCGAGGTCAGGTCAACCGTTGCTACATCAAATATTTGCGGATCGGAGAGAATGCTTTTCGGCAGCGACAGATCAAACTGCGCCAGCACTTTTTGGGCATCCGGCGCCAGTAGACCGCCGCAGACCTTGCTGCCGGTTTTGGGCTTCTCATCGATCAGCGCGATGCGAAGATCCGGACACTGCGTTGCTATTTCCCGGGCAAAGGTGGCGCCGGCAGGACCGCCGCCCAGGATGGCGACATCATAATGCTCCTTCATCATGGCTCTCGTCCGTTTCTATATATTCCAGCAGGTCGCTGGGCTGGCATTGCAGCACTCGGCAAAGTTTGTCCAATGTGGAGATCTTTAGCGCCTTGATCTTTCCGTTTTTTAGGAGCGATACATTCGCCATGGTGAAGCCCACTTTGTCAGCCAATTCGCCAACGCTCATTTTTCGCTTTGCCAGCATGACATCAATATTGAAAACGATCATAGTGTGGCGTCCGCCTCCTCCTTGAGAGTAGCCGCCCGATCCACATACCGGGAAAGGATGAAAAGCATGGCCGCAACAGTCATGCCGATCAGGGCCACAAACATCAGAGCGGGGGAGAGCAGGGCTTCACCGGCCCACAAGAGCCATGCCGCCGTGGCGCACAGAAGCAAGCAATCAACCAAAAGCGCAATGGAAATGCCAAAAATTCGCTTAGCGGTACGGGCGCTGAATACCGTGTCATTGGCGACCGCTTTGGGAAACGGGAAGGCTGACAAAAGAATGCCGAAAAAGGGAATGGCGATCAATCCGCAGATCCAACGCAAAGCAGCCAAAGGGCGGAAATGGGCCATGTACCGCAAGGCATTCGGAAGCCAGTACAAATACATGATGGCGCCTGCGCCGATCAGGACCGCCAGAACTGTGTAGATGAAAAAGGGAATTTTGCTTTTCAATTTACATCACCTCTGCCATTATTATACAAGTTGGGCATAAAAAGTCAATAAATATTTATCGCAATACGATAAATTGAAGCGCAAAAAAGGAACGGCGGGCTGCCGTTCCTTTCGCTGTTTGTTAGATGCCGGCCAGCTCCTTCAGAATGGGAGCCAGGTCGGTGTTTTCCCAGGGGCGGCCTTCGTTGATACCGAAATGGCCGAATTCAGCGGTCTTGGCGTAGATGGGCTGGCGCAGGTTCAGCCGCTTGATGATGCCGGCGGGGGTCATATCGCAGGCCTTGCGCAGCACAGCGGTGATCTCTTCGTCCGCGATCTTGCCGGTGCCGTAGCTTTCCACACGGATGGAAACAGGCTCGGCAACGCCAATGGCGTAGGCCAGCTGTACCTCTACCTTGGTGCAGATGCCGGCGGCTACCAGGTTTTTCGCCATGTAGCGGGCCATGTAAGCGCCGGAGCGGTCCACCTTGGTGGGGTCCTTGCCGGAGAAAGCGCCGCCGCCGTGGCTGAAGAAGCCGCCGTAGGTGTCCACAATGATCTTTCGACCGGTCAGGCCGGTGTCACCGTCGGGGCCGCCGATAACGAAGTTGCCGGTGGGATTGATGTGGATGCAGCGCACGTCCTTAATATCAAAACCGTACTTGTTCAGTACAGGGGCGATGACACCCTCGCGCACATAGCGGCGCAGTTCTTCCATTTCAAAGTCGGGGCTGTGCATGATGGACACCACCACGGTGTCGATGCCGATGACATTGTTGCATTCATCGAATTCCACGGTGACCTGGGTCTTGCCGTCGGGCCGCAGCAGATCGTTGCTGTGGGCGCACTCGGTCAGCCGGGAAGCCAGAGCCCGGGCCAGGGCGATGGGCAGGGGCATCAGCTCGGGGGTGTGGGTGCAAGCGCCGCCAAACATCATACCCTGGTCGCCGGCGCCACCTACTTCATCGTTGGTGCCCAGGGCGATATCGGCGGACTGGGTGTGGATGCGGCAGAGGA
>JAZOAD010000062.1:0-3998 GCA_045595225.1 Faecousia sp.
TGTCGTCGGCACGTTTATGGTCCATGCTGGATACCATGGGGCGAACGACTTTTCCGTCTGTAAAGGCAAGCACGGAAACCTCAGGGCCGGTAAGGAACTCCTCAATGACCACGGTACTGCCGCTTTTGCCAAACTTGGCATTTACCATCATATCTGTGACAGCGTCCCTGGCCTCCTGACGGGTAGCGGCGATGATAACACCCTTGCCCAGCGCCAGGCCGTCTGCCTTGATAACAGTGGGGATAGGGGCCGTTTCCAGATATTCCAGAGCCTTGTCAAGCTCTGTGAATATCTCGTAAGCGGCGGTAGGAATACCGTACTTCTTCATCAGATTTTTGGCAAAGGCCTTGCTGCCTTCGATGATAGCGGCATTGGCTCTGGGACCGAAGCAAGGGATTCCTTTTTCTTCCAGCGCGTCCACACAGCCCAAAACCAGGGGGTCATCGGGGGCTACCACGGCGTAATCAACGTCGTTTTCCACAGCGAAGGCCACGATTTTTTCAATATCTGTGGCGCCGATGGGTACACAGGTGGCATCTTGCGCGATGCCGCCGTTACCGGGCAGGGCGAAAATTTCGGTCACATCGGGATTTTTCTTTAAGGAGCGGATGATGGCGTGCTCACGGCCACCGCCGCCAACAACTAACAGTTTCATAGTTTAACCTCCGTAAAATTAGGAATTAGGAGTTAGGAATTAGGAATATATCTGAGTCACAGCGTTCCTTCATCCCAAATTGTCTTTCGTGGATTTTGTGATAGAGGACAGGATTTTCAGTAGTTCTTCGCAGTCATCAGCAAAGACTGGTGCTCTGCAGCAGAGAGATAGCCGCATTCCAAAAGAAGTTCCAACCAGTATTTGGTTTCTGCACATTCTTTGAGCGCAATGTATAATTTATTGAGAAAGTCCTTACGGCTGCTGCCATATTGGGCCTCTGCGATATTTGCGCCAATGCTGGTTCCACTGCGGAGCAACTGCTTGGAAAGAACATACTCCTGTTTCTGCTCCCGTAGATAATGACAGGCAAATACGATCCGCTTGGCGAAAGCCATGCTTTTGGCTTGGACTTCATTTTCTTTCAATTCCTAATTCCTCATTTCCAATTCCTAATTGGATCAGTGATGGAAAAGGCGCATCCCGGTGAAGGCCATGACGATACCGCGCTTGTCGCACTCTTCGATGACCAAATCGTCACGAATGGAACCGCCGGGTTCCGCGATGTACTTGACACCGGAGGCAGCGCCCCGCTTGACGGAGTCCGGGAAGGGGAAGAAAGCGTCGGAGCCCAGCGCCACCGCGTCCCGGGAATCCAGCCATGCCCGCTTTTCTTCCGCGGTCAGGGGTTCGGGACGGACAGTAAAGTAGTTCTGCCAAATACCATCGGCGCAAACATCTTCCTCGTTGCCGTTGATGTAGCCGTCGATTACATTGTCACGGCCGGGGCGACCCAAATCGGGGCGGAAGGGCAGGCTGAGGGTCTTGGGATGCTGGCGCAGGAACCAGGTATCGGCCTTGCCACCGGCAAGGCGCACACAGTGGACTCTGGATTGCTGACCTGCGCCTACGCCAATGGCCTGGCCGTCATAAGCGAAGCAGACAGAGTTACTCTGGGTGTACTTCAAGGTAATCAAAGAAACGATCAGGTCGATCTTGGCGCTCTCGGGCAATTCCTTGTTGGCGGTTACAATGTTCTGCAGCAGATGCTCGCCAATTTTGAAATTATTGCGGCCCTGTTCAAAGGTGATGCCGAATACCTGCTTGCGCTCCTGCACATCGGGAACATAATTGGGGTCAATGGCCACCACATTGTAGCCGCCCTTGCGCTTGGCCTTCAAAATGGCCAGGGCCTCCTCGGTGTAGCCGGGGGCGATGACGCCGTCGGACACTTCGGGGGCGATCAGCTTGGCGGTCAGCTCGTCGCAGACATCGCTCAGCGCCACCCAGTCGCCGAAGGAGCAGAGCCGGTCAGCGCCACGGGCGCGGACATAGGCGCAGGCCAGGGGATTCTCATCCAGGCCCTCCACATCCTCCACAAAGCAGGCCTTCTTCAGCTCCGGGGGAAGGGGCTTGCCAACGGCGGCGGGGGTGGGGGAAACGTGCTTGAAGGAGGTGGCGCAAGCCATACCGGTTGCCTCTTTCAGCTCCTTGACCAGCTGCCAGGAGTTCAGGGCGTCCATAAAGTTGATGTAACCGGGACGGCCGTTCAGAATAGTGATGGGCAGTTCGCTGCCATCATGCATATACAGCGACGCGGGCTTCTGATTGGGATTGCAGCCATATTTCAGTTCGAAGTTGTTCATTGCAAAAAACCTCCGTTTAATTAGGAATTAGGAGTTAGGAATTAGGAATTAGGAATGGGTCGAGATAGAAAATCCCCAATTCCTCATTTCTAATTCCTAATTCGTTAAGCGTGCTTATTGATAATTCTTTGTTCGTAAGCACCGGTTGCGATGTCCGTGTAGCGGACGAACAGGGAAATTTTATTGGCTTCATTCAGGTTGTTCCACAGCATATCGGTAAATTCGTCGATATTGCCGCGAATCTCTACCCGCTCCGGCTCGCCCTGGAAGGTGGGGATCACGGGATTGCCGTCGCAGACATAAGTGTGCAGGAAATGGCCCAGGCCGGGTGTGGCGGGGTACTCCCAGAAAAAGCGGGCGCAGGCGTTGCCCTCCGGATCGGCGGCCTTCAAAATGGACATTTTGTAGCTGCCGTCGGCGGCTTGAAGGCCGGAAATGCGGGGCGTCCAGTTGGGGCGGTCATCCTCAAACATCCGGGTGCGGAGCGCTGCTTCCCAGCTTTCGCCACGGCCCAGGTATTCCCAAATGGTGTCGGTCTGGTCACCGTTGGTGACGATCAGGCCGCGACCACACGCCCGAACGGGATGGTAAATGATCAGATGGGGGTCCTTCATCAAAGAGGGATCGTGGGCCTCGGTACGGATGCCGTCGGGCTCCAGGCAGAATACCCGGTTGCGGGAATTGACGCTGCGGCCCATGATGAAGTAGGCGGCGACAGAAGTGTTGCCGTCGGGAGAAATGCCCAGCACGATGCCTCGGCCGGGGTAGGTGTTATTTGCCAGTTTTTCGGCCAGATTGCCGATTTCGTAAACGTTCATTGGTATTCTCCTTTGTAGGGGCGAATCAAGAATCGCCCGCCGGTAATATTTTGGGGGTCACGGGCGATTCTTGAATCGCCCCTACGAGAATTAACGGATGATTACGGTGCGACCGTCAACAGCGATCCGGTCTTCACAAAAAGCCCGGACGGCCTGGGGAAGCAATACCCATTCCGCCTGCTCCATAATGCGTTTTTGCAGAGTTTCCGGGGTGTCGCCGGGGCGGACTTCCACACTCTTTTGGGCAATGATGGGGCCGCCGTCACATTCTTCGCTGACGAAATGTACTGTAGCGCCGCTGAGCTTGACGCCGTAACGGAGCGCTTCCTCATGGACACGCAGACCATAGTAGCCTGTGCCGCAGAAGGCGGGAATCAGCGCCGGATGGACATTCATAATGGCGTTTGGGTAGGCGCTTACCAATTCCGCGGTAAAGATGGTCATGCAACCAGCCAATACCACCAGGTCAATCTCCAGCTTTTTCAGCAGCTCCACCAGGGCGACGGTAATGGCCTGATTGGAATCATATTCCTTGCGGGGCAGCACAAACCCTTCGATACCGGCATTTTTTGCCCGCTGCAGCGCATAGGCGTCGGCTTTGGTGGAAATCACAGCGGTGATTTTACCGTTACCCAATTCGCCTCTGCCCTGGGCGTCGATCAGCGCCTGCAGATTGGTGCCGCCGCCGGAAACTAACACGGCGATCCGCTTCATGCCAAAATCACCTTTTCTTCGCCTTCGATGATCTCGCCGATCACATAGGCGGTTTCACCGTGGGCGCGGAGAATTTCCAGAGAGGTTTCTACTTCGGAAGCAGGCACAACGATGCTCATGCCCACGCCCATGTTGTAGGTGTTGTACATATCCCGCTCCGGCACATTG
>JAZOAD010000063.1:0-17405 GCA_045595225.1 Faecousia sp.
GACCATAGCCGCCAGCTCAAAGTCGATGAAGGCCATATGGTTGCTAAAAATGATGTAAGGTGGCTTCAAACCCTCCATGTCGATGGTTTCCAGGGTGTATTTTTTACCGATGAGCATGATTTTGGACAGAAACCAAATCAGTCAGGTCAGCCACCGGGGCTGCCGGATGGGATATTTGGCGGTTTTGTAGTGCCGCTGAATACGATAGTTCACTTCCATTTCTTTCTACCTCAAAACAATTGTATGATCGACACGATTATACACGAATTGCCCTGGTAATGCAAGTGGATAAACCGTGGATCTGGTGCGTTGAGGTTTTGTGTACCCGGCTGACTTTTTGACTTGATGATGTAACTTTACTCTGCTTTTAGGTATTGCACAATCTCCACCTGGGTGGATTTATAGGCAAAGAGCAAACTGAAAACCACCGTCAGTGTCACACTGCAGACAAGGAACATGGCAACAGAATAAACCGACACATCCACCACCCATTGATACTCCTCTGTGAGCAGCACGTACAGCTTGTAAATGGACAAGGCATCCGCAACCAATAAAATGGACATCAGGATATTCACCAGCATCACCAACAGGCTTTCCAGCAAAAACTGCAGTAATATATGCCCTGCTGACGCGCCGATAGCCCGCTTGACGCCAATCTCATATTTCCGGCCGTTTAAGGCGTTGGAAAAACTGGAATACAAATTGATGCCCAAGAGCAGCAACAGCACCGCCGCTACAGCGCCCTTTGTTCCGGTTTTCGCCTGGAGCTGCTGAATGGCCTCCTCCTGCTCCTGGCAAATGGCGTGCACCACCATGTCCAGGCTTTTGGCATAATCCACCAATTCATTTGGATGCTGGGTATACATCCAGGTAATCCACTGAACAGCGCCAATTTCCTGGACAGAACGATCGCCCAGCATAGATTGCGATACATAGATATAACACTGCCCCTGTTGCTGGCCATTTTCGTCGGCATATAGTGCGCCTTGCTGGGAACATACGCCTACCACCTCCACGGTGTAATAGGAAACAGAACGATCACTCCACTCGATGGGAATGGTCAGCGACACGGGCAATGTACCATCCGGACTAAGGGAACGAAATAATGTTTCATCCACAATAGCCTCGTTCTGCTCCAGAAGAAAGCTTTGCTTTCCTTGCGTAATGGTTATCGGAACACTATCATTGTATGCGTTACCATATCGGTCTCCCAGCACCATACGAAGCCGATGCACCGGCACATCGGCATAGGGCAAAAAGGTGATCTTCGCAAAGATATCTCCGAACTGGCTTAGCTTTCCGTCGTAGCAATAGTATTGATAAATCTGGGCGTCCGGATCCGTTTTTTTCGTCATGGCTTGCAATGCGTTGTGTCCGGTTGATTCCCAGGTGTAGGTCATCACAACATTGGGATCTCCGGCCAGGATATACTTATACTGGTTATAAAGATCGGAATCCATAAAAGCCAAATATCCCAGCATCAGCGAAAAAGACAGCACAATGGTCACCGACAGCATACCATAGCTGCGCAGGTTGCGCCACAGCATCAGCGCCGCATGCTTAAACTGTTTCATGGAGCATCCCTCCCTCTAATCGATAGGTGGCGTGTGCCTGGGCGGCGGTTTCAGCATCGTGGGTGATTAGGATGATACCCCGCCCCTTTTTGTGTTCCGATGCCAAAAGGCGGAAAATAATTTCCTTATTCACCGGGTCCAAATTGCCGGTAGGTTCATCCGCCAACAGCAGGCAGGGGTCCAGAATCAACGCTCTGGCCACAGCCACCCGCTGCTTCTCACCGCCGGACAACGTATTCACCCGCTGCTGCAGCAGCGGCTCCAAATCGAGTAAGCTCACCAGTTCATCAAAATTCTGCGGCTTCAGTCGCCCACTATATTGCGTTGGCAGCATAATGTTTTCCCGGCAGGAAAGCGTAGGGATCAGATTGTAGGACTGGAAAATGAAACCGATATTTTCCAGCCGCAACCGGGCATAGTCCACGCCATTGCGTATTTTGGTGCCGTTAAAGTGATATTCTCCGCTGTCATAGCCCTCCACCATGCCCAGAATATTCAGCATAGTAGATTTTCCGGAACCGGATTTTCCCAGAATGGTCACATAGCTGTCGTTGTTCACTTGCAAATTGACATCAGTCAGCACCGGACGGGCATAACTTTTCTTGATATGCTGCAACTGCAAATTCAGTTCCCGCATAACTTCACCCCTCCACAATGGACTTGTAGGCAGGGTCGCAGAACTGGCCTTCCTCCACACCGGTCACGCAGGTGTAGTTGCCAACGGTAACGCCCACAGTCACCTGCTGTAAGCCCAACACATTGCCATCTTCATCCACCAGGCGCACATAATGTGTGAAGCCGCCATCTGCGGAGAAAATACAACGGGATTCCACAACCGTGCTCTGCGGATACACCCGGCCGGTATTCAGCGTAAATTTTGACAAAGTTTTGCCAAAGGTCAGCAACCCGGCATCCGCGGTAAGCAGAACCCGGGTGTTTGCATTTCCGACGGATACGGAGTCAATCCGGCTCACCGTGTAGGGATTGCCATCACTATCGGAAAGGGCAAGGCTGCCTCTTTGCAGCACCTTCAGCTGTGCGTCTGTAACATAACATTCAATTGCCAGCGCGTCCAGGGACCAAAGCTCAATATAGGCTTCCTTTTCCCGGCCGACGGAGCGGATTACACCGGTTTGGGTAGCATAAATGGCCTCTCCTTGGTAATAGCCAATTAAATCTCCTTCCTGCATCAGCTTGCCTTCTGTTACCAGCAAACGCAGCAAGGCAGGATCCTCCACATCCAGTTCCTGATAGATCACTTCTGTGCTGATTACCGTTCCGGAAAGGGTGATGGTTTCCGAAACATCTATGCAGCGGACCATGGATGGCGTGCCGTAGGAAAATTCCGTTAATTCCACCGGCGGTGTATTATTTTCCGCAAATTGTGCCTGCTCCATGGAAGACAGGGCGTACAGCGCGCCCACCGGCAGGATCAGCAGCGCCAGAAGCAGCACGCCAATCACGATATTCCGTATTTTTTTAACCATATTTGCACCTCTCATTTTACGTAATCTCATGTAGAGCGTTGACATAATCCAGATAATAGGGCAGCATATCCACGCCGTCTACCTTTCCTGCATAGACATCAAACGCGCCGGTATAGATCAGCCAGGACATTTGGAAGTTGGATTGATAAACCCCATCCCCGTTGTGATACTGCAAAACAAAATGACGGACAACATTGCCGGAAAGGGTATTTGCCATATTGGCGGCCTGCGCCACCGGGAACATGGTGATAGTACTGCCCGCATCCACTTCCAGCGGCGTAACGCCGTCCCATTTCATATTATAGGAAGCTCCGCTTTCGGCGGTGATGATCATTTCCACCTGCTGCACCTGCACACCGGTCTCGCCGGCAACATAGATATTTTCCAGCACCAAATCTACATCCGCGTAATAGCGAATTTCCGGCAATTTGGCCACACCATCGGTGGATGGATCTGTATTATAACCGGCTGCCATGCCGCCCCGCAGCTTGAGGCCGCCGTTGCCCGGTGTTATTGACAGTTCGTTACGGAACTGCATCAGGCCCACATCGTAGGTCTTGCTTCGGTCGCCAATGGTGACTGTGACGGAGTGGATATTCAACTTGTCAAAATCAAACTCGATATCATCCCATTCTTCTACCGGGGGCAGTCCCAGTAACGCATCCAGCGGCAGCATTAGCTGATAGCCGTACAGGAGCGGCAGATCTGTGCCCAAACCCGAGCGCTCCGACCTCGCCTGCTCCAGTGCCGCTAATTCCTTCTCCGAATTGGCCGCTACCTCTGCCCAGGAGATCCCTTGGTAGCTACAATAGACCGATGACGGGATGGAATATTCTGCACTCGGCGCAATTGGCGTAAACGAAAACGTCGTCCCCAGGTCTGTGGAAATGCTGACAGTTTCTCCTGTCAGATCCCGGTCGGCGATCAGCCACATAACAATAAACCTTGCGCCGCCGTCTTGAAGATAGATATCAATGCTGCAATTTTCGCATAGCAGTTCAAAATAACCCTCTTCCAGGGCAATCCAAGGCATATTATCCTGTGCTGCCCCAGTATCGCTGGGTTGGGTCGTCCCGGTGGTCTGTCCCGGCTCGCCACAGCCGGTAAACAAGCCCACCAGCATCGCAAGCAGTATCCATAGCGCGAAAAATTTTTTCATTTTCCATCGTTCCTTTCAAATTTGTATTCATCAGTAGTATAGCATCGACATACACAAAGGTACAGCACGCTCGCTTGGAAATTCAGCAACCGCCGGTTGCATCTGCAAAAATACCCGGGAGCCATCCCGCATTCGCAGTACTTTTCACAGCGATTATGATTCGATACTGCCGGGGCCTGCAAGAGGCCCCGCGCAGACCGTTATCTATACGAAAGCTTAGCTGCCAAGCTCATAAATATCCCACGTGATATACATATCTTCCACTCTGGGTGCGTATGTTACAACTTGCGTTCCAATGATTTCTTTCGTGCCGTCGCTGTCATATGTATACAACCCACAAATCACTTGTTTTCGGGGAAACACGAGATAAAGGTTAGGCTTGGGATACGACACCATTTGCAATTTCTTCTTATGCAGTAGCTTCCTATACCTAAATAACAAAATAATTAACGGCTCAGAGGACGGTGAAATCCTCTGGGCTTACAGCTCAATATGTAATGTCTTTGATATAAACAAAAAATCCGAACGCACTTCCTATCGTGAAGTAGTTCGGATTTTTCATGTATGGTGGAGACAACAGGACTCGAACCTATGATCTGACCCACTGCAAGTGGTTTACCGCTGAATAAAAAACAGCCACCTTTCGGTGACTGTCTTTGGTGGACGATATAGGACTCGATTTATTCATTGTAGCCACCAGTGTTTGCACTGGTGGCAGCAACATGCCACCGGCATGTTGCAATCGGATATGTTCGAGTCCTATCTCTAATACCATACCGAAAAAGAAAAACCACACCCGAAGGTGTGGTTTTCTATTTGGTGGACGATATAGGACTCGAACCTATGACCTTCCGCACGTCAAGCGGATGCTCTAGCCAGCTGAGCTAATCGTCCATGCGCTTGAGTATTATAGCGCGCCAACCTCTATTTGTCAATAGTTTTTTCACCATTTTTTGAAAATTTTTCGTCATTTTTTAAACCGCCACCGGGCAAGCCTGCCCGATGGCGGTTTGATGGTAATTCCGTTGGGTTTTATCCCCACCAGGGTTTCGGCGGCAGCTGGATATCCTTCCAGGAACCGACGTTACAGCCGTCGCTGTCTTTGAAAACGCCACTTTGTTTTTTGCCGCCTGTAGCCACCATGGTGCCATCCGCTTTCAGCGCAACCGTGTGCAGCATACCAACGCTGACCGCTACAACATCCGTCCACTCGCCCACAGCGCGCTGGGAATCGGAAACGCCGCCGGCGATTACCACGGTGCCATCCCGCTTCAAGCCCATTGTGCAGGCATTGAAGGCGCTGATGGCCACAACATTACGCCAGCCGCTGACATCACATTGACCTGCTCCGTTAAAGCCCACGGCCACGGCCGTACCATCCGCCCTCAGACCTACTGTATACAAGTTACCTGCGGCAATGGCCACAATATTGCTCCAGCTGGAGGTATTGCACTGATTTTTATTGTTAGGCGCCGCCGGTGCAGCGGTGGTTACAACTGTACCATCCGCCTTCAAGCCGATCGTATGGTAATAACCTGCAGCAACTGCCACAATATCGGTCCAGCCGCCCACATCGGTTACCTTGCCGTACTGGCTGCTGCCAACGGCCACCACGGTGCCATCCTTTTTCACACCTACGATATGGGTCTTACCGGCAGCAATCGCAATGATATTGTTCCAGTTGAGAGCTTTCTTCAGCTCATCGTTCAAGCTGCCCGCAAGCACTACCTTGCCATTCTCCTGCAGACCAACAACGAAGGATTCCGAGGCGCAAACAGACACGATATTCCGCCATCCGCTTACATCATACTTGGGCGCGCCGTTGGTTTCCGTGATCACCACAGTGCCGTCATTTTTGATAGCGATGGTAAAGTCGCCGCCGGCGCTGATGGTATTCTTAACCACAGTTCTCTCCATTTGAACGCTGACGATGCAGGCATAGGTTTCACCCTCATACTCCGCCGTGATCCGGGCAGTACCCAGGGAAACAGCCGTAATGCGGTTACCCAGCACGGAAACACAGGCGTTATCGGAAGTCCACTGTACATCCACTTCATTGCCATCGGGATCCGTCAGCTTCAATACGATATACTCACCCAGCTTCAGGTCCTTCTCGCCGTAATTGAGGGTGCAATACAGCTTATTGACGCCGCAAACATCACAAACCTTCAGGCCGGTGTCCGGATCAGTACCCCAGGTATGTCCATTGGCGCTGCCGTTGGTTTCTCCACACACGGAACAGGTCTGGGGCTCCGTACAAGTAGCCTCCTGCCAGGTATGTTCTCCGTATGCTTCGCTTTGGGCACCGCAATGGATACAGGTAGCAGGCGCCGTGCAGCTGGCAACATCCCAGGTGTGGTCCGCGGTTGTTCCGATAGTTGCATTACAATCCATGCAGGTTTGAGGCGCAATGCAAGTCGCCTCAGTCCAGTTATGTTCCAGAGTTTCTCCCTGCTCCAGTCCGCAAACAGTACAGGTGGCAGGCTTGGTGCAGGTGGCATTCGTCCAGCTGTGATCCAGGGTTTCTCCCTGCTCCAATCCACAAACGGTACAGGTAGGTGCCTTGGTGCAGGTTGCGTCTGCCCAAACATGTTCGCCATACTGGTCGCTGCTCTCACCGCAGACGGTGCAACTTGCTGCCACGGCGCAGGTTGCGATGGACCACTGATGCTCGGCGTACTCCTCGCTCTCCTTGTTGCAGCGCACACAGGTGGCCGGTGTTTGACAGGTAGGCTCAGACCATTCGTGATCCTGCAAAATACCGCTGGCAAAACCGCAAGAAACGCAGGTTATGGGTTTCTCGCACGCAGCCTCGCCCCACACATGGGCCAAAGGCTCGCCTCTGGTTTTTCCGCAAACCCGGCATGTCTGAGGCTCAGAGCAGGTAGCATCTGCCCAATCGCAGAACAGGTGCGGGTCTCCCAGCATAAAATATGCTACCGCGCCGGCAATCAACAGTAAGAGAAGGACAATGACCCAGCCAGCTTTTGATTTTTTCTTTTTCTTCTGTTTTCCCTTACCCTCAGGCTTTCGAGTTTTGTTTTTAGCAGAACCAGCCGTCTTTTGCTCGTTTGCCAAGCTTACAGTAGCTTCTTCATTTACCAGGCTCACCGTAGCATCTTCGTCCACCAGGCTCACCGTAGCATCTTCGTCCAGCAAGCTGACAGTAAGATCTTCGTCCGCTAAGCCAACCGTTAAATCTTCATTCGCCAAGCTATCCGCAAGATCATCTACTGCCGGCATATCCGCTTTTTCGCTGTCAAATTCAGGAATCGGCACAGGCACAAACGCCGTTTTCTTTCCGATAGAATTCAGTGCGTCCTGCATTTCTGCCGCAGTCTGATAACGATCCTGCGGATCAAAAGCGCAGGCTTTCAGAACGATCTGCTTTAACTCCTCGCTACCGTTTTTGGGCGGTGGGAGGGGCTCGCCGGAGAAGCGGCGCATCCAGGAATTCCATTTTTCCTCGGTGCCGGGAATCTTTCCGATTTTCAGGAACGGGCCTGCCCTCTCATTCATAAGCCAATACAGCGCCATACCCAGAGAATAAATATCCGCCCGGGCATTGTAAGCCTGGCTTTTGTACACCTCCGGTGCCATATAGGCGTATGTGCCGGTGATGGTAGCGTTGCTGGTACCTTCCATATTCTTGGCAATGCCAAAGTCACCCAGCTTAAAGCTTCCGTCCTCAGAAACAAAAATATTTTCCGGCTTAATATCACGATGAATTACATTAAAGCGCTCGCACCATTTCAACGCGTTACAAATATCATTGGCCATCCGAATGGCAAGCTGCTCCGAGTATTGCGCCGGAACCCATTCCTTCCAGGCAGTCAGCAATTCCATTTTGATAAAGATGTCCCAGCTGAAACCGTCTTCGCGGGGAACGGACTGAATGTCTTCACAATGAACGACATTGACACAACCCTTCATCTTTGCCATCATGGCATATTCTTTTTTGATTTTTGTTAGGTTATCCTTCAGGTGCAGCCGGACACTTTCATCATTGTAAGTGGAACGCAAAGCATCCAGTTCATCACCTTGCGGAATGGTCAGCACTTTTAAGGCAGCATATTCTGTAAATTCCTCATCAGCGCGTTTGATTTTATAGACCGCGCCGAAGCTTCCCTTTCCTATTCGGTCTACAATGACCCAATCCGAGTATTTTGGCGGTAAATTCGGAAAATTCATATACCGTCTCTCCCATCAAATGATATTACATACAATAATCGTCACATTGTCGCGGCCTCCGCGTTCCAGGGCCTCCGCGGTCAGCGATTTTACACATTCAGACGCTTTCTTTTTCTTGCGCATAATCGCCAAAATCTCTTCATCGGTCAGCATATCTGTCAATCCATCGCTGCACAGAAGATATGTATCCCCTTCCCGGACTTCGTCCTTGACGATATGGGGTTCAATCGCCATATATTCCGGATCGATTCCCAAATGCTGCGTCAGCGGCGTTTTCCGCATTCCCGGCCGCTTGGCCACATGGTCCACAGAAATTTGCTGAAGCTGGTCATCCCGCAGTCGGTAAGCCCGGCTGTCGCCCACATTGCAAACATAAACTTCCTGAGCGGTAAACCGCAGCATCACCACCGTGGTGCCCATGCGGCTGGTTTCCATTTCTCTCTTTGCTTCTACTACTGCGTAGTTGCTGGCTAAAACCTGCTTTCTCAGCAATTGTTCTTCATTCAAAACCCAATTTGCCAGCTTTTTATTGTCTTTACTGGTGAATTTTGCGGCTGCATAGGAGGCTGCCTCGCCGTAATCTTCGCCACCCATGCCGTCAAATACAGCAACGCAGATCCCCCGCTTCAGTGTACCCTCAAAGGTGGAAATACCCAGCAAGCCATCGTTTAACTTATCCAGATACTTTCCGTTAAAATAAAAGTTATCTTCATGGTTTTTGCGGACAATGCCTTTGTGGCTTCCGCACGCAGCTTCTATTTTGCGTTTCATAGGCCTTCTCCCCGAAAGTAGAATTCTATGGATATTTTACTCATTGTACCAAATTCCGGCATTGAATGCAATACGAATTGCCCATCTTTTGACCCTTTTCGTATAAATTTATTCACAATTCGTTTTATCGTGATTCTGCTTATCAGCCTGGCCCTCCGGGAAAATGATCTTGTTTACAAAAAAGAAGATCGCCATAGAAATACCGCCATTAAGTACTGTGGTGCCAATATTGTAAAGCCAGGGGGCCACATAATCCGCCGCCACCGCGATCCAGACGCAATTGATGGAGTTGACTACGCAAGTGATGATGCAAAAGGCCACCAGATACCACAAGCCCTGATACCAAATATTCCCTTTACTGCGAAACACAAAGCTTCGCTGGATAAAGAAATTGATCACTTCACCGATCACCATGGCGATCATGTAGGAGATAAAGTAGGCCATACCGCCCTGCTGCGCGCTGTAACCGATGATGTACCACAGAAATTTCTTTCCAAATAATGTTAGTTCCACACCCGGAAAGCCAAAATCCCTGTTTCCCAGGAACGCGAACGCCCCAGGCAAAAATACCAGCAGCGCCCACTTGAACACCGTGATCAGATTGCTGACAAGGACAAACAATCCGCCTTCCCGGATCCATTTGGAGAGTTTCGGATGATTGGCCGCAAAGGCCAGCCAACAATTTCTAATTGCCGCCATGCTCCGCCTCCTCCAGTTTTTTTACAAATTTTCTGCCGGCAGCCATGCTGCGGAAGAAATCAGCAATCAGTCTACCCAAACCACCCCAGAAATGGCCGTTAAACATATACACAAAGTCGTCCACCATTTTCCGGCTGATGAATTTTCCGGCCATTTTGTTCATTGCCCGCAGCGGCATATTAAAAACAAACATGATATTTAGATCCGGCACGCCTTGTTTGGTGGCTCGTTCCATTTGCCAATTCAAAATGCGGTACACGCCTCTGGCCACCGCGCCTTTGGCAT
The DNA here is from genome assembly GCA_045595225.1 of Faecousia sp. Taxonomy (GTDB): domain Bacteria; phylum Bacillota; class Clostridia; order Oscillospirales; family Oscillospiraceae; genus Faecousia. The sequence continues at coordinate 10,167 of JAZOAD010000063.1, forward strand.
AGGCAAGCTGGCCGAAGGTATCGTTGGGCCCCAGTTCGGGGCTCCATTTGCCATTGGGAATGGGGCGGCCCAAGAGAGCGGCGAATTCCTCATCGCTGACAGACTCGATATGCCCGGTGCGGTAGCATTCCAAAGGGGTTTCTTCCGCGTCCATGCCACAAATATGGACCGTGGCAGATAATTTCACATCGGTCACGCTGGCGGCAACGGATATTTCGTAATCCCCTGTTTCCACTTCCCAGCGGTTGGTCTTGCAATTGAAATAACGGAATGCCTTGTCATCCAAAGAAACCGTAACGGTCTTGCTTTCCCCGGCCTTCAGGAATACCTTGGCAAAGCCCTTCAGCTCTCTTGCCGGTCTGCTCACCTTTCCTTCCGGGCAGGAGATATAGAGCTGCGCCACTTCCGCGCCATCCCGCTGTCCAATATTTTCGATGGTGAAGGACACGCTGTCTTCTGAAGCGGAAATATCCGAATAGGCAAATTGGGTGTAACTCATGCCATGGCCAAAGGGATACCGCACAGGTTTCCTGACGGTAGTGTAATAGCGGTAACCCACAAAGATACCCTCCCGGTACTCCGCGGTCTGCTCCGGGCTGGGAAAATAGGGGTAAGAGGGATCATCCAGCAGACTTTCCGGCCAGGATTCTGCCAGTTTGCCGCTGGGGTTGACCCGACCCACAATGGCGTCTGCCATGGCGGCAGCCCCAGCCTGGCCGCCCAGATAGCCATGAATGGCGGCGCGATAACTGCCCCGCGGGGGCATCACAAAAGGACTTCCACCGGAAAGCACCAAAATTACATTCTGATTGACGGCGCACACCGCATCGATCAGTTCCTGCTGGCTGTGGCTGAGCACCATATGGGTTCTGTCCATGCCTTCGGACTCCAAAATTTCATCCAAACCCACGCACAGAAGCACCGTTTCGGCCTCCTTCGCCACCGCCACCGCCTGTTGGATCCGCTTTGCCGATGGTTTGGGATCCTTCCGGTCAAAGCCCTGAGCATAGCCGGTAATACAAAGCTTGTCTGCCAGGCAAGCATACAAGTTTTCAAGCTTCGTGGGGTTTACCTGAGAGGAACCGGCGCCCTGGTAGCGGGGCATCTTGGCAAAATCGCCAATGATGGCAACGCTGCTACCCTCTTTCAGTGGCAAAATCCCATCGTTTTCCAGCAGCACAATGCTTTCCTCGGCGCATTTTCTGGCGATGCCGTGATGGGCTTCCGGATCAAAAGTCTTGGGGGCTTGATCCACCGCTTCCTTTGTGGCAAACACCACTTTCAGCAGTTCTCCGATCCGCTGATCCAGCACGCTTTCTTCAATTCTTCCTGCCTTCACATCTTCCACAAGACCAATGGCGCAATCCGGACCGGGTGCCGGCATCACCAGATTGCAGCCGGCGCGGACACCTTCCGTATGATCGTTATCAGCGCCCCAATCAGTGACCACAAACCCGTCAAATCCCCATTCCCGGCGGAGGATATCATCCAGCAGGTGGGCATTTTCATTGGCGTATACGCCATTTACCATATTATACGCAGACATAACGCTTTGGGCATGGCCCTCTTTCACAGCGATTTCAAAGCCTGTCAGATAAATTTCTCGCAGAGTCCGTTCATCCACCACGGCATCCATAGCCATACGCCGCAACTCCTGGGAATTGACGGCAAAATGCTTAGGGCAAGCCGCAACGCCGTTTTCCTGGATGCCCCGGATGTAGGCCGCTGCCATTTTTCCGCTTAAGTAGGGGTCTTCCGAAAAGTACTCAAAATTCCGGCCGCACAGGGGGCTTCGCTTGATATTCAATCCAGGCCCCAGAACAACGTGGACATCATTGGCTGCCGCCTCCGCGCCCAGCGCGCGGCCCAGCGCCTCTCCCAGCTGAACATCCCAGCTGTTTGCCATGGTGGCCGCTGTGGGGAAGCAGGTGGCTGGCACCGATTCGTTTAGGCCCAGATGGTCCGCCGATCCCAACTGCTTCCGCAGACCCACCGGCCCGTCAGAAAGGAACATGGCAGGAATCTGCAAATGTTTGATTTCCCGGCTGGTCCAGGTGGTCCAGCCCTGCAACAGCGCCGCTTTTTCTTCCAGCGTCATTTTTTTGATCAAAGCTTCCCGTTCCATTTCATCGACTCCTTTGTTTCGTTTTCTAAATTGTAGCATCGAACCGCTGTCTTTGCAAGTCATTGTTACCCGCCGCGGTTCATTTTCCCAATATGCAAAAAACATGGGGCCGATCAATCGGCCCCATGCGTTTTGGGTTTATTGGTGTTTTCCGATCATTCTTCCGCTGCCTGGTCCTTCTTGCGCGCCACAAGCAGAGTCACGATGCCCGCCATGCTGAGAACCATCAGCAACGCCACAGTATGGAAGAAGTCACCGGTTCCGGGGTTGCCGCCAATCAGGGTATTGGTGATCTGCCACAGGATCTCTCCGTTTTCGCCCTCATCGGCAGAATAGGTAACGGTGTAGTTCTTATCCTTGGAAATTTCCTCAACCGTGTAGCGGATCTCCTCGCCGTCGGCATACTGATACAGATCGCTCCAGGTGTAGGTCCAGCCGTTGCTCTCATCGAGAATCACTTTGTCCACGATCACACCGTTGGCCAGCAATGTCACAACGATCTGCTGGGGGCGGGTGCCGTTGACATTGTCATTGTCCTGCCATAGCTTCAAGACGGTCACGCCGGTCTTTTCGGGAGCATGCCAGTTGGTGACGACGAATGCATAATCATTCTCCGCCTCCACTACGCTGACATAGCCTTCCGCAACATCCTTTTCCACTACAGTATAGACGATCAGCTTGCCGTTGCTGTACTTGGGCAGGTCGCTCCAGACGCCGCTCCAATCGTTTTCGGCATTCAGAACCAGGACCTGGTCAGTAACCACGCCATTGACCACCAGGGCGACTTCCACCTGCTGGGGACGGATGCCATCCCGGTTGTTCTCGTCATCCCACAGCTTGGAAACAGATACATCCACCAGCTCGGGCGTATGAATGTTGGTAATGGTGATGGCGGTACCATCCTGGGTGTACTGCGCAGTGTAGCCCGCAACTGCGATTTCCTCTACGGTGTAGACGATCAAGACGCCCTCGCTGTAAACAGGCAGATCAGTCCAGGTGTAGGTCCACTTGTTTTCCATGGAAAGCACAGCCGTCAGGCCGGTTTCCACGCCGTTGGCCAGCAGATGGACCTGAACGCTCTCAGGACGGATGCCATCCTGGTCATTGTTGTCATCCCATACCTTGTTAACGGTAACCTGGGTGGTGTTGGGCACATGGGTATTGATGATCTCAAAAATGCCGGTGTAGGAATCGGTTTTGTAGGTAGTTTCGTAGCCTTCCAGCTGGGTTAGCTCTACGGCAGAGTAGACGATCAGTTCGCCGTCGGCGTACTTATCCAGATTTTCGAAGGTGTGGGTCCAATGGTTGGCTTCCGACAGAGTGACCGTAATACCGGTGGGATCGTCATTGGCCAACAGTTCCACGACCACTTCTTCCCGCAGGCCATCCAGGTCATGATCGTCATGCCAAACCTTCAGTACCGTGAAAGAGGTCTTATCAACGGAGTAGGTGTTGGTGATGATAACATGGTTGTCGTCGTTGGTATCGCGGGTGTAGGTGGTGGTATAGCCTTCGACTGTTTCCTCATAAATGGTGTAGTTGATCTCTTCGCCGCCGGAATACTGATCCAGACCGGTCCAGGTATGCTCCCAGCCGTTGGCTTCGCTCAGTTCTACCTTCAGGCCGGTGTGTTCGCCATCGGCCAGCAGGTGGACAATGATGGAGTCCGGACGCTTGCCATCCTGGTTCTCGCTGTCGTTCCATACCTTGCTGACGGTGATCTCCACCGTTTCGGGAATGTGGCTGTTGGTAATGGTGAAGCCGTCGACGGTGGTGGTATAGCCTTCCACAGCCACTTCATCCACAGTATAGACGATCTCGACGCCGGCTTCGTACTTGGCTAGCTCGGTCCAGGTGTAGCTCCAGTTCCCGAAGGCATCCAGAGCCTGGGTCGCGACCAATTCGCCATTGGCGTACAGATGAACGGTGATGGTGGTGGGTCGCTTGCCGTCCTGGTTGTCATTGTCATTCCAAACCTTATTGACGGTGATCTCCACAGTTTCGGGTGTGTGGGTATTGGTGACGGTGGCGCCATCGTAGCTGACGGTGTAGCCGGCAGGCACATTCACTTCCCGCACGGTGTATGCCATCTCAATACCGAAGGCGTACTTATCCAGGCCCTCGAACACGCCCTGCCAGCCGTTGGCTGCGCTGAGGGTCAGCCTGATACCGGTGGCAACGCCGTCGGCATACAGCTCCACTTCGATGCTGTGGGGGCGGAGGCCGTCCTGGTCATTGGCATCGTTCCATACCTTGATCACAGGTACTTCCACCTTTTCAGGATCGTGAATATTGATCACTTCAAACAGGCCGGTCATTTCGTCCAGCTTGTAGTCAACCTCATAGCCCTCGATCTGGGTCAGTTCCTCTACGGTGTACCGGATTTCCTCGCCGTTGGCGTACTTATCCAGATCAGTAAAGGTGTATCGCCAGTGGTTCTCCGCGCTGAGGATCACCTTGATACCGGTGCGCTGGCCGTTGGCCAGCAGCTCCACTTCCACACTGTCCGGGCGGAGGCCATCCTGATTGTCATGATCCATCCAAACCTTCTGTGCTGTAAAGTTGGTTTTTTCAGGCGTGTATTTGTTGGTGATGATCGTAAGGTTATGCGCAGGAGACCATGCATAAACGGCGGTGTAGTTTTCCACACTCTCTTCGAACACTGTATAGGTGATCTCGGTGCCGTTGTGGTATTTGTCCATATCCTCCCAGGTATAGGTCCAGCCATTGCTTTCGTTGAGCACCACCTTTGGACCGATGAAGTTGCCGTTGGCCACCAGATAGACGGTAATGCTCTCAGGCCGCTTGCCGTCCTGGTTATTGTTGTCATCCCACATCTTTCTGACGGTCACATCCACCGTTTCGGGAATGTGGGTGTTGGTGATGGTGAAGCCGTCGATGGTGGTGGTGTAATCCGCAACCGCCACTTCATCCAGAGTGTAGTCGATCGCAACGCCTGCCTCATACTTGGCAAGATCGGTCCAGGTGTAGCTCCAGTTCATGGAGGCGTCCAGAACCCGGGTATCGATCTTCACGCCGTTGGCATACAGGTGGACGGTGATGGTGGTGGGACGCTTGCCATCCTGGTTGTTGGCATCGTTCCATACCTTGTCGACGGTGATGTTCACAGTTTCGGGCGTATGGGTATTGGTAATGGTGGTGCCATCGTAGCTGACGGTGTAGCCTTCCGGCACATTCACTTCCCGCACGGTGTAGATCACCTCGGTGCCGTTGGAATACTTGGCCACGCCTTCAAATTCGCCCTGCCAGCCGTTGGCCGCGCTGAGGGTCATGGTCTTTCCGGTGGCAATGCCGTCGGCATACAATTCCACTTCGATACTGCCGGGACGAAGACCGTCCTGGTTATCGGCATCGTTCCATACCTTGCGGACGGGAACCTTCACAGTTTCCGGCGTATGGGTATTGGTGATGGTGACCATGCCGGTCATGCTATCCACGCTGACGAGGCAGGTATAGCCGCTGACCGCCACTTCCCGCACGGTGTATTCAATTTTCTGACCGCCGGAATACTGATCCAGGTTTTCGAAGGTGTAAGCCCAATGTCCGGCCGCCGTCAAGGTGGCGATGACGCCGGTGGGATCGCCATTGGCCAGCAGTTCCACCCGGATGCTATCGGGACGGATGCCATCCTGGTCATTATTGTCCATCCACAGTTTCTGCACAGCCAGGGAGGTCTTTTCCGGTGCGTAGGAGTTGGTGATGATGGCATGGTTGTCATCGTTGCTGTCCCAGGTGTAGGTGGTGGTGTAACCGGCAACCGCTTCTTCGTATACCGTGTAGTTGATTTCCTTGCCGCCGGAATACTGATCCAGACCGGTCCAAGTGTACTCCCAGCCGTTGGCGCCGTTCAGTTCCACCTTCAGGCCGGTGTGCTCGCCGTTGGCCAGCAGATGGACGATGATGGAACCCGGCCGCTTGCCGTCCTGGTTATTGGCATCGTCCCACACCTTGCTGACGCTGATCTCGGTCTTCGCCACCTGGTGGGTGTTGGTGATGGTGAAACCGTCGACGGTGGTGGTGTAACCTTCTACAGCCGCTTCATCCACAGTATAGACGATTTCAGAACCGTTTTCGCACTTATTGAGGCCGGTCCAGGTGTAGCTCCAGTTCATGGAAGCGTCCAGAACCTGGGTGTCGATCTTCACGCCGTTGGCGTACAGATGGACGGTGATGGTAGTGGGCCGCTTGCCGTCCTGGTTATGGGCGTCATTCCAAACCTTGTTGACGGTGATATCCCGAATTTCGGGAGTATGGGTATTGGTCACGGTGGTGCCATTGTAGCTAACGGTGTAGCCTTCCGGCACATTCACTTCCCGTACGGTGTAAACCACTTCGGCGCCATGGGCGTACTTGGGCATATCACCGAAAACGCCCTGCCAGTTGTTGGCTGCGCTGAGGGTCAGCGTAAATCCGGTGGCCACGCCGTCGGCATACAGCTCCACTTCGATGCTGCCGGGACGGAGGCCGTCCTGGTTATTGTTATCCACCCAAACCTTGTTTACGGGCACAGCGATCGTTGCGGGAGTGTGGGTATTGATCACTTCGTACAGGCCGGTGGTTTCATCCAGCTTATAGCTGACTTCATAGCCTTCGACCTTGGTCAGTTCCTCTACGGTGTACTCGATCACCTTGCCGTCGGCATACTTATCCAGGCCGGTGAAGCTATGGCACCAGTCGTTGATGGCGCTCAGCGTCACCTTGATGCCGGTACGCTCGCCGTTGGCCAGCAGCTCCACTTCCACGCTGCCGGGACGGAGGCCGTCCTGGTTATCGCCGTCCACCCAAACCTTTTCAACCGTCAGGCCAGTCTGTTCGGGGGAATAGCTGTTGGTCAGCGTCACATGGATATCATTGGTATAATCGTACTGATAGTCGGCGGTGTAACCGGCCACAGCTTCTTCATATACGGTGTAGTTGATCTCCGTACCGTTGTGGTAGACATCCAGATCGGTCCAGGTGTAGCTCCAGCCGTTGGCGGCATTCAGTTCCACCTTCAAGCCGGTGTGCTCGCCGTTGGCCAGCAGGTGCACAATGATGGAGGTCGGCCGCTTGCCGTCCTGGTTGTCATTGTCGTCCCACAGCTTATCGACAGT
>JAZOAD010000064.1:0-21896 GCA_045595225.1 Faecousia sp.
CCAGCTCCCCAAGCTGGGCAAGCTGAATCTGACCAGCGGAAAGAATATGCTGCCCCATCTGGAGCAACTGGGCATCGAAAAGGGCGTGCTGATGTCCAGCGCCGAGAAGGGCCTGCCCTTCGGCACCAACAAGGCAAACAAGTGGATCTGTGACCGGTTCCCCAGCCGCTACGCCTGGATGTGCGCCCTGAAGCCCGACCATCCCGAGACAGTTTATGAGCGTCTTGCCCTGTACAAATCCCAGGGCGCCGTGGGCGTAGGCGAGCTGACCACCAACCGCCGTCTGGATGATCCGTTCCTGCAGGCCCTCTTCGCCGCGGCGGAGAAGCTGGGGATGCCTGTCACCATCCACATGAGCCCGGAGGTGGGCTACAGCTACGGCGTGGTGGACGATCCCGGCCTGCCCCTGTTGGAGCGGGTTCTGAAAACCTACCCCAACCTCATCCTCCTGGGCCACAGCCAGACCTTCTGGATCGAGATGAGCGCCGACGCCCCCACCGAAAAAGAAGCCCGGAATCAGTGGGGCGACGGCCCCGTGATCCCCGGCGGCCGGGTGCCGGAGCTGTTTGAGAAGTATCCCAACCTCTACGGCGACCTCAGCGCCAACAGCGGCAGCCGCGCCATCATGCGCGACCCGGAATTCGGCTTGGCCTTCCTGGAAAAATACGCCGACCGGCTCTTCTTTGCCACCGACATGGTCAATCAGGACATGGTGTTCCCCCTGGGAGCATGGCTGGACGAGATGGTGGCCGCCGGAAAGCTCCGGGAAGAAACCTATGAGAAGATCATCCGGGGCAATGCCCGGCGGATCTTCGGACTGTGAGGATTCCTATGAACATCATCAAAACGCCCTGCGGCCAGATCCTTGGCACCCCCGGCCGGGTACCCGGAACCACCGCCTACAAGGGCGTCCGCTACGCAACCGCCGGACGATGGGAGTATCCCACGCAGGTGACGCACTGGGAGGGCGTCTACGATGCCACTCGGTATGGCAGCTGCTCCTACCAGCCCCGCGCCTTCTATAACGAAGAGGAGAATCTCAAGAAGATCTTCTACTACAACGAGTTCCGCAAGGGCGATACCTACACCTATAGTGAGGACTGCCTGTTCCTGAACATCTTCACCCCGGACACCGCCAGAGAAGGCGACAACCTTCCGGTGCTGATTTACATCCACGGCGGTGGCTTCACCGGCGGCTGCGGCCATGAGCAGCACTTCGACGGCCCCGTGTGGCCCGCCAAGGGCGTCATCGGAATTACCATCAATTCCCGCCTGGGCCCCCTGGGCTTCGTGTGCCTGCCGGAACTGAAAGAAGAAGTCGGCTTCGCCGGCAACTACGGCCTGTTCGACCAGCTGACCGCCATTAAATGGGTGCGGGACAACATCGCCGCCTTCGGCGGTGATCCCGGCAACATCACCATCATGGGCCAGAGCGCCGGCGCCATGAGCGTCCAGCAGCACTGCCTGAGCCCCCTGAGTGAAGGCCTCTTCCAGCGAGCCGTCATGTCCAGCGGCGGCGGCGTCAGCAAGCTGATGCCCACCGGCTCTGCGGAAAAGAGCTGCGCCTTCTGGCAGACCGCCATGGAGCGGGCCGGATGCAAGACCCTGGCCGAATTCCGTGCCCTCCCCGCCGACAAACTCTTTGCCGTCTGGCAGGAGACCCGGAAGGACATCAAGGGCGGCAACTGCTTCCCCATCACCGACGGCCGTCTGGTGGTGACAGAAGGCAAAGCCCACGACATCCCCTATATGGCAGGCTCCACCAGCCAGGACATGATGCCCCCCATCCTCCTCGCCATGGCAAAGAAGTGGTGCGCTGGACGGAAAAAGCCCAGCTACACCTGGTTCTTCGAGCGGCAGCTCCCCGGCGACTCCAACGGTGCCTGGCACTCCAGCGACCTGTGGTACTGGTTCGGCACCCTGAGTAACTGCTGGCGTCCCATGGAGGATGCAGACCGGGAACTGTCCGGCCAGATGACGGACTACCTGTGCAATTTCGCCCGGACGGGCAATCCCAACAACCAGGGCAAGCTCCCCATCTGGATCGCCTCCGACAAAACGCAGAAGCGTGTCCTGCGCCTGGGCGGCAAAGCAACCCGCATGGGCAGACCCTCCGCACTGAAGCTCATCAAAACCATGCTCACCACCAAATCCGTGGGCGAATAAAAACAAGGGGCTGTAAAATAAGTCCCAGCAAAAAGCAGGCTGCGCCGAAAGGTGCAGCCTGCAAAATATTTTTAGAGGAAGGGCTGGTTCAGTGGAAGAATCAGCCCTTTGGTGGTATAATTTAACTGCTCATGAAAAACCATATCACCAAAGTGTATTCTACACCAATCCAACTGAAATTACCAGTGGATTTAGAAAGAATTATCAAAATAAATGATCCGGTATATTCTTTCAGTGAGGTAATGGCCCATATCGACCTAAAGAAATATTTTGTGGAGAAGGAACACGAAACAGGTCGCCCCAGATATGACCGTGAGAAGCTGTTAAAGATCGTACTGTTTAGCTTTATGGAGTTTGGATATTGCTCCGTGCGTTTCATCAAGAAACTGTGTGAAACAGACATTCGTTTCATCTGGATGCTGGATGAAGAGAATGCCCCCAGCCACATGACTATAAGCAATTTCATTCACAATGAGCTTAGTGGTAGTCTGCAAGATATCTTCGACGATATCAACCGTTGTATTTTTAGACAGCTCAATGTGGATCTACAGCATGCCTACATAGACGGCACCAAGCTTGAAGCCAATGCCAACAAATACACCTGGGTTTGGAAAAAGGGCTGCATCAAGAGCCGGAACAATGTGTTTGGAAAGCTGTCTGCTTTGCTGGAAGATATTAATGCTCACATGGCACTCTACCAAAGGGCGGTGTTTGAGATCCGGCAGGAGTATGCCATTGAGTATGTGGAATACATTCTCAGCACATTCCTGACAGCAGCTGATATGACCACTGAGGACTTTGTCCATGGCAAGGGCAAGCACAAGACAGTGATCCAACGGCTCTATGAAAAGGTTTATGACTGCTACAAAAAGCTGAAAAGCTATGCCGAGAAGATTGAAATTTGTGGCGAGGACAGGAACAGCTATTCCAAGACCGACCATGACGCAACTTTCATGCGTTTCAAGAAAGACCATATGAAGAATGACCAGCTGCTGCCGGGATATAATTTGCAGATGGTTATCTGTGACGAGTTTATCGCGCACTATGGAGTATTCGCTTTCGCGTCGGATATGGACTGCTTCCAGCCGCTCATGGAAGGGTTCCGGAACAGATATGGATTCTATCCGAAGTATCCAGTAGCAGACGCAGGTTACGGAAGCTATAATAACTATCTGTACTGTCAAATGCATGGTATGGAGAAGTACATGAAGTTCACCATGTACGAAAAGGAAAGTAAAGATAGCAAGTACCGAGATAATCCTTACCGTGCCAGCAATTTTGATATAGACCACGAAGGATATATGGTCTGCCCCAACGGGAAGCGATTCTATTTTCTCAGATCCGCGCCGGTAAAGGGTAACCAATTTGGTAGAACAGAAGAATACTACCAGTGCGAAGATTGTACCGGCTGTCCTCACAGAGAGAAATGCCACAAGAGCAAAGAGAACCGTATTGTTCGTATCAATGAAGAACTGACACAATTCCACAAGGAAGTGCTGAATAACTTAAACAGTGTTCACGGGGCCTTGCTGAGGATGAACAGAAGCATACAGGCAGAGGGTGCTTTTGGCACTATTAAGTGGAATAAGGGATATAAACGGTTACGCCGAAGAGGGATAGAAGGTGTGATTCTGGAGTTAGGACTGATATCCTGCGGTTTTAACCTTTACAAGTACCACCTGAAAAAGATGGCGATGCAAAAAGCTGCATGATTGTCCTGTGATACAGAAAGAAAAATGCCCCAAAAAATCGCACAATTTCTTGGGGGTGTGGTTGGCGTTCCAATTTTGCTCCGAAAAGTTATCCACAACTGCAAAATTTGAAAAATACGAACGGAGGATCCCATTTCTGGAATCCTCCGTCTTTTCGTGGACTGTTATTTTACAGCCCCTTAAATATTTGGTGCGGGCAACAGGACTCGAACCTGCACGCTCTCGCGGGGGAACCTAAATCCCCTGAGTCTACCAATTCCACCATGCCCGCATATTCTTTTGTACCTCTGATTTTTACACGGAGAGGTGCCCGAGGTGGGGCATTTCGCTTGATCCACGATTGATAAAAACAGGTGAACCTGCTTTTATCCACTTAATACTAACGAATAATCCAATGTATCAAGAAGAGAAGAAACTCAAACGCAGAAAACAGATACCATCCTACTCTTCTTCCCCCGGTATTGATGAAGCCAAAGCCCAGGCAGAACACCGCACACAACAAGCATTCGACCGTTCTTGTGTTTTCCAAAACATCAAGTTCAAAGCTAAGGATCGATACCGTGCAATAGGCAATTACACAAATCAGGCTTACGACACATACTGCCTTTTGTAATGTGGACATCTCTTTCCACTTCATTACAGATACCTACAGAAAACCTTCACTAAGGTGACAGCACCTAAATCCAATGAGTCTTCCTGTTGCGGTGCCCGGCATCCGCTTCGCCTGACGAAGCAGGCTTGCGTCTTGCCGACCGCGGCCACGCGCTCAGCTCGCTTCATCCGCCGCCGGCGGCGCTCGCATCGCTTCCCAATTCCACCACATCCGCATTTTCCTGAAACATTATAATCCAGTTTCGTGTTGGAGTCAAGAGGGTGGCTTTTCCAATTCTTCATAAAAAATTTCTTTTTTTGGGGCAGACAAGTGGGCAAAAGTGTGATATACTACTATCGTACCTTACTATGATTTGCAAAAAGGAGGGCTTCCTTTTGAAATATTGGCGTGGATATTTGACGGCGGCCATTATCGCTGCCATCACCTTCGGCCTGCACCAGATCGCCCAGCGTTATACAAAACTGGTGGACATGATCTATCCCTATCTGACCCGGACGCTTCAAAATTTCCTGGCGGAATGGTCCGGCACTCTGGACATCAATCTGTGGCAGCTGCTTTTGGTGCTGGCGCTGGTGGTGCTGCTGGTGACGGTGGTACTGATGATCCTTTTGAAGTGGAATGTGTTCCAGTGGCTTGGCTGGGTGCTGACCGCCTGCAGCCTGGTTTGGCTGCTGCACAGCGGCGTTTACGGTCTGAATGCCTATGCCGGCCCCTTGGCGGACGATCTGCGTTTGGAGATCAGCGAATTTTCCGTGGAGGATCTGGAAGAAGCCACCATTTATTTCCGGGATAAGGCCAACGAATTGGCGCTGGAACTGCCCCGGGATGAGGAAAGCAATCTGGTCTTCTCCGAATTTGACACCCTGGCCCAGCAGGCCGGCGAGGGCTTCGAGACCTTGGTGAAGGATAGGTACTATTCCGTATTTGCCGGCACCACACAGCCCGTAAAACAGCTGGATTGGGCCGATCTTTACAGCAGCCTGGGCGTCACCGCCGTATTTGTGCCCATTACCGGCGAAGCCGCGGTCAATCCCCAGATCCCCGGCGTGGCGCTGCCCTTTACCATGTGCCGGGAAATGGCCCGGCGTATGGGCGTGGCGGCGGAGGATGATGCCAGCTTCGCGGCGATTTTGGCCTGCATTGCCAATGAAAGCCCGGAATTCCAATATTCCGCCTATTTTATGGCCTATCGCTACTGCGTGGAGGCCCTGGAGCTGTCCGGTACTGAGGCCGGCGCTGCCGCCGCTGCCCGGATCAAAACCGGCGTGAATACCTTTTTCTACTATGACCTTCGCAGCTACGAAAAATTCTTCACCGGCAAGCGGGACGCGGACAAGGCTGATTTTGTGGATTCTCTGACTTACCGCGCCGGCAGCTACAGCGACGGCCAGGAGGCGACGCTGCTGACCAACTGGTATATCCAGGAGTTTGTGCTCCCCTTTATGGACCAGGAGGAGATCACCGGCTTTGATCCCATGGATGAAGACCAGGTGGATATTTCCGATTTGACAGGAAAAAATGGGTGACGATATGAGAAAAACATTGGATCTGGGCCTGGAAGCCATGGCCCTGCCCCTTTCGGAGGACCAAAGAGCCACCCTCTGCGCCTTTGGCGAGGCGGTGGTAGAACAGAACAAAGTGATGAATCTAACGGCCATTACAGAGCCGACGGCGGTGGCGAAGCTGCACCTGCTGGACTCGGTGAGCCTTTTGAAATGCGCCGATTTGGCGGGGAAGCGGCTCATTGATGTGGGCTGCGGCGCCGGTTTTCCCGGTGTTCCGGTGAAGATCGCCTGCCCGGAGGTGGAGCTGACGCTACTGGACAGTTTGGGCAAGCGGATGAACTGGCTTTCTGCCACCCTGCCCGGCTTGGGTGTGGAGGCTGAGTGCGTCACCGCCCGGGCGGAGGAAGCGGCGGCATCGGCCCGGGAGCAGTATGATTTTGCTTCCAGCCGGGCTGTGGCGCGGCTGAATGTGCTGCTGGAGCTGACGGCGCCTTTCGTAAAAGTGGGCGGCGCGGTGCTGGCCATGAAGGGCTCGGCCGCGGCGGAGGAGCTGGAAGAGGCGCAAAATGCCATTTCCAGGCTGGGGCTGCGGCTGGAGAAGGTACATCATTTCCCGGTGGACGGCGCCGATCATGCGGTCATTGTGCTGCGGAAGGTGCGGCCCACCCCGGCGCAGTATCCCCGGCGGTTTGCCAAGATCAAGCAATTCCCCTTATAAAGACTGGCGGTACGGAATTTTCCGTGCCGCTTTTTGCGGAAAAACATAAACAATTCGTGAATTTTGCGGACAAACCTACCTTTTTTCGAGAGAATATGGTATGATATTTCAAAAGTTACCTGGGAGGTAGACATATGCTAAAAATACTGATTGCGGAGGATGACCGGGAGCTGCGGCAGCTGTTTTCCCATGTACTGACCATTAACGGCTATAGCGTTAAAGGCGTGGCCGATGGGCAGGAGGCGCTGGACGCTCTGGATGGGGATTACTATGACCTGATCATTTCCGATATTATGATGCCCCGGGTGGACGGCTATGCCATGGTCCGCGCCCTGCGCAGCGTGGGCAATACCACGCCGGTACTGATGATCACTGCCAAGGATGCCTTCGACGATATGCGCCAGGGCTTCCTCTCCGGCAGCGATGATTATATGGTCAAGCCTGTGAATGTCAATGAAATGGTGCTGCGGGTGCAGGCGCTGCTGCGCCGCGCCCGGATGATCAATGAGCGGCGCTGCACCCTGGGAAAAACGGTGCTGGAATGCGACTGCCTCCAGGTCACCACGGAAAAAGAAAGTTTCAATCTGCCCCAGAAGGAATTTATGCTGCTATATAAAATGGCTTCTTATCCCGGAAAGATCTTCACCCGGCAGCAGCTGATGGATGAAATTTGGGGCTATGAAAACGAAAGCGACACCCATACGGTGGATGTCCATATCGCCCGCCTGCGGGATCATTTCCGCGACAGCGAGGATTTTAAGATCGTCACCATCCGGGGCGTAGGCTACAAGGTGGTGAAGCTATGAAGGCCAGAGAGCTGTTCGACACCGTCAGAAAGCAGCGCAAAAATCCGTTCAGCCTGCGGCTGCGGCTGATGCTGCTGGTGTCGGCGGAATTGCTGATCTGCGTGCTGATCGCTTTGGGACTTTATGTGCTGCTGGAGGATGTGATCCCCTTGCATCCGACGGCGTTGCTGCTGCTGAGCCTGGTTTTGATCAGCCTGATCATTGGCTTGGTCATTACCAATTTCCTCTCCAAGATCATTTTCGCGCCCATCCGCAAGCTGGGTAAAGCCATGGAAAAGGTGGCCGACGGCGATTTTACTGTCCGGGCGCCGGAGCAATCCTCCTCTCTGGAACTGATGGAGTTGTACTCCGGCTTCAATCTGATGGTGCAGGAACTGAGTTCCACGGAAATTTTGCAGACCGACTTTGTTTCCAATGTGTCCCATGAGTTCAAGACCCCCATCAATGCCATCGAGGGCTACTCCATGCTGCTGCAGGCGGGAGATAATCTGACGCAGCAACAGCGGGAATATGTGGAGAAGATCGTGTTCAATACCAAGCGGCTGTCCAGCCTGGTAGGCAGCATTCTGCTGCTGAGCAAGCTGGAAAATCAGCAGATCCCCACGGGCCAGACCCGGTTCCGTCTGGACGAGCAGATCCGCCAATCCATCGTAGCGCTGGAGGAAGCCTGGGAGAAGAAAGGAATCGAGATCGATGCGGATCTGCAGCGGGTGGATTACATAGGCAATGAAGCTATGCTGCACCATGTATGGGACAACCTGATCGGCAATGCCATTAAGTTCAGTCCGGAGGGCAGCCCGGTGCGGATCAGCTTGACCCGGGAGCAGGGGCAGGTGGTATTTGCGGTGGAGGACCGGGGCCCCGGCATTTCCGATGAGGCGCAGAAGCGGATCTTCGACAAATTTTATCAGACCGATAATTCCCATAAGCAGGAAGGCAATGGCCTGGGGCTGGCGCTGGCCAAGCGGATCGTGGTGATCGAGGGCGGCAGCATTGCCGTAGAAAATATACCCGCCGGCGGCTGCCGCTTTACGGTAATACTCAAATGAATCAGCGGCACGGGGATACCCTGTGCCGTTTTTTTGCGCTGCCTGGGAGGGAAAATCGCAGTTTATCGTTCCGAATGGGGGCGCGACAAACGAAAATTTACAATTCTCTGTTAATTCCGTGGATTTTCATTGCGCCGCACATGAATCTGTGCTATAATGGCAAAAATAACTGCAGGTGATGTTATGTTGGGAAAATATCTTTCTGTTTTTCTTATATCCATGGTGCCGCTGATTGAGCTGCGCGGCGCCATTCCCATTGCCCTTGGCATGGATCTGCCGGTGATCCCGGCGATTTTGGTTTGCGTTCTGGGCAATATGCTGCCGGTTCCCATTATTTATCTCTTTGCGAGAAAATTTTTACTTTGGGGATCAAAACAGCGCTATATCGGCAAATTTTGCAACTTTTTTGTGGTAAAAGGAGAGCGGGCGGGCCGCAAGCTGACCGAGAAGACCGGCCGCTGGGGCACTTTTTTGGGTCTGATGATCTTTGTTGGCATTCCGCTGCCCGGCACCGGCGCCTGGACCGGTACCCTGGCCGCCAGTTTTCTGGATATCGGCCCAAAAACCACCGCTCTTTCCGTCTGCCTTGGCGTGATTTTGGCCGGTGTTATTATGGCGGTGGTCAGCGCGCTGGGTCTGCATATTTTTGGCCTGTAAGGAGGAAGCTTATGGCCCTGTTTGGTCGCGGCAAAAAGCCGCTTGGCATATATATTCATGTTCCTTTCTGTCGCAGCAAATGCGCTTACTGCGATTTTTATTCCGTAACCGACAAAAATGACAAGCTGATGGACGCGTATCTACACGCCATCTGCCGCCATATCAAGGAGACCGGCCCGCTGGCGCCGGATTACCGGGTGGATACCATTTATTTTGGCGGCGGCACCCCCAGCTTCTTCGGCGCTGACGGTATGGCCACTATTTTGAATGCCATCCGCAAGGTGTTTGATGTGGATAGCCGGGCGGAGATCACGTTCGAGGCCAATCCCGACTCCATTTCGCCCCGGCTGCTGCGGCGGCTGCGCAATGAGGGCTTCAACCGGGTCAGCCTGGGCATCCAGTGCGATGACGATGAAATTCTGCGGAAGATCGGCCGGCCCCATACATATGAGCAGGCGGTGAAGGCAGTGCAGCGGATCCGCCGGGCGGGCTACCACAATCTTTCCGTCGACCTGATCTACGGCCTGCCGGGGCAGACCCTGGAAGGCTGGGAAAGCACGCTGCGTAATGTGCTGGAACTGGATCCGGAGCATATCAGCTGCTATGGGCTGAAGGTGGAGCCCGGCACGCCCCTTTATCAGTATCAGGACGATTGCGACCTGGCCGATGACGATACCCAGGCGGATATGTACCTGCTGACCATCGATATTCTCCGCCGCATGGGCTATCGCCAGTATGAAATTTCCAATTTTGCCAAAAAGGGCATGGCTTCCCGGCATAATCTGAAATACTGGAACGGCGGCGAGTACCTGGGCTTTGGCCCCGATGCCAGCTCCGATTTCGCCGGCCGCCGCTTTTCCGCGGTCCGGGATGTGCAGGCCTATATCGAAGGCATTCGCACCGGCGGGCAGGTGCTGCGGGAGATGCAGGATGTGCCCCGGCATGAGCGGGCAGGGGAGTACCTGATCATGCGGCTTCGGACCACCGCCGGCATCAAGCGGGAGGACTATGAAAAGCAGTATCTGCTTTCGTTTGATCCGCTGGAGGATGTGCTGCGGCAGTGCGAGAGCCGGCACCACGCCATCCAGACCGGCGAAGGAAACTGGCGGCTGACAGCGGAAGGATTTTTGCTGTCCAACTCCATTATGACGGACCTGTTGCTGGCCCAGGAGCGTTCCCAGCCCATTCGCAGACAGGTATAACAAAAAGCCGCCTAACGGAGACACTCCATAAAGAAGTCGTCTCCGTTTTTCTGTGCAAAGAGAAAATGACACTTTCAATTTTTGAAAGTGTCATAGTGGGTTACATACTTTGAAAAAGGTAAATACCTGCCGAAAAAGAGGATATATTATTTTCGGCGAGTTAAGTTATATTGCAAACTATCGTTTGCAGTTATATTTGCCCTACGGTCAAGTTATATGAAAGTCATTCGGCTTTCGTTATATTATATTCGCCCATAAAACTGTCCAAAGGACAATATAACGATGCGTAGCATCATATAACTGTGAAGCAATATAACTCGCCGTTAGGCGAATATAACTGAGGCACACTTCCTTACGGAGTGTGCCTCAAGGGCGGCTTTTTTCTGTAGTGGAATTCTTGCGTTTTTGTCACAGGAAAGGGTTTACAATTTGGAAATAGTATGTTATGATGTATTTGGTGGAGAATGGCGATTATGTCATTTTCTATGCCAACTTTTATCTATTTTCCGGGCGGGAATGCCCGATTCAAACAATTTTTTTCAACGGAGGTACCATACAAAATGGCACAAAAAGTTCAATTTGTAGAGACTGTCCTGCGTGACGCCAACCAGTCTCTCATCGCCACCCGTCTGCCCTTCGAGAAGTTCGAGCCCATGCTCGCCACCATCGATAAGGCCGGCTACTACGCCATCGAGTGCTGGGGCGGCGCCACTTTCGACGTCTGCCTGCGCTACCTGCACGAAGATCCCTGGGAACGCCTGCGCAAGATCCGCGCCGCCGCCCCCAACACCAAGCTGCAGATGCTGCTGCGCGGCCAGAATGTTCTGGGCTACGCCCACTATCCCGATGACTTTGTCAAGCTGTTCGTGAAGAAGGCTGTGGAAAACGGCATTGATGTGATCCGTATTTTCGACGCCCTGAACGATGTCAACAACCTGAAGGTGGCCATGGAAGCCACCGTGGGCGCCGGCGCTCTGGCGTCCGGCACCATTTCCTACACCACTTCTCCTGTCCATACCCACGCCAATTATGTTAAGATGGTCAAGGAGCTGAAGGAAATGGGCGCTTCCACCATCTGCATCAAGGATATGGCCGGCATCATGGGTCCCCAGGAAGCTTACGACCTGGTTTCTGCCATTAAGGACGCTGTTCCCGGCATGCCCATCGACCTGCACACCCACTCCACCACCGGTCTGGCCTTCATGACCTATCTGAAGGCTGTGGAAGCCGGCTGTGACATCATCGACACCGCCATTTCTCCCATGTCCGGCGGTACTTCTCAGCCCGCCACCGAAACTTTGGCCTATGCCCTGCGTCAGCTGGGCTACCAGGTGGACTTGAACGACGAGTGCCTGACCACCATGGCCGACTATTTCAAGGGCGTTCGCGATGAATTCGTTGCCGACGGCACCCTGATGCCCAAGGCTATGGCTACCGACACCCAGTGCCTGACCTATCAGGTGCCCGGCGGTATGCTCAGTAACCTCTTGAGCCAGCTGAAGCAGATGAATGCTTTGGATAAGTTCGACGAGGCTCTGGCCGAAACCCCCAAGGTCCGCGCCGATATGGGCTATCCGCCTCTGGACACTCCCACCAGCCAAATGGTTGGCGTGCAGGCTGTCCGTAATGTCATCGACGGCCAGCGCTACAAGACCGTTTCCAAGGAAATCAAGGCCTACTGCCGCGGTGAGTACGGTCGCACCCCTGCTCCCATCAATGCGGAAATTCAGAAGCAGATCCTGGGCGACGAGCAGCCTCTGACTGGCCGCTACGCCGACTCTCTGGCGCCTGTTGTGGAGCCCACCCGTGAAAAGCTGGCAGGTATTGCCCGCTGCGACGAGGATGTGCTGAGCTATATCGCGTTCCCCAACCTGGCCGAGAAGTTCTTCGAGGAGCGTCAGGCTAAGGAAGAAAACTGCGTCACCTACACCATTACTGAGTGCTAAGGAGGCAAAGCTATGATGTTTCTTGCTTCTGACATGGCGAATATCAGCACCGCGGACGCAGCTGTTGCCGCTGTGCTGGGCTATGCCGTTGTCTTTTTGGGTCTGGTCGCCCTGATGCTGGTGGTTTTCGCCATTGGTAAGTTCTTTGTGGCCCGGCAAAATAAAAAGACCGCTACTCTGGTGGCGGAAGAATCCGCTCCCGCTGTGGCGCCCGAGGCCCCTCCCGCGCCCACTGCTCCCGGCGCCGCCGGACAGCTCAAGCTCTACGATGTGGAGCCTAAAACCGCAGCTATGCTGATGGCCATTGTGGCCGACAAGATGGGCAAGCCCCTCAACGAGCTGCGTTTCATTTCCATCAAGGAGGTAAAATAACATGAAATATAAGGTAACTCTGAATGGTCGCACTTACGAGGTGGAGGTGGAGGCCGGTCAGGCTATGCTGCTGGCGGAGTATGAGGCCGTTGCGCCTGCGCCTGTGGCTGCTGCCCCTGCCATGGCACCTGCTGCGGCGCCTGCTGCTGCCCCTGCTGCGGCTTCCGCTGCAGCTCCTGCGATCACCGGCGCCGGCGAAGCAATCAATGCTCCCATGCCCGGTACCATTCTGAAGGTCAATGTAAACAATGGTGACGCCGTTAAGGCTGGTCAGGTGCTGGTGGTTCTGGAAGCCATGAAGATGGAAAATGAGATTTTGGCTCCCAAGGACGGCACGATTACTCAGGTTCTGGTTAGCAGAGGCACCACGGTAGATACCGGTGCGCCCATGGTAGTCCTGGCATAAAGAAAGGGCATTATGATCAATATTGGTGATATTCTTTTAAATCTGTGGAATACATCCGGCTTCGCCCGCATCATTTCCGGTTTTGTCAGTCAAATGGGCTGGCAGAATCTGGTGATGCTGGCCATTGGCTGCGGTTTGCTGTATCTGGCCATCGTCCGGAAGTTCGAGCCCCTGCTGCTGACCGGTATTGCCTTTGGCTGCATCCTGACCAACCTTCCCGGCGCAGGGCTGTTCCACCAGGAGCTGTGGGATCAGTTCATGGCCCATGAGATCGGTTATGGCGATATTCTGCTTCAGGGTGGCCTGTTGGATTATTTCTACATTGGCGTTAAAACATCCATTTATCCCTGCTTGATTTTCATGGGTGTGGGCGCTATGACTGATTTTGGCCCGCTGCTCAGCAATCCGAAGAGCTTGCTGCTGGGCGCTGCCGCGCAGCTGGGCGTGTTCGTTGCGTTTTTTGCTGCCCGCGCCACCGGCGTTTTTACCGCACTGGAGGCTGCCGCTATCGGCATTATCGGCGGCGCTGACGGCCCCACCGCCATTTTTATTACTTCCCGACTGGCTCCCCATCTGCTGGGCGCCATTGCGGTGGCCGCTTATTCCTATATGGCTTTGATTCCCTTCATCCAGCCCCCCATCATGAAGCTGCTGACTACGCCGGAGATGCGTAAGGTCAAAATGGTGCAGACCCGCGCCGTTTCCAAGACCGAGAAGATCATTTTCCCTGTGGTGGTCACGCTGTTCGTGGTGCTGCTGCTGCCTGACACCGGCGCGCTTATCGGCTGCCTGATGATGGGCAATCTGCTGAAGGAAACCGGCGTAACGGATCGCCTTTCCGATACAGTGCAGAACGCGCTGATGAACATCGTCACCATCCTGCTGTCTGTTTCCGTGGGCGCCACCATGGTGGGTACCAACTTCCTGACCGGCAAGACCCTCCTGATCGTGGGCCTGGGTGTGATCGCCTTCATGCTGTCCACCGTCGGCGGCATGCTGGGCGGCGTTGTAATGTACAAGCTGACCAAGGGCAAGGTCAACCCGCTCATTGGCTCCGCCGGTGTATCCGCTGTGCCCATGGCTGCCCGTGTCAGCAATACCGTGGGTCAGAAGTACAATCCCTCTAACTTCCTGCTGATGCACGCCATGGGTCCCAATGTGGCCGGCGTCATCGGCTCCGCCATTGCGGCAGGCTTCCTGCTGGTTATGTTTGGCGGTTAACTGATTTATCCGCTTTCCACCATCAAATATACTTTTTGGGGGTGTTTCTGTGGAAATACTTATTCAAAACTTTGCTAATATTGAGCTGGCGCATGTAGTCATGTGGATCATCGGTGGCATCCTCATTTACCTGGCGATCGCTAAGGAGATGGAGCCCACCCTGCTGCTGCCCATGGGCTTTGGCGCGATCCTGGTGAACCTTCCTCTGGAAGTGCAGGGCACCGGTGTACAGCATGTCATCGACACATTGTTCTCCATCGGTATCGACGGCGCGGAGCTGTTCCCCCTGCTGCTGTTCATCGGCATTGGCGCGATGATCGATTTCCAGCCGCTGCTGACCAATCCCAAGCTGATGATCTTCGGCGCTGCTGCCCAGTTTGGTATTTTCTTCACCCTGTTCCTGTCCTCTGTGTTTGGCTTCGAGCTGAAGGACGCCGCCTCCATCGCCATCATCGGCGCTGCCGACGGCCCCACCTCCATTTTCGTTGCTACTGCGCTGGGCTCCAATTACCTGGGCGCCATCATGGTGGCAGCCTATTCCTACATGGCGCTGGTGCCTCTGGTGCAACCGCCCATTATTAAGCTGTGTAACACCAAGAAGGAACGCCTGATCAAGATGGACTATAAGGGCAAGCCCGTTCCCAAGATCATCAAGATCCTGTTCCCCATCGTGGTTACCATGCTGGTGGCCTTCTTCGCCCCCGATGCTGCCGCGCTGATCGGCTTCCTGATGTTCGGCAATCTGATCCGCGAGTGCGGCGTTATGGACAGCCTGTCCAACACCGCGCAGAATGTGCTGGCCAATCTGATCACCATTCTGCTGGGCATCACCATCGCTTCCCGTATGAAGGCCGAGGAATTCCTGCAGCTGGAAACGCTGCTGATCATGGGCCTGGGTCTGGTGGCCTTCGTTGTGGATACCTTCGGCGGCATTATGATCGCCAAACTGATGAACATCTTCCTGCCCGAGGGCAAGAAGATCAACCCCATGATCGGCGCTGCCGGTATCTCCGCTTTCCCCATGTCCGCCCGTGTGGTCCATAAAATGGGCCTGGAGGAGGATAGCTCCAACTTCCTGCTGATGCACTCCATCGGCGTCAACGTTTCCGGCCAGATCGCGTCTGTTATCGCCGGCGGTTTGATCCTTGCCATCGTCAAGGGCATTCTGGGCATCTAACCCAAGGAGGGACAGTATGAACGAATGGATTACGAATATCGGTTATGCCGTACTGGAATTTTTTACTTCCATTGATGGCGGCAACTTGCTGACCGCCCTGTCCATTATGGGCACCGGCATGCTGGGCATCTTCCTGGTCACCGGCATCATCATCGCGGTGATCACCCTGCTGGGTAAGATCTTCAGCGAAAAATAACTTAATTACGCAAACAGCACCTCCATTTCGGAGGTGCTGTTTTTGTCGCAGCAAAGCCCCCGGCCGATGGCCGGGGCCTGGGTTATCGTTAGCAGTAAAAGTCCTTGATCTTCTTGGCGCGGCTGGGATGGCGCAGCTTGCGGATAGCCTTATTCTCGATCTGGCGGATACGCTCACGGGTAACGCCGAAGGTCTGACCCACTTCCTCCAGGGTGTGGGTGCGGCCGTCGTACATACCAAAGCGCATACGCAGCACATCGGCCTCACGCTCGGTCAGCGTGTCCAGAATTTCCTTCAGCGCTTCGGCCAGCAGGGCATTGGAAGTGGCGTCGGCGGGGCCGGGGGTCCGCTCGTCTTCCACGAAGGAGCCGATGGAGGTGTCTTCTTCATCACCCACAGGGGTGTCCAGGGACAGGGTATCGGCGGCGGTGCGGTTGGCCTCGATGATCTTTTCCACGGGCAGACCCAGCTCGGCGGCGATCTCCTCCACGGTGGGCTCGCGGCCCAGCTCCTGCACCAGCTTCCGGTTGCAGCGAGTGGCCTTGTTGATGACCTCTACCATATGCACCGGCACGCGGATGGTGCGGGCCTGGTCGGCGATGGCGCGGGTGATGGCCTGCCGGATCCACCAGGTGGCATATGTAGAGAACTTGTTTCCCTTTGTCCAGTCGAACTTGTCCACCGCGCGGATCAGGCCGGTGTTGCCCTCCTGGATCAGGTCCAGAATGTGCAGGCCGCGGCCGGAATACTTCTTGGCGATGGAAACTACCAGGCGGAGGTTGGCTTCTGTCAGCTTATTTTTGGCTGCCTGGTCGCCTTCGGCGATCCGCTTTGCCAGCTCCACTTCTTCTTCGGCGGTCAGCAGCTTGACCTGGCCGATCTCTTTCAGGTACATACGCACCGGGTCGTCCAGATTATATTCAGCGGCCAGATCCACGGGATCCACCAGATCCTCTTCATCCAGAGAGGACAGGTCGATATCGTCGCCCAGATCATCATCCAAAACATCATCGCCCAGGTCGATATCCAGATCGCCGGTGACGATTTGAATATTCATGGCCTCGAAGCGGTCATAGATCTCTTCAATTTTTTCAGCGGAAAGATCCAGCTTTTCCAGATGGGCGTTCAGGTCGGCAATGCGGATCATGCCATCCTTGCGGCCCTGGGCGATCAGCGCCTGCAGCGCGGCCTGGACCTCTTCCTGGGTTTTCGCGGGTTTCTTGGGATTGCTCATGGTAGTACCTCTTTATCTAAATTTTGTGACTGTTCCCACTATCGCCTGTTTTTCCTGTTTTGACAAGGGTTTTCGCAAAAAATTTTCGGATTTTTTGTATTTCATCGGTTTTTCCGCCTTACGGTGACAGTTTTCCCGAAAAAACAGGAAAACATACAGTTTACAACCGCCAGATTTTTTTGTATAATAGGGAAAATGCGGTACTATGCACGCAATAGCTACTGACTGGCTATGACACCAAAAATGAGGTATATTTATGACTGAACTTTCCAAAATCAGAAATTTCTCCATTATTGCTCATATTGACCACGGCAAGTCCACCTTGGCGGACCGTTTGCTGGAAGAATGCAGCGCCATTGACCAGCGCCACCGCGCTGAGCAGATTTTGGACTCCATGGAGCTGGAGCAGGAGCGCGGCATTACCATCAAGGCCACTGCCGCCACCTTGTCCTACCAGGCGGATGATGGCGAAACCTATGCATTGAATCTGATCGACACCCCCGGCCATGTGGACTTTAACTACGAGGTTTCCCGGTCTTTGGCCGCCTGCGAAGGCGCGGTGCTGGTGGTGGACGCTTCCCAGGGCGTGGAAGCCCAGACCCTGGCCAATACCTATCTTGCCATTGATGCCGGCTTGGAAGTGCTGCCGGTGATCAATAAGATCGATCTGCCCTCTGCCCGGCCTGCCGAGGTCAAGGCGGAGGTGGAGGATATTATCGGTATCCCTGCCGAGGATTCCCCGGAGATCTCCGCCAAAAACGGCATCAACATCCGTTCCGTGCTGGAAATGATCGTCCGGGATGTGCCTGCCCCTGCCGGTGACCGGAACGCGCCCCTCCAGGCGCTGATTTTCGACAGCGTGTACGATTCCTATCGCGGCGTGATTGTTTATACCCGTATCAAGCAGGGCACCATCCGTCCCGGCATGGAAGTGAAGATGATGGCCACCGGCGCGGTCTATAAGGTGGTGGAAGTGGGCATTATGAACCCCATGGGTCTGATCCCCAGGGATGCCCTGGGCGCCGGCGAGGTGGGCTACATCACCGCCTCTATCAAGACCGTTGCCGACACTCAGGTGGGCGACACCATCACCTCCGTGGAAAACGGCGCCGATACACCTCTGCCCGGCTACCGTCCGGTGCAGCCCATGGTCTATTCCGGCGTGTATCCTGCCGACGGCGCCAAGTATCAGGATCTGCGTGACGCGTTGGAAAAGCTGAAGCTCAATGACGCTTCCTTTGTTTACGAGCTGGAAAGCTCCATCGCCCTGGGCTTTGGCTTCCGCTGCGGATTCCTGGGACTGCTGCACATGGAGATCATCCAGGAACGGCTGGAGCGGGAGTATAATCTGGATCTGATCACCACCGCCCCCAACGTTGTCTACCGGGTCACGAAGAATGATGGCACGGTGATTATGGTGGATAATCCGCTGGATTATCCCGATCCCATGGAGATCCAGCTGGCGGAAGAGCCTTATGTGAAGCTGAGCCTCATCGGCCCCCAGGAATATGTGGGCAATATGATGGATCTGGCCCAGCAGCGCCGGGGCGAGTTCAAGGACATGGTGTATTTGGACGCCAAGCGGGTGGAGCTGCACTATGAAATGCCGCTGAATGAGATCATTTATGACTTCTTTGACGCTTTGAAGTCCCGCACCCGTGGCTACGGCAGCCTGGACTATGAAATGATCGGCTTCCGGCCCAGCAAGCTGGTGAAGCTGGATATTCTGCTCAACGGTGATATTGTAGACGCTTTGAGCTTCATTCTCTTCGCGGAGAATGCCTACCCCAGAGCCCGTAAGATCTGCGAAAAGCTGAAGGAAAATATTCCGAGAGCCCAGTTTGAGATCCCGGTGCAGGCGGCAATCGGCGGCAAGATCATTGCCCGTGAAACCATCAAGGCGGTCCGCAAGGATGTGCTGGCCAAGTGCTATGGCGGCGATATTACCCGTAAGAAGAAACTGCTGGAAAAGCAGAAGGAAGGCAAGAAGCGTATGCGCACCTTCGGCACGGTTTCCGTGCCCAGCGAGGCCTTTATGGCGGTGCTGAAGCTGGACGAAGATTGATAATAACGCGGTAAATTGTTGTTTACGTGAATAACCCTCCCCAAGGGGGAAGGTTTTGCGGCTGCGCCGCTAATGCCGTAAACAATAATTTATATTAGAAGGGAGGGCCTGTATGACCTGGCAGGAAATTTGGAATCAATACATCAATATTGCGCCCGGCATTTGGGCCATCTGCCTGCGGCTGCTGTGCGCTATGCTGGTTGGCACACTCATCGGTTTGGAACGGGAATACACCCATCGGCCTGCCGGACTTCGCACCCACATTCTGGTGACGCTGGGCGCCTGCGTTGCCTCGGTCATGGGGCAAATGCTGTTTTCTCAGTATGGAGGCATTTCCGACCCAGCCCGGCTCAGCGCCCAGGTGATCACCGGCGTGGGCTTTTTGGGCGCCGGCACCATTATGAAAGAGGGCGTCAATGTCAAGGGACTGACCACGGCCGCCAGCGTATGGGCGGTGGCCTGCCTGGGCATCGCCGCCGGCTTCGGCTATTACGGCCTGGCATTGGCGGGCATGCTGTTTACGCTGATCACGCTGACCATTTTTGAGCTGCTGCAGCGCAAACTCATCCATCCCCACAGCGCCGAGGATCGGTTCGTGGTGCATGCCGCCGATCTGGAAGCGGCGCTAGAAATCATCAACGAGGCGGCGAAGGCGCCGAAAATTACCATTTTCGACCTGAATGCCGCCAAAAGCGAGGCTGGCTACCGGATCACCTTCCGGGCCTGGTTTGTAGGCCGAGGCAATGAGCGCCGCCGCAGTACATTTTTTGCCACCCTGGCATCCGCGCCCGGCGTCCAAAGCGTCAGCTATGACGGAAACGCGGAGGCAAAAGTATAACGAGGAGGTAATGCTATGAAAAAGTGTTGGATCGTTTTGCTGGTTTTGAGCATGCTGCTGAGCTTGGTGGCCTGCGGCTCTGAAAAAACGGTATCTGTCTATCTGCTTTCTGAGCAGAAGGACTATGTGGATGGCGAGTTGGCCTACCATTTCACCGCCGAATATGATGACTATGGCCGCCCTACCGTAGCAAAGAAGGATGAAATCAAGAACAACGCCCTTATCACAGTAACGTTTACTTACGACGAGCATGGTAATCGCACCCAGAAAGTGTGGGCTTGTGACCCTGTCGGTACTGACCAGTGGGAACGCAGTGAGATCCAGACCGACTATCAGCTGACCTATAACAAAAAGGGTCAGGTGATCCGCGTAGATCCCGTCAGCTCCAAGGAATCGAACCCCACCTTCGGCTACGATGTGGAATATGATTCCAAAGGCCGTCTGTCCCGGGTGGACTACGACCAGCCTGAAGGGGAACTGAAGAAAAATTACGGCTACCTCTGCTGGCAATACTACACCTATGACAAGGATGGCAGGCTGGAATCGGAAAGCGAACTTTGGTTCTGTGAGAACCATAAAGGCGAAATGAAGTATACGGTGGAACGGGCGCTGTACACCTATGACGAAGCCGGTAATTTGGCTACTTACCAGGCGCAGTTAGCCTATTGCGAAGGCCTTATTGAGCCAACGGAACAGGATGATCTGGAATATCTCGATCATTACCGCAAGTGTTCCTTCTACTACGACGGCGAGGGTCGCTTGGCAGATGTTTCCGGCGATCCGGAATATGTTTACGATGGCAGCAGCGCTTCGCTCTACAGTGATCCCAACTACACCTTTGATGACAAAGGCAATTTGGTGCGGATCCAGCACGACGAAAACACCTGGACCGAATATACCTATACGGAATTGGTTTTGCGGGAATCCGAAGCTGCTTCTGCGAAAGCAACGGCACAATACCTGCTGTTCGACTCCGGAATATGCGGAACAGGTCTGGACTATGGCCAATTGAACCCCGTGTATTGGCAGATTGCGCCGGATAGTCCGGTGTATTACATAGAAAACAATGCACTTTACTATTTGGTAAACAACCCCGTGTGGGGATAAATCGTGAGAAATGAGGATATGTTATATGGAAAACTGTCTGTTTTGCAAGATCGTGAAAGGTGAAATTCCCTCCAATAAGGTCTACGAGGATGATTTGGTGCTGGCCTTCCGGGACATTGCGCCCCAGGCGCCCACCCACATTCTGGTGATCCCCAAGGCCCATATCGGCTCTGTGGCAGAGGTAAACGCCGAAAACAGCGCTGTTGTGCGCCACATTTTTGAGGTGATCCCTCAGATCGCCGCGGCGGAAAAGCTGGAAAACGGCTACCGTGTGGTTTCTAACTGCGGCCCCGACGCGGGCCAGACCGTGCCCCACCTGCATTTCCACATTCTCGGCGGCAAGGAACTGAACGGCCAGATGGCATAAATAAAAACCGCTTCGGAAAACTTCCGAAGCGGTTTTTTGTGCTGTTATCAGAATTCCAGCTTGGCGGCGATGTAAGATTTCAGCTCGCTGATGGGGATGCGGACCTGCTCCATGGTGTCACGGTCACGGACGGTGACGCAGTTGTCGGCGGGGGTATTGTCGTCGCCCACGGTTTCAAAGTCCACGGTGATGCACAGAGGCGTGCCGATCTCATCCTCGCGGCGGTAGCGCTTGCCGATGGAGCCGGCATCGTCAAAGTCCACCATGAAGTCCTTACGCAGCATCTTGTAAATTTCCTCAGCCTTGGGGCTCAGCTTCTTGCTCAGGGGCAGAACAGCGGCCTTGAAGGGAGCCAGCGCGGGGTGCAGACGCAGCACAGTGCGGACATCGTCCTTGCCGTTCTTGTCCTGGCCCACCACTTCTTCGTCATAAGCTTCGCACAGGAAAGCCAGCGCCACGCGGTCGCAGCCCAGGGAAGGCTCGATGACATAGGGGATGTAGTGCTCGTTCCGCTCCTGGTCGAAATAGGTCAGCTTCTT
>JAZOAD010000065.1:0-2496 GCA_045595225.1 Faecousia sp.
ACACTGCGTCGAAGACGGAATATCACTTGACTGAATAAACAACCCCCGACAGACCTTCTAAAATCTGTCGGGGTTACTATTGGTCTTTCCATGTAGCAGAAACCAAGCGATACAAGCAAATTGTCTTATGATATCAGCCGTTTTGTGATTGCTCCGCTAAAGAAATCAGGCATTTGGATGTGGCCTGTTGTATTTTATTCCTCAAACTGGGCCATGGACAGGGGGCGGATCACGCCGCAGGTTTCAAACCGGGTGTCCTTGGTGATGGTGAAAAAAACGGTCCGCTTCACCACATCCGGCGCCATCTGCTCCAGCACCAGCTGCACATTGGCCGCCGCCACATCCTGCAGATACAGCCGACAGTTGCCCTCCGGCAAAGAAAAGGCCGGGTCAGTGGTGATGAAAGATACGGCAAAAAAGTCGTTGGCGCAGGCATTGACCAGAGCCAGGGCCGCTTTTTGGATGACTTCCGCTTTATCCTGCTCATAAACCACCTGGTCCGTATCCGGGAAGCAGAAATGGGTAAAGGCCACTTCGTCGAAGCCCATGCCCTCCAGCTCCTCGCACAGCGCGATCAGATGATTCATGGTGCCCTCGCTGGCAGGATCCAGCCAATAGCACCGATTTTCATCCACCCACAGCACGCCCCGGGATTCTTTCAGGCCGCAGCTGTGGTTGGCATCGGCGAAAACAAAGTCCGCGAAGGCCGGCAGCCGGGCGATGGCATGGACGCCGCTGGCGTTCACCGCCTCAAAAAAGGGGTCCATCACCTTCATATCAAAGGTGTCGGAGCTGGCAGAAATAGCGGAGGTATAATAGGAAGTGCCGCGGTAGCCCTTCACATCCAGCATCACCGGCGTACCCGCCGGCAGCGCCAAAATCTGCTCCAGCACCGTATCCAACTCGGTCTGCAGGGACTCCAGGGTCACATAGTAGCCCTCAAACTGATCCTCCTGCTGGTCCACCGTTGGCGGCGGCGTAGAAGTTGTTTGGGTAAAATAAATATCCGGCATGGAGCCAGGCTCTGTGGCCTGCCCGGTCTGACCCAAGGGCCATTGCTGGCTCAGGCCAAAATCCAGGCGAACGCCCGCATCGGTGTAAATGATGAACCGGCGCAGCCAAAGCACCCAGCACAGCAGCAGCACCAGCGCCACCAGCGCCAGCGTCAGCAAAACCCGGAACAGCCGCCGGTAAAATTGCCTGGTTTTATAGGTCAAGGCCATATCATTTCCTCCGGGCGCAGAGGCAGCGCCAATCTTCTTTGGCCCGTTGGGCTGTCACGGTCAGGCCGGCGCGCTCCAGGGCGGCCACCACCTCTGTCAGCCGGGAATCCAAAATGCCGGAGCAAATCACCACGCTATCCCGGCTCAGGAAATTGGGCAGCACCGGCGCCAGGCCAATGATCACATCCGCCACAATATTTACCAGCACCAGATCATAATGGGCTTTGCCAAGCTGCTCCATCAGCCCCCGGTCGGCGGTCACATTGCCGGTCAGCGCCGTAAATTCCGGGGCAAAGATGCCGTTGTAGGCGGCATTTTCCCGGGCAATGCCTTCGGCTTTGGGATCAATATCCACACCCACGGCGGTTTTCGCTCCCAAACGCAGGGCGGCGATGGAAAGGATACCGCTGCCACTGCCCAAGTCCAGGCAGGAGAAGCCGGGTTTCACGATTTCTTCCATGCATTCCAGCACCATTTGGGTGGAAGGGTGGGCGCCGGTGCCAAAAGTCAGACCCGGGTCCAGGATCACCGACAGGCGGCCCCGTGTGTCCGAATCTGCCAGCCAGTAGGGCAGCACCACAAGCTTTTCGCCAACCGGCTGGGGCGGATAATTTTCCTTCCAGCTTTCCTCCCAATCCGTTTCCGGCAGGGCGGCAACCGCCAGCTCCAGACCCAGCCCGGACACCAATTCCCGCAAGCAGGCCATGCCGGCCTCGTCAGTATCTTCCAAATACAGTTTGATGCAGGAAAGGCCCTGCAGCTTTTCCTGGAGATTTTCGTCAATATAGTCCCAATAAGCCCGATTTTCTTCCAAAAAAGTTTCAAATTCCGCCTGATCCTCCAGAACCAGGTCCGCAAAACCGGCAGCGGTCAAGGCCGCGGCCGTGGCGGCGATGGTATCGGGTTTGGTGGAAACAGAAATTTCAAGCCAAGCCATAGTCGTTCCTCCTGCATAATCTCTCAAGTTACATTGTACCGCAAAATTCCACGGATAGCAACCGGTTTTTTAGGCATTGCTATTTTTTATGGAATGATATATAATAATGGGTAACCATTTATTGCTGAGGTAAATTGTTGTTTATAACCCTCCCCTTTGGGGAGGGGGGACCGCTTGCGGTGGGTGAGGTTATGTAAATAACGGTTCATTTTGTCCCCTCATCCGTCAAAAATCAAAGATTTTTGCCACCTTCCCCCCAAGGGGAAGGTTCGCGCCTTCGGCGCTAAACAACAATTTATCGTCGCAAATCCTCTAAGGAGACCATTTCATGTATCA
>JAZOAD010000066.1:0-5062 GCA_045595225.1 Faecousia sp.
GACGGAGGGAGTTTTGTACCAACATTTAGAAACTCCCCCAGTCAAAAATCGGCTCCGAAGCGCCGATTTTTGCCAGCCCCCTCAAAACGAGGGGGCCAAGGGTGCGGCGCATCCTCGCAGCGTAAACAACAATTTATCTTACAAAGAAAGTGCCTGCCGGGTGGCAGGCACTTGGTTTTTATATTCCCAAAAGCATTTTGGCGAACATGAAGTACACCAGCAGGGAAACCGCGTCCACAATGGTGGTGATGAAGGGACTTGCCATCACTGCCGGGTCGGCGCGCAGCACCTTGGCGATCATGGGCAGCGCGCAGCCCACCACCTTGGCGATCACGACCGTCACCGCCAAGGCCAGGCAAACCACCAGGTTGACCCGCAGCGTAATCTCCGGATTGCCGAACAGCAGGGTGTCCACCAAATAAATCTTAACAAAGCACACCGCCGCCAACGCGATGCCGCACAGCAGCGCGGTGCCTAATTCCTTCAGCATCACCCGGCCAATGTCCCGGAATTCCAGCTCGCCCAGGCTCAGCGAACGGATCACCGTAACGGAGGACTGGCTGCCGGAGTTACCGCCCGTGCCCATCAGCATGGGAATGAAGGCCGTCAGCACCACTACGGATGCCAAAGCGTCCTCAAAGCCGGTAATGATCAGCCCCGTAAAGGTGGCGGATACCATCAGCAACATCAGCCAGGGGATCCGGTTTTTGAAAAGATCCAGCGGATTGCTCTTCAGGTAGCTTTTCTCTGAGGGCAGCATACCGGACATGATCTCCATATCTTCCGTGGTTTCTTCTTCCAGAACATCCATGGCATCGTCGAAGGTGACGATACCCACCATCCGGTTTTCCGTGTCTACCACAGGCAGCGCCAGGAAGTTGTATTTACCGAACATGTGGGCAACTTCTTCCTGGTCGGTGTGGGTGGTGACACAGATCAGATTGGTCAGCATCAGATCTTCGATCTTCATTTCGTCATCGTCTGCCAGCAGCAGGTCCTTGACGGTCACCAGGCCGATCAGCGTCCGGTCCGGGGCGGTGACATAGCAGGTGTAAATGGTTTCCTTGTCCACGCCCTGACGGCGGATCCGCAAAATAGCCTCTTCCACCGTCATGCTGGGCCGCAATGACACATATTCCGTGGTCATCAGGGAGCCGGCGGAGTATTCCGGGTAGCGCAGCAGCTGGTTGATGGTGTTGCGCATTTCCGGGTCCGCGGTTTTCAGTATCCGCTTGACCACATTGGCCGGCATTTCTTCTACGATATCCGCCACATCGTCGGCGTAGAGTTCATCCAGCACTTCCTTCAATTCGTTGTCAGAAAAGCCCCGGATCAGCAGCTCCTGGGCATCCGGCTCCATTTCCACAAAGGTTTCCGCGGCCTGTTCCTTGGTCAGCAAGCGGAAAAACACAGGGATCTGCCGCTCTTCCAATTCGTCAAAAATGGCGGCGATGTCGCTGGGGTTCATGGTCACCAAAATATCCCGCATGGTGGCGTATTTTTTGTCCTCCAGCATTTTTAACAGGGCTTTTTCCACGATTTCAAATCGTTCTGCCATGGGTATTCCTCCTTATTTCAAAATGGAGCGAATACGCCGGCTGCGGATCAGTCCACCACGGACTGCCGTGACCGTCTACTTCGCTCGTCTGCTTTGGGGCTACTGCCACCAGCGTCCATGATGTTCCCTCCTTTGAACTAAGATTTTATAATATTATTTTACCTCTCCGCCCGGAACTTTGTCAACCAAAAGAGGACATCCTCGGGAAACTTTTTTCGCCTAGTGCTTAAGGGTGGATAAAAACACAACATCCTGTGTTGTCACAAAATCCGGGGCCAAAATTCTGCGAAATTCTTGCGTTCCAATCATTGTTACCCGGGGGAAGCTGTGTTATAATGACCATTACTGACAAAGAACATCCACGCAAATACAAATTGCAGTTTAGCGTTTCGTTTACCGCCTGCGTTGTCATCCTGAGCGGAGCGTAGCGGAGTCGAAGGATCTTCGTATTTACGGCTTGCTACGCAGATATCCAGTGCGTAGATCAGCGACTCGCTAAAAGCCGCCTTCGGCGGTTGCTCGCTTGCACGGGCCTGCGGGCGCAGCCTCCACGCGGCTTCGCCTTGGTCGGGATGACATCGTTGCTGAGCATTTGCAACAGCCCGACAAACGAAAATTTGAAAATCTGAAGGAGGACATCCTATGGAATACATCATTGAAAATGAATATTTGAAGGTCACCGTCACCGATTGGGGCGCCCAGGTGAAAAGCGTCGTCCGCAAATGCGACGGTGTGGAGCATATTTGGCAGGCGGAGCCGGCTGTTTGGGGCTACCATGCCCCCATTTTGTTCCCCTACTGCGGCCGCCTGAAGGACGGCAAGTTGGAAACAGGCGGCAAGGTCTACGAAAGCCCGTCCCAGCATGGCTTCGCCCGTACTGCCACCCATGCTTTGCTGACGCATGACGAAAAGAAAATTCAACTGGAGCTGACCGACAGCCCGGAAACCCTGGCGGTGTTCCCTTTCAAATTCCGCTTGATTTCCACCTTTGTCCTGCGGGGCGATACCCTGCTGCACAACCTGACGGTGGAAAACACCGGTGAGGAGATTTTGCGCTTCGGCATTGGCTACCACCCGGCTTTCACCGTTCCTTTTGATAAAAATCATACCATCGACGATTACGAACTGCGCTTCTCCGAGATGGAGTCGCCGCTGTGCCTGGGCACCGCACCCAAGGGCCTGGTCAACGGCCAAATTTACAGCCTGGGCGAGAATATTTCTTCCATTCCCGTCACCGCCGGTATGTTCGACAGCGACAGCCATTGTATGGTCAATCTCCGATCTGAAACGCTGGGTCTGTATGAAAAGGATACGGGCCGGGCGGTGGTCTGCGATATTTCCGAATTCCCCTACACCCTGATCTGGAGCAAGCCCGGCGCGCCCCGGTTTATCTGCATCGAGCCCTGGCACAGCCTGCCCAGCTACGAATTCGGCGGCATCGAATGGGCGAAAAAACCGGCCGCCGCCACCCTGGCTCCCGGCGAAACCTGGAGCTGTACTCTCAGCACCGGGTTTGTGCGGCAATAATCCCGTAAACAACAATTTGTATTTCCAACTCCGTTCCGGTCCGGGCAGGCGAATGGCTTGCCCGGACTGTTTTTGTGTATTTTGATAATTTGTCGCCTAAAAAGCCCATATTTCCTATTGATTTTTGTGAAATATTCCATTATAATGGGGTTGAAATTAAATTGGGGAGGTGTGTGGTCCATGGGTGAAGTGATCGCGTTTGTTTCCGGAAAAGGCGGCACGGGAAAAACATCCCTTTGCGCCGGTGTTGCCCTGGCTTTGGCAGCCCGCGGGGAAAAGGTCCTGTGCGTCGACTGTGATGTGGGCCTGGGAAATTTGGATATTTCCTTAGGGCTGGCCGATTGCGGCGCGTTGTCCTTCCGGGAGGTGTCCGAGGGCGGTTATCCTCTGTCCCGGGCCGCTGTCCATCCTTCCCAGGCGCGCCTGTCTTTTTTGACCGCCCCTGTCAATTGCCAGCCGGACCAAATCGACCCGGCGGCTTTCACGGAAATGTTCCGCCTTGCCCGGCAGGAATTTGCCTACATTTTCCTGGATGTGGCCTCCGGCCTTGGCGCCGGCTTCCGTATGGCGGCGGAAAACGGGGATCGCTGCGTGGTGGTGGCTTGTCCCGACCCGGCATCCATTCGCGCCGCCGGCCGCGTAGGCCAGGCGCTGGAGCTGATGGGTAAAACCCAGGCCCGCCTGGCGGTCAACCGCATCCAGCCGGTCATGGTGGCCGGGATGGGCCTGACGGTGGACGATGTTATGGATCAAACCGGCCTGCCGCTGCTGGGCATTTTGCCGGAGGACCCCAACATTCCCTTCGCCGCCGCCTTTGGAAAGCCCCTGCTTTCCTACGCCAAAAAATCCGACGCAGCCGCCGCGCTGGACCGTATTGCCCAAAGAATTCAGGGCCTGCCTGTCAGGATCCCTGTGAAAAAGTTTATATGAAGGAGCGAACAATTATGAATATTGCATTTTTAGCACATGATAAGAAAAAAGAGCTGATGGTGCAGTTTTGCACCGCCTATAAGAGCGTACTGAGCAAGCATAATCTGTTCGCCACCGCCACCACAGGCCGACTCATCGCCGATCATACGGGCCTGCCCATTACCCTGCTGCTTTCCCATAAGCAGGGCGGCCATCAGCAGATCAATGCCCGCATCGCCTATAACGAGATCGACCTGGTGCTGCTGTTCACCGATCCCAACACCACCGACGCCTGGGATGACAGCCAGATGGTGGAAACCATCCGCCATTGTGACAAGCAGAATGTGCCCGTAGCCACCAATCTGGCCTCCGCAGAAATGCTGATCATGGGCCTGCAGCGGGGCGATCTGGATTGGCGTGAAATGCTGCGCAGCAAACCGAGATACTAATTATAAATTACAAATTATCTTCATTTTGCATTTTTAATTTGTAATTTTGCATTTGCAGAAACGAAAGGATTACCACTATGTCTATTATCAAGCCCCGGACACTCTCCGGTTTTATGGAGCTGCTGCCCGGCAAGCAGGCGCAGCTGGAGCGGATGATGGAGATCCTCCGCAAAACCTACGCTTCCTACGGCTTCGCCGCCCTGGATACCCCGGCCATTGAGGATGCCCAGATTTTGCTTGCCAAAGGCGGCGGCGATACGGAAAAGCAGATCTACCGCTTTCAGAAGGGCGACAGCGATCTGGCGCTGCGTTTCGATTTGACGGTGCCTCTGGCAAAATATGTGGCGCTCCACGCGGGCGAGCTGGCATTTCCCTTCCGCCGCTATCAGATCTCCAAGGTCTACCGCGGCGAGCGTGCCCAGCGGGGCCGCTTCCGGGAATTCTACCAGGCCGACATCGACATCATTGGCGACGGCAAGCTGGATATCCTCAACGAGGCGGAAATTCCTGCCATTATTTATAAAGTATTCCGTGGCTTCGGCCTGAATCGGTTCCAGATCCGGGTCAACAACCGCAAGATCCTCAGCGGCTTCTACGCTATGCAGGGGCTGGCGGAAAA
>JAZOAD010000067.1:0-2308 GCA_045595225.1 Faecousia sp.
CGTGGGCAAGGAGATCGTCCGCTTCCATTCCATCATCTGGCCCGCCATGCTCATGAGCCTGGAGCTGCCCCTGCCCAAGAAGGTCTACGGCCACGGCTGGCTGAACTTCAACGGCGAGAAGATGAGTAAATCCCGTGGCAATGTGGTCGACCCCTACCTGCTCAGCGAGCGCTTCGGCGTGGACGCTCTGCGGTTCTTCCTGCTGCGGACCTTCCCCTTCGGCAGTGATGGCAACTTCACCAACGAGCTGCTGATCTCCACCATCAACACGGACCTTGCCAACACTTTGGGCAACCTGGTCTCCCGCACCACTGCCATGAGCCAGAAGTATTTTGACGGCAACCTGACCGCCGGCGGCGAAGACGCCCCGCTGGACACCGAGCTGAAGGCCCTGGCCGACGAGGTCGTTGCCAACTACGAGACCCAGATGGAAAAGTTCCAGTTCTCCGTGGCGCTGAACGAGGTGTTCCGCCTGCTGGACCGTGCCAACAAGTATATCGACGAGACTACCCCCTGGATCCTGGCCAAGAGCGAGCAGACCAAGCCGAGACTGCTGAAGGTGCTGAAGAATCTGTGCGAGAGCATCCGCCTGGCTGCCATCCTGGTCAGCCCCATGATGCCCGCCACCTCCGAAGCCATTCTGAATCAGCTGAATGTGGCCGCCGGGAAGCGCACCTGGGAGAGCCTCAGCTTCTGCGCCTGCAATGACTGCGCCTGGAATACCACCGTCACCGCCCCGCTGTTCCCCCGTATCGACATGGAGAAGGAGCTGGCTGCCCTGGAAGAGCTCAGTAAGCCCAAGTCTCCCATCGAGATCGAGCCCTACACCGATGAAAAGGTGGATTTTGATACCTTCTGCAAGTCCGATTTCCGTGCTGTGAAGGTCAAGGACTGCCAGAATGTGAAGAAGTCTGATAAGCTGCTGCAGTTCACCCTGGACGACGGCTCCGGTGCTGATCGCCAGATCCTCTCCGGCATCGCCAAGTACTACAAGCCCGAGGAGCTGATCGGCAAGACCCTGGTAGCCATCACCAACCTGCCTCCCCGGAAGATGATGGGCAGAGAGTCCTGCGGCATGCTGATCTCCGCCGTCCACACGGAAAACGGGGAAGAGAAGCTGCACCTGCTGATGGTGGACGATGCCATTCCCGCCGGCGCAAAACTCTGCTGAATTTTTTGGTAAGTCCATGTAGGGGCGGACCTTGTGTCCGCCCTGAAAAAAGGAAGAATGTATATGCACAACCGAAAAATAATCCGCTTGCAGGAATATGATTACGGCCAAAATGGTGCTTATTTTGTAACTGTCTGTACCCATAAACGAAAGAACCTGTTCGGCGATGTAGGGGCGGACCTTGTGTCCGCCCGCACAGTCGCAGAGGAGTTTGAGAAAACCCTGGCATCGTTTCCGGGAGTGAGCAGTCCCTAATATGTGGTCATGCCGAATCATTTTCATGGAATTATCATGATTGACCGGGCGGACACAAGGTCCGCCCCTACACTCATGGATATCATGCGTGCGTTTAAAAGTGCTTCCACAGTTGCGTATACCCGACTTGTGAAAGCGGGGGAGGCAACACCTTTCGAGGGTAAGCTGTGGCAAAGGTCCTTTTATGACCATGTAATCCGCAACGAGCGTGATTATTTGGAAACCTGGAGATATATTGACGAAAACCCGCTGAAATGGCAGCTGGATCGTTTCTATGTACAGGGATGAAGGCTATATTGGGAGACCACAAGGTCCGCCCCTACAAGCGAAACTGTAATTTTACAAATATTTCATAAAAAATCCGCAAAATGTTCTTGCATTTTCACGGGCAGTGGGTTATCATATGCTCGTTAGCACTCGAAAGCAAAGAGTGCTAAACAAACAAATAAACAAAGGCAGCTCCTGCTGCCGTCTGAATAACCGATTTTGGAGGCAAACATCATGAAGTTAAGACCCATGGCAGACAACATTCTGCTCAAAGCAAGCGAAGCTGAGGAGACCACCTCCTCCGGCATCATCCTGGCTACTTCCAACAAAGAGAAGTCCGCCATCTACGACGTGGTTTCCGCAGGCCCCGGCACCAAGGATGTGGAAGTGACCGTCAAGCCCGGCGACAAGGTGGTCGTCAATCAGTTTACCGGCACCGATGTGAAGCTGGACGGCGTGGACTACAAATTCGTAAAGCAGGACGACATTTTGGCTGTCGTCATCGACTGATAGGAGGAACCCCATATGTCTAAAATGATCGTTCACGGCGAGGACGCCCGCAAGAAGCTGCTGTCCGGCATCGACCAGCTGGCCAATACCGTCAAGGTCACCCTG
>JAZOAD010000068.1:0-24731 GCA_045595225.1 Faecousia sp.
GCCGGTGTGCTCGCCGTTGGCCAGCAGGTGCACAATGATGGAGGTCGGCCGCTTGCCGTCCTGGTTGTCATTGTCGTCCCACAGCTTATCGACAGTAACAGTGGTCTTTTCCACTTCGTGGGTGTTGGTGATGGTGAAGCCTTCTGCCAGAGAGCCGGTCACAACGCCGGTGTAGCCGGCAACCGCCACCTCTTCCACGGTGTAGACGATCTCAGAACCGTTTTCATACTTGTCAAGGCCGGTCAAAGTGTGGGTCCAGCCATTGGCGGCGGTCAGTTCCACAGAGGTCACCAGCTTATCGTTGCCGTAGATATTGACGGTGATAGCGGTAGGACGCTTGCCGTCCTGGTTATTGGCATCGTTCCAAAGCTTTTCCACGGTGAAGCCGGTGGTTTCGGGAATGTGCTCATTGGTGACGATTTTGGTGGTGTAGTGATTCTCGCCTTCCGCCACATTTGCCTGGTTTTGGATGACCACGTGCTCGGTGGCGGTAACCTTCACCTGGAAGGACACGGTTACTGTGGACCAGGCGGGCACATCGGTGATGTTCCAGGTCAGCACGCCGTCGGCGTAAACGCCGTTCAGCGTAGCGGAATTTTCCACATAGACCGTATTGGCGGGAATGGCGTCGGTGATGGTCACAGATACGCTCTTGGCGGTAGTATTGGTGAAGCTGATGGTGTAGTGCAGGATATCTCCCAGGGCCACCTGCTGGCCATTGATGCTGGCAGTGGTGTCATCGGCGCTGAAAACATCCTTCTGGGCCACATCATCATAGGTGTGGTTAGTAACCTGATTGGTGCTGTAGGTGTTGATACCGTCACGCACCACCGCGGTATTGTGGACCACCGCGTTGGATTCGTCCACCTTCACCTGGAAGGTGACGGTAACGCTTTCGCCCCGGGCCACATTCAGTACCCACAGCACATGGGTACCGGCATAGGAACCGCCATGGGAAGCAGAGCCTTCCACATAGGAGGTATATTGGGGGATGGTGTCCATGATATCCACAGTCACATCCTCACCGGTGTAGTTGGTGTAGGTGATGTGGTACACCAGGATATCGCCCGCGTTGACCTTCTGGCCATCAATATGGGTTTCCTGGGAGCCTTCCAGGTACACTTCCTTTTCGGTGACTTCGTCGAAGGTGGCGTTGGTAAAGCTTGTGGAAACATTCACGGAAGCGGCAGCCAGGGTGGTAATGCCGGTGTTCAGATTCTGTACTTCCACCTTCAGCTGGCCATCGCCCACATCGGAAACCTGTACCCGGAACATATGCACCGTTCCGTCATAGACCACTTCCGCCTGGGGATTGACGGTAGCGTCTTCCACGATGGCGTAGAAGTAGGTGCCGGTGGTATCAAACTCCAGGGTATCGAAGCTGTACCGACCGCTGATATTGGTAACGGTCTGGATCAGATTTTCTTCCTTCAGCTGGAAGCTGCTGTCCGTCTGATAGAGCTTAAAGCTGAAGGTATTGTCCACCAGCGTAGCGCCTACCAGGGTCTTGATGCCGTCGAAGGTAACCTCCGCAGCCTCAGCGGTGTAGGTATTCTCAAACTGAATGTCCGCATTGGCTACATCCGCCACAGCGCTGAGAATGCCGTTGGTATCGGAAACGGTAACGGTAATGGTAATGGGGTTACTGGCGCCGGTGTAGGTCACGCCGGGCGCGCTGCCACCCTCTTCACAGATGGTGTAGGTGTAGGTGCCGGCGCTGGTGTAGGTAATGGTGGTGAAGGAGAAGGTGCCGTCTGCCTTGTTGGTCACTCTTTCCAGCTCCACGCCGCCTTCGTACAGCACGAAGGTGAACTCGCCGGCGGACATGGCGCGGCCGGTCAGAAGCTTGGTGCCCTGGAAGGTGTAGGTAGTGGGGGTCACGGTGTACACATTGTAGAAAGTGACCGTATCCACCGTGGAGTCTTCAAAGTAGAAGACTGCTTCCAGCTGGCCGGTGGCGCTGTTATTGGTGACTTCCACCACCAGGTCGTAGATGGTTGCATCGTAGGACATGCCGTTGAGGAAGTACTTGCCGGTCACATCGTCATATACGGCGCCCTCGGGGATCATTTCCACAATGTCGAATTCATACTTGCCGGCCTTGTCAAACACCAGCTCGCCCGCAAAGTCCACGAAGGTGACATTGCCATCCAGGTCGTTGGTGCCGATCAGCACAACAGATTCCAGATTGCCGCCACGAACCGCGGCAACAGTGCCGTTCTCACAGACATAGAAGGTAAACTGGTCGGCGGTGAGGGTCTTGCCGGTCAGATTCTTGAGAACCTTGCCGTCCAGATTCAAGGTAGCATCGGCAGGATCATAAGTGTTGACGAAGGAGATGCTGCCGCTGTTGCCGGTAACGCTGGCCTGCTCGCCGCCGGCGGTGGTATCCGCCACAGCCTCGATGGTCATGGTGGAGGTTAGGTTGCCGTTATCTTCCGTAACGGTCACAGTAACGCGGTACTGGGCATTGGAATAAGTCCAGCCGGGCGCGGCGCCGTGAACCTCAGAAACCAGGTAGTAGTAGGTGCCGGCCTGGGTGTAGGTGGCGGTGAAGCGGGCCTCACCGGCGGCATCGGAGTAAACCGTCAGGATCGCGCCGTCTGCCAGAGGCGTCCACTGGACATCGGTCTGCACCGCGGTGAAGGCGAAGCCTGCCTTGGAAACGGTGTCATCGCCGGAGTTGTTTACCACATCCTTAAATACATCAATGCTGACGGGTGCGGTGTGATAGGTATTGGTGAAAGAAACTTCGTAGGAGCCGTCGGTGATCTCGGTATTATTCACATCTGTGACCGTAGCCACCAGCGCGCCGTCATTGTCGGTGACAGTCACGGTGAAGGTGTACAGGGTGCGGTCATAGGTCAGGTTTTCCAGAGTGCCCTTCACTTCCAGCACCTGGTAAGACCAAGTACCGGTCTGGGTGTAGGTGATGCCCTGCAGCACATCCTCAATGAGGAAGGTCTTTGCGCCGTTCTCACCTGCGGCATATACCGTCTGCGCGGAAGTCATATCCACCCAAGCGGAGCCATCCCAGCGCTGCACCAGGAAGGTGAAGCTGCCGCCGGTCAGAATGGCGTTATCTTCCGCCACGAAATGCTTGGTGCCGACAATATCCAGATCCACGGTGGTGGCCTGGGGGGTATACTGGTTGGTGACCACCGCGGTGACGCTGGCGCCTGCGGGAATGGTAACGATATTATCATTGTCGGCGTCCTCGCCGGTGTGGTTGCGGGTGCGGTAGGATACAGCAAAAATCTTCTGCTGCTGGTCAGTCAGTTCCTCGGTGATGACAACCTGGATACCCTCGGGCAGATCCAGGATATCAATGGTCTGGCGGGCATGGATGGTCAAATTCAGGTTGCCTTCGGCATCCACAGTAGCGGTGGTTTCCGTTTCGGTGGAAGGATTATCCAGATTGCCCAGCTTTACCGTAAAGCTCTGGCCCGCCAATTCGACGCCAACATGGACCTTCAGCGCGAATTCCTGGGCCAGCACGCCGGCAGGAATGGCATGGTCGCTGTTCATTTCTTTGGTGATGTGCAGATTACCATACTTGTAAGGAGCATTGGTCACATTCGCGGGAACATACTGGGCAGTACCGGCCAGCACCTGGCTCAGGGTAGGAATGGTGACGGTGTTGGTCTGGGATTCAATGTAGTAATCTCCCTGGATCACTTCGCCGATAACACATTCCGTACCCACAGGAATGCCGCTGATATACACGGTCTGACCGGCCTTCAGATTCACAGTCAGAACCCGGTTTGCGTAGGTGGAGATGGCCGCGGTCACATCCTGGCCGTTTTCATCCTTCACCACAGGCGTAGCGGTGACGCCTTCGGGGATGGTAACGGTCACAGCGTAGGTATCGTCCGGATCACCGATAGCTTCGGTAACGCTCTTGGTCAGGGCAATACCGGTGGCGATGGTGGTGGTCAGGGCGCCGTTGTTGCCCAACCAAACGACCACATCATTGCCGCTGTGATCCGCCGCGGTTTCATAAGTATACTCGGGAGCATAGCGCAGCGCAGAAGTGCCGGTGACATTTTCGGTCTTAGCAACCGTCATGTTGTGCAGCCGGCTGGTACGCAGAGAGCCCACGCCCAGAACTACCTTGATGTCGGCGTTGGGGTTGTCAGCGCGGTAAGCCGCGATGGTGGCATCCACCTGGTCTCCCATTGCGTAACCCACGCTGTCGGTGGTATAGCCATTGGCAGTGCAGTTGATGTACACGCCCGCGTTGCTGTCGTAGAAGGCTACGGATTCCTTCAGATACTGCCACTCGGTGTATACAATGTAGGTCACTTCCTCCGCCGCATTGGCCGCATCGGTGGTATCGGCGGTGGGGTGATAGTAAGTAACCTTGGTGTAAACAGTGGGATTGCTGTCCTCCATGGCCAGATAATCGTTATAGGTCATCTGGACACAGTTATAAGCGCCGGGCATATCCTGCACGCCGTACTCGCTGGCATCCCAGGAAATGGGAGTGCCGTTTGTAGCGGTAACGCTGGTATAAATATCCACATTGCTCTGGTGGTAGTAATACCGGTTGGCATTAGAGGGCTTGAAGCCGATGTGGGAATCATAGCGCTCCACATAGGGATCGCCATCAGCATTGATCTTATTGACAGAACCGAATCTGTTGCTGTAGAAGGTGATCTGGCCGGTGGCATCATCAATGTAAGCGTAGCTGTCATCGATCTTGGAAACGTCGATCTCGCCGGTGGGCAGGAAAATATCGGAGTCCAAACCGACGGTATAGAACACACGCAGAGGATTGTAGGTCAGCTCCGCGATGGTGGCAGAGGAAGTGCCGCTAACGGTGTTATCCACTACCTGCTCCAGAATGATGGGCAGGATCTCCTGGTCGATCTCAATGCGCAGGGTCTGGGTGCCGTCCGCATTTTCGGTCACGGAGATGCGGATATCCTCCGCGGTGTTGTAAGCTTCATTGGTGGTGGGGTTCACGCCGGTGGATTCGGCTACGGTGTAGCTGCCGTCGGCATTGTGGATCACCTGGAAGGAAGCGCCGAACAGGGTGACAGACTGAATGCGCTTGATTTCCATGTGCTGACCAATGTGGTCCGCAAAAATCAAGGGAGTGTTCTCCACGCCGGTTCCGCCGGTGGTAGTCTGGGAGCTGGAAATGGGGTTGAACACGCCGGAAGACAGTTCTTCGTAGATCTGAGTGAAGGTAATGCTCAGATTGGAGCTGTCTACATCATAGTAGGTATCCACATAGTTGATGTTATCAATGATCTGCTGTCTGCTAACACCGGAATAGCCATGGTCAAA
Source organism: Faecousia sp. (assembly GCA_045595225.1). GTDB lineage: Bacteria > Bacillota > Clostridia > Oscillospirales > Oscillospiraceae > Faecousia. Next base: position 5,296 of record JAZOAD010000068.1, read on the forward strand.
CGTCCATCTTCTGTTGCCGTTGCCCATAGTAATGGTCTCGCCGTTGGCCCAGTCCAGATAATCACTATAGGCCGCCTGAACATTACTGTTGCCATTAGCGCTGTTAAAGTGCTGCGCGGGATCCATCAGCGCTCTGGCCAAACGGCTATCCAAGTTGGCGCCGATGCTGTAAACCATAGGCGCCTTACCATAGTGATTGGTAACAGAGGCCTTGCCGAAAGCGGCGTTCAGCATAGTACCCAGCACCACAGCGGCATCATTGTCGTCGGCAACGGTGCCGTTGGGAACATCATACCAGTTGCTGCGCACCGCATGGTTGGCGGCGCCGTCGGTCATCACGATGGCTACCGGCACACGGCCGGTCACATCGGTGGCGTTACTGAGCATACGGAAACCGCTGTCGATACCGGCCTGGAGGTTGGTGCCGGACTGATAACCGCTGTCATTTCCCAGTACCGTACCGTTGTTATCCTTGGCAGTGATCACACCGCCACCGTTGGAATTGGTATAGGAGTTGACAGACAGGGTAATGCCATTGGTATACTGTGCCAAAGGCAGGATCACTTCGGAGTCCTCATTATAGCTGACCAAACCAATGCGGACATTGGGAATCTCCAGCAGATTCTTCAGCAGTTCGTTGGCTGCGTCAATGGTCCACTCCAGACGGGTCTTGCCCTGGTCTTCGCTTCTCATAGAGCCGGAGGAGTCCAGCACCAGCACCACGTCCATAGGGCCGACGTAGCTGTTGGTGGTGGTCGTGGTCATGGATGAGCCCAGCGTAGAGAAAATGATCTGGAACGCTTCATCCTCTTCCAGGTTCACCTCGAAGGTGGAGCCGGCAGCGCCGCTGGTGTTGAGCAGCGCGGTCTGACCATTGGTGTATACGGATTTATCCGCCCATAGGCGGCCGGCATAGCGGTTGCCGTCAGCGGCGGTGCCCATCATGGTTTCCCAGGTATGGGCCGTGCCGGCATCGGCAACGATATCAGCAGAGCCGGTTACCTTATCCGCCGCGGAGACCTCACGGGCTATCATCGGCAAATAAGAGATCAGCAGCGCCAGGCAAATCAAAAAGCTGACGACTCGATTGAATAACGGTGTTCTTTTCCTCATGGGGCGTTCCTCCTTAATATGTTGCTTTTCTACTGGGGATTCATAGTATCCGCTGCAGCGCAGATTATTCGTTTTCATTGGCATTTCCTCCATAGGACCGATGCTTTTGGGGGCAGACGCAAATTCCGATCAAGTCTTCGCCATGGTTGTAAAAACCGCAATCCGCGCACTCGGAGAAGCAGGACACCTTGCCGCAATAGTGCTCGCAAATATCCTGCATCTTGGTGACGAAAGGATGCCCCTCCCCAGTAAACCTGGGTTCCTTCAGAAAGTCCGGGTAGATGGGCATAGGATCAACGGCTGGATTCTCTCTCTCGCAGGCCTCGTAGTATCCATACAATAATTCAAATTTATGGTCATGTATATGAAGGATCTTGTAGAGTTCTCCTTCCTGAGGCACCGGGGGCGGTGGTGAATCCTGTAAGAAAATCCGATTCAGCATAATGGCTCCTTTCTACAGCCAGATAAAAAAATCTGCCATACGATTGGTTTACCAAAAGTATAGCAGATTATCTGTTTTGTTAGTATCACCGTGAAACGGTTTTTGGGGACTTTTTTTACGGGCGCCTGTTCTGCGGGAATATATCCCGGAGAACCGTTCCGGGATATATTGCAGTTTACAGATAGGCCGCGAATTCATCTCTGCCCACGCCGGTTTTCTCAGATACGATCCGTATCGCCTGTTTTACACTGGACAGGGACATATGCATTTTCTCCGCGATCTCGCTGTTCTGTAAGCCGAAGGCCGCCAGCTTCGCCACCTCCCGTTCCCGGGGCGACAATGTTGTAATAATGGTTTTTCCGAGCACACTTCCGCTGAGCTTGGACCAACCTGCATTGTAAACTTTATACAGCGCTTTCACAGTCTGCCAGGCCTGCGGGTCCACCAAAGTCAACCGCTGTTCCAGAAGTGGACCCAAAACCCGGCAATATTCCGCCAGGAAGCCATACATTTTATCCGGCAGCATCAAGGCAATCGCCTTATCCATATGCCGAATCGCCTGGGCTTGATTGCCGCTGTTGTGGTAGATGGTGGCGCAGATCATCCGCAGGTAAGCCTCCGCCATAATGGAGTTGTCCGCCACAGCCTGGGAGATCATGGGTTCAATGGTATTGGGCAGCATTCCCATCAGCGTAAGGCCCTTGATGCCCTGCAATTCTATCTGCCTGGTAGCCAGAGCATAGGCAGCCGCATAGAGATATTTGGCGTAATATACCTTAGCCGCAGGTAAAGAATCCTTATGTAACGGCTCAAAACAGCCTATTTTAAACCATTCCGGGAAGGCTGCCACATCATATAGCATACTATCCACCGCGGTAATGCTCATCAGCATAATATCCCGGTCCGTATCATTTTTCGCGGTGGCATGGGCAATGTGCTGTTTGGCTCTGCGCCACATCTGCAGATCCCCGTGCCAAATAGCGCACAGCGCCAGCAGCATACCGGCCGACAGCATGGCATAAAAACCGGAATGCCTGTTCAACAAGTAAGAAGCGCTGTCGTACACCTTGTCGATCTGCCCCCGGGAATAAGCGATCTCCGCTTCCAGCAAAACCTGGGCCTCGTGGTTATCCGCCAGCGCCTCCACACAGCTGTCCGCTGTGCCCGGAACGCTGTACAGGTCGGTCATATACAAAAACGGCGTTTGCCGGGGCATGGGCAATGGTGCCTGCTCCTGCTCCTCTTCCCCATCCGCTTTGTTCTTTGCGGATACCGGATATTGGGCATCCTGGGGAATCATCAAGCGGTTGCCGAAACGCACCGCCCCTTCAATTCTGTTTTGGCTGCAGAGAGTTTGCACGCGCCTGGCCGTGACACCCCATTTTTCGGCAGCTTCTTTCACCGTGATGTAATTCATAACACCTCTGTTCGCAATCGCGAACTCTTGTAAGAATGGATGCCTATTCGCGTTCGCGAACAGGTGTATTCGCAACGATGACACGAATCCGCCTGACGGCGTGGCAATACGCCCCTGCGGCAACCGTCTGCTGCGACCTTCTCTACATTTTAATCCCAAAAAACGGCTTTGTCAAGTTTTGGAAGGCTACCCATTCCAGGTGTTTTGATCAACGCAAAAATAAGCGCCGCGCCTGCGTTACCCCAAAAAACACAGACGCGGCAGCGGGTTATTTACGAAGCGCCTTACGCAACACAGGCACGATCAGCAGCGCCACAGCGCCGCCAATGAGGGCGGTGAACAGCTGAGGCCAGGAGAAGGTGGCAGGCAGCGCCTTCAGCATAGGGGCTTTCAGCGCGCCGGAGGCCAGCAGGCCCTCGGAGAATACGCCGCAGATCAGCCACACCACGATGGCGTACAACACGGCAAACTTGGCCGCCGCAGCCACCAACCAGGCGATGACCTGACGAACGATCTGCTTGCTGTCCTTGCCGGCAAGGAAATACAGCAGCAAAACATACACGCTGTTGCCAACCATAATGGCAGGCACCGTCAGGATTTGGGGCGCGATGCCCAGCAAATAGGCCAGCACGGGGGAAATCAGCGCCACGGTCAGGCCGCTGCTGAGGCCCGCCACCAACACGGTGACCGCCAACACAGCGTTAACGCAAGAGCCGGTGACCAACTGACCAAAGCCCTTAGTCAAGGCCTGTAATGTGACCAAAAGCGCCAGCATAATGGCAGTTTCTGCGATCCAACGAATTTTTTTATTCATATCCATACCTCAATCTTTGTAAATTGCGCCGGAGAAGGCGGTTTTCGCGCTGACGCCCTGCAATGCGCCCACCTTGCCGGCCAGGGCAGAGATGGTATCCTGGGGCGCGTCCAGGGCGATGGAGATGATGCTCACCTTCCGCTTGCGATAGGGAATGCCCATACGACCGATGATAAATTCCCCATACTCGTGTAGCAAAGCATTGAGCCGCTCCACCGATTCCGGGTTTTCCACGATGATGCTCATCACCGCGATTCTTGTTTCCATTTTATACCTCCATAAAAATGCCGCGCCGTGAAAACGGCGCGGCAATACTACCCCTATCTTACAAAGGGAAATGCGTATTCGTCGCGCCTTTCACGCAGGAAAATTCCTTAATGTCAGGCAGATTTTTGTAATTATTCGTGATGATTGTGCAGCAGTTCGTGGGCCTTGCCCTTGAAGTAGCCGTTGTAGAACACATCCATCAAAGGATTCTCGTTGGACTTCTTGATGGCCATATCGCCGTCAGCAGCGTACAGGCCCTTGGTTCTGGCCGCGCTGCGGGCCACCTTGGTGCCATCGGTGGGCTGGCCGCCGCCCATGACACAGCCGCCGGGGCAGGCCATGACTTCGATGAAATGGTATTCCTTTTCACCGGACTTGACAGCTTCCAGCACCTCTCGGGCGTTTGCAAGGCCGGAGGTGACACAGATCTTCACATCGATGCCGTTGTAAGGAATGACGAATTCCTTAATGCCCTGGTCACCGCGGACGCCGCACTCAGCAATGGCGTTCAGCGTAGCGGCATCATGGCCCTCCACCAGACGGCGCAGCACAGCCTCGGTAACACCACCGGTGGCGCCAAAGATCACACCGCCGCCGGAGCCGATGCCAAAGGGCATATCGCAGGCCTCACTGGGCATATCCTCGAAGCTGATACCCGCCGCGTCGATCATGCGGATCAATTCCGAAGTGGTCAGTACGATATCGGTGTCCTTTACGCCATGGGTGTGGGCATCGGGACGCTGGGCTTCCATCTTCTTGGCGGTGCAGGGCATAATGGAAACCACGAAGGTCTTCTTGCCGCCGGAGTGCGCTTCATCCCGGTAGTAGTCCTTCAAAATGGCGGAGAACATCTGCTGAGGAGAGCGGCAAGTGGAAATATTCGCCTTAAATTCAGGATATTCATTTTCCACGAACTTGACCCAGGCAGGGCAGCAGGAAGTCAAAAGCGGCAGCTTTTCGCCCTTACCCACACGATCCAGGAACTCGGCGGACTCTTCCATAATGGTCAGGTCAGCGGTATAGGTGGTGTCGAAGACTTCGTCGAAGCCCATGCGATGCAGCGCGGCCACGATCTTGCCCATGGAGCTTTCGCCCTTGGGCAGGCCGAAGGCTTCGCCAACCGCCACGCGGACAGCGGGCGCGATCTGGGCTACCACGCGGGTGTTCTTGTCGCCCAGAGCCTGCCAAACCTCGGTCATATTGTGACGGATGGTCAGCGCGCCGGTGGGGCAAACCACACGGCACTGGCCGCAGGAAACGCAGTTTGTGCTGGCCAGCTCCCGGTTGAAGGCAGGAACGACGGTAGCATCGGTGCCGCGATGGGCAAAGCCCAGCACGCCCACGCCCTGGATCTCATTGCAAACACGGACACAGTTGCCGCAAAGGATGCACTTGTTGGGATCCCGAACGATGGAGGGAGAGGAGAAGTCTACCGGCATTTCTTCCCGGTGATTTTCGAAACGGACATTGTTGATGCCATGCTGATAGGCCAGTTTCTGCAGCGTACACTTGCCATGCTTGTCGCAGGTGGTGCAGTCGCGGCAATGGGCGGCCAGCAGCAACTCGATGATCAGCTTGCGGTGCTTACGCAGCTTTTCCGTGTGGGTGTAGATCACCATGCCGTCCCGGGGTTCTTCGGAGCAGGAGGCGAAGCAGCGACCGCGGTCATCCTCCACAGTACACAGCCGGCAGGCGCCGAAAATGCTAAGCTCCGGCTGGTAGCACAGAGTGGGGACTTCAATACCGGCCTTGCGGATAATGGTCAGCAGATTTTTCTCATTGGTAAATTCAACCTTTTTACCGTTAATCGTAATAGTACCCATTGTTTCTCCCCTCCTTATGCTTCAATATAGATGGCATCAAAGGCGCAGTTATCCTTACAGGCACCGCACTTGATGCACTTGTCGGCATCAATGGTATAGGGCTGCTTGACAACACCGGAAATGGCGTTGACGGGGCAGTTACGGGCGCACTTGCTGCAGCCCTTACAGAACGCGGGATTGATCACATAGCGGCGCAGCGCGGTACAGGTCTTGGCGCGGCACTTTTTGTCCACGATGTGCTCGATGTACTCATCCCGGAAGGTAGCCAGCGTAGACAGCACCGGCAGGGGCGCGGACTTGCCCAGGCCGCACAGGGCCATGGTTTGGATCATCTTTGCCAGTTCTTCCAGGGTATCCAGGTCTTCCAGCTTGCCCTGGCCGTTTACGATCCGCTCCAGGATCTCCAGCATACGCTTGGTGCCTTCCCGGCAGGGGGTACACTTGCCGCAGGATTCCCGCTGGGTAAAGCTCATGAAGAAACGGGCAACTTCCACCATACAGGTGTCCTGGCCCATAACCACCATGCCGCCGGAACCGACGATGGCATTGAATTTCTTGACAGAGTCAAAGTCCAGAGGCTCATCCAGATGCTTTTCTGTCAGACAGCCGCCGGAGGGGCCGCCGATCTGCACAGCCTTGAACTGGGCGCCGTTTTTCAGGCCGCCGCCAATGTCGAAAATGATCTGACGGAGGGTGGAACCCATGGGAACTTCAATCAGGCCGGTGTTTTCGTTGGCGCCGGTCAGGGAGAAGGTCTTGCAGCCGGGGCTGCCGGGGGTGCCGATGGACTTGAACCAATCCGCGCCTTCGAGAATGATCTTAGGCACATTGGCGTAGGTTTCTACATTGTTCAGAACTGTGGGCTTCTCCCACAGACCCTTTTCAACGGTTCTGGGGGGCTTGGTTCTGGGCATACCGCGGTTGCCTTCGATGGAAGCGGTCAGCGCGGAGCCTTCGCCGCAAACGAACGCGCCGGCGCCCTTGTTGATATGCAGATGGAAATTGAAATCGGTGCCCAAAATGTTGTCACCCAGCAGGCCACGCTCTTCCAGCAGCGCAATGGCATTGCGGAGTCTGGCAACGGACATGGGATACTCAGCGCGGACATAGATGTAACCGTGGTCAGCCTTCACGGCGAAGCCCGCGATCATCATACCTTCGATCAGCTTGAAGGGATCGCCTTCCATAACGGTGCCGTCCATAACGGCGCCGGGGTCGCCTTCGTCGCCGTTGCAGACCACATAGCGCTCGGTTTCCTTCTGACGGGCTACCTGCTTCCACTTCTTACCGGCAGGGAAGCCGCCACCGCCACGGCCACGGAGGCCGGAAGCATCGATCTCGTCAATAACGCCGTCACGGCCCAGCTCGTTAATGGCCTTTTCCAGGGCCTTGAAGCCGCCGGCAGCGATGTACTCATCCAGAGATTCCGCGTCAAACTTGCCGCAGTTTTCCAAAACGATCCGGGTCTGCTTGGCGATGAAGGGGATCTCATCAGGGGAAACATAGGCCGTTTCATTCTTCTTATACAGCAGCCGCTCCAGGATCTCATTGCCCAGAACGGTCTTTTCCACGATGTCTTCACAATCTTCAGGCTGCACCTTTACATACTGAATAACCTGGTCGCCCTTCTGAATTCTGACCAGGGGGCCCAGCTCACAGAAGCCCTGGCAGCCGGTTTTCTTAACGCCCACAGCCGGGGTCTCATGGTTGCCGCCACAGGGAGCAAATACCAGCTCCACGCCGGGGGTCTCTTTTACCAGCTTCTCAAACAGCGCATGGATATGGTTGGAGCCGGTGGCGATACAGCCAGTGCCGGAACAAACCAGAATGCGGCAATCATAGGCCTTCAGCTGCGCTTCGGCAGCGGATCTGGCCTGTAAGAGTTCCTCTTTATTATGAATCATTAGCCTTTACCTCTCAATTCCGCGATCACTTCCAGAGCCTTTTCCGGGGTCATGGCGGGATAGACCTGCTCATTGACCATCATGGTGGGCGCCAGACCGCAGGCACCCAGGCAGGAAACGGTTTCCACAGTAAACAGCATATCATCGGTGGTGTGCTTCTTGTTGCTCAGTCCCAACTCTTTCCACAGAGCTTCCAGTACAGGCGTAGAATGGCGGACATGACAGGCTGTGCCGTCACAGACCTTGATCACATACTTGCCCTTTGCTTCAAAGGAAAAGTTTTCGTAGAAAGTAGCGACAGAATAGGCATGGGCCTCCGTAACGCCAATTTCCTTGGCAACATAGCTGAGCAGTTCTGCAGGCAAATAGCGGTACTCCGCCTGAATGTCCTGCATAATGGGGATCAGGGATCGGGCCTCCCGAACATAGCGGGAGATGATCTCGTCCGTTTTGCGGTAGTAAGACGCGTCCAGCATGAGCGTGTTCCTCCTTTGTTTTATCGTCAATTTGCATACTTTTTGACAGAATACATTATAACGTATCCCACCATAAAAAATCTATTGGCAAATTCTATGAATATCGGCACGAAAATCTATTGATTTTGCCCTCGAAAAACGTACGCCTTGTGCAAACATCCGTTTTTACGCGTCGTACATTTCATATCAATACAGTAAAAAGCCGGGTATTTCTATGGAAATAGTGCCTGACTTCAAAGCAAAAAGAAGTTGACACATCAACAATTCGATTGTATAATGCAAAATGTTGACAATTCAATCTTTTCGCTAACCTATCGTATGGAAAGACTTCCCCAATATGAATATTTTCAACAAGGCATTTTGCCGCGCCTTTCAACTGGCATTCCGCATTGCCATCCCCTTCCTCCCCTATCGGGAGCCGGAACAGTTCGCCTCTATAGAGGAACTGGCCCAGCCGCTAAAAAAGCAAAATATCGCCTCGGTGCTGCTGGTAACAGATGGGTTTTTGAAGCAATCCGGCGCCACGGAAGCATTGGAAAACATGCTCCATGCGGCCGGTATTCGCTGCGCGGTTTTCCATCAGGTAAGGCCCAACCCCACCGTGAACAATGTAGAAGCGGCCCTTGCCATGTATCTTACCCATGGCTGCCAGTGCCTCATCGCCTTTGGCGGCGGCTCTGCCATTGATTGTGCCAAGGCTGTTGGCGCCAGAGTGGCTTATCCAAAAAAGACTTTGACCCAAATGAAGGGCATTCTGCGAGTTTGGCGGAAATTGCCGCCCCTGGTTGCCATCCCCACCACCGCAGGCACCGGCAGCGAGGTAACGGTCACCGCCGTCATTACAGATAGCGACACCCTCCATAAGTACACCATGAATAATTTCACCTTCATCCCCACCTACGCAGTGCACGATCCCCAGGTGACCTATACCCTACCGCCCCACTTAACCGCCACCACCGGCATGGACGCTCTGACCCACGCGGTGGAAGCCTATATCGGTCGCTCCACCACAAAAGAAACCCGAGCCCTGGCCAAAGAAGCGGTAAAGCTGGTATTTGAAAATCTGGAAACTGCCTATCTCGACGGAAATAACCACGAAGCCAGAAAAAACATGCTCCGGGCGGCTTATGCCGCCGGCGTGGCTTTCTCAAAATCTTATGTAGGTTACATTCACGCTATTGCACATTCCTTAGGCGGGCAGTATAATATACCTCATGGACTTGCCAATTCCGTACTGCTTCCCTATGCGCTGGAAAGTTACGGGAAGCGTGTTCACAAAAAACTTCACCAGCTTGCCATCGTAGCAGGTGTGGCCACAGAATCGGACACCCACATGGCCGCGGCGGAAAAGTTCATTTCTGCCATCCGGCGGCTGAACGGAGCTATGGGCATCCCGGAAAAGCTGTCCGGCATCCGCAAGGAAGATATTCCCGCCATGGCAAGACATGCCCACCGGGAAGCGAATCCCCTATACCCCGTCCCCACGCTGATGGATGCCAAGGAATTGGAGCCATTTTATTATACTGTAGCGGATTGGAGCGAAAGCAAATGAGTATTGAAGAAATTCTGCGCAAGCAGCGATCTTACTTTCAAAGCGGCGCGACCCTGCCGGTCAATTTTCGCGTTTCCATGCTGAAGAAACTGCTGGCAGCGGTCAACAAATATGAAAAAGAGATCGGCGATGCATTGACCGCCGACCTGGGAAAAAGCGATTTTGAAGGCTTCATATGCGAAATTGGTCTGGTGCGCAGCGAGATCAGCCATATGATAAAGCATGTCAAGCGCTACGCCAAGGAAAAGACCGTCTATACGCCCATCACCCAGTTCGCCTCCCGCAGCTACACCCAGCGCTGCCCTTACGGCAATGTGCTGATCATGAGTCCCTGGAACTACCCGTTCCTGCTGACGATAGATCCTCTGGCCAACGCCATCGCCGCAGGCAACACGGCGGTGGTCAAGCCCAGCGCCTACTCCCCCGCCACCGGTAAGCTGATCGAGAAGCTCATCGGAGAATGCTTTGACCCCGAATTCATTGCTGTAGTCACCGGCGGACGGCAGGAAAACGCCGCGCTGCTGGAGCAGAAATTCGACCTGGTATTCTTCACCGGCTCCCAAAAAGTAGGCAAAGAAGTGCTGCGGCATACCGCCGAAACCCTGACCCCCGCAGTGCTGGAGTTGGGCGGAAAAAGCCCCTGCATCATTGACAGCACCGCCAAAATCAAGCTGGCCGCCAAGCGGATCGTTTTCGGCAAATTTCTCAACTGCGGCCAGACCTGCGTGGCGCCGGACTATATTCTTTGCCACGAAAGTGTAAAGGAGCAGCTGATCGCGGAGCTTCGCAGCCAGATCGCAAAGCAGTACGGACAGCATCCTCTGGAAAACGCTGACTACGGAAGAATCGTCAATCGCAAGCATTTTGACCGGGTATGCAGCCTGATCAACCCTAAGAAAATTGTCATTGGCGGCAAATTCAATGAAACCACGCTACAAATCGAGCCTACGGTTTTGGATCATGTCACCTGGCAGGACGCCGTGATGCAGGAAGAGATCTTCGGCCCGGTTTTACCCATTCTGACCTTCCGGCATATGGCCGAAATCTATGCCATGCTGTCGGATAAACCCAAGCCTCTGGCCCTTTATATCTTCTCGGAAGATAAGCGAACCATCCGGGAAGTCACCAGGCGATGCCGCTACGGCGGCGGCTGTGTCAACGATGTGGTGATCCACCTGGCCACCTCCCACCTGGGCTTTGGCGGCGTGGGTGAAAGCGGCATGGGCGCCTATCACGGCAAGACCGGTTTCGACACTTTCAGCCACACAAAATCCATTTTGGACAAGAAGACCTGGATGGACCTTCCCATGCGCTACCAGCCCTATCAACGAAGTTTATACAACAAATTGCTGCATTTCTTTCTGCGCTGAATACCCCCTGCCGCCTGCGTGTTATTTCGCGCAGGCGGTTTTTTGCATACAGAAAAAGTGCATCCCTTGCGGGATGCACTCATTCGTTATGGTACTGCGTTCAGAAACGGGGTCAATCCCCTGCCGGGAAAGCATCCAAGTCGCCAACATAGAACTGGGCAACCATCATAGCATCCAGGTAGTTGACCACGCCGTCGGCATTCACATCCGCGGCCTGCAGATTCAGGTCGCCATCCGCGATGTCGCCAACATAATACTGGGCGATCAGCATGGCATCCAGATAGTTGACCACGCCATCGTCATTGGCATCACCCGCCGCAAAAGTACTGGGCTCGGGTTCGCCGCAATGCTCGCAAACGCCATCCACATAGCTGTGGACACACGGACCGTTCAATTCCATATCGGTGTACAGAATCGCCAGTGTTTGGGCGCCTTCCACATTGCCAAGTGTTTCCAGAGTACCGGCAGTCATATCGTAACGATACAGCTCCACTCCATAAACGCCGTTGACCGCGATGTAGATCTGGTCATCGGTCATACGGGCCATGGAAGCGCCGCTGGACGCCCGCAGATCCACAGAGGCAATCTTCATAACGGAAACAGCCGCGCTGTTCAAGGTAACCTGGCCATTTTGGACGCAGCTGGTCAAAATGTACTCATAGAGATTGCCCTGCTGATCCAAAATCAGGAAGGTATCGTAGTAGGACTTACTGTCCTCGCTCAGTTGAGAGCTTACATAGACAATACCTGCCAGCTTGTCATCGAAGGTCTTCTCCGCGGTGTAGACTTCCGTATCTCCACCGGTATAGCTGGTGAGCAGGAAGGTCATGGGCTTGTTGGAAGAATACTTGCCGTTGGAGATATGGAGGATATAACCGCCCATATTCGCGGTGACGGTTGCGCCGGTGGCAGCATCCACCATAGCGACCTCAGTGACGGGAACGCCGGAGAAGTCCACAGGTGTGTAGTTGGCATACGCGGTATCGCCGCCGTTGGTGTTCATGGCAAAGTCGTCAGACGGATCCACTTCTTGATATGTGTAGGTGGTGTTGCCGTACTTGGTCACGCCGGTAACAGCAACGATCTTGCCATCCAGGACGCCGCCGGCTGTGTAGCCGGTGTCATCCTGCTTCAAGGTTTCATAGGTCTGGGTTTCGGGGTTGATCCGAACCCACTCGTAGCCGGTAGCGGTCTTGATGTAGCCGTAGAGGTAGTCCACGTCTTCCGGCTCTGCAGGATCATCGGGCATTTCAGGAACGGTGATATCCAGATCGCTTGTCAGGCTCAGGCCCACCAGGTCGGTAACGCCTTCCAGCACGCCCAGCTTGCCCAGCTTTCTTTCGTTCACATCATAGCTGTAAAGCTCCACGCTGCTTCCGGTGGCATGGGCGATCACGATGCCGGAGAAGGTATCGGTTTCTACATAAGTGATGGAAACATCGTCGCCATCTTCGAATACCAGGCCGGTGGGCACATAGTCCACTTCCCAGCCGGCATCGTACACAGCAAACTGGCCGTCCGCAGCAATTCCATACACGCTGAAGGTCTGCAGGAAGCCATCGTAACCAAGGATATAGTAATGATCGAACCAGAAGCCTTCCAATTCCCGGGAAGCATAGTGGGCAATACCCGCGGGGCACCGATCGGCCTCCAGCTGCGCTGCCAGGAACTCGCCGGTAGCGTAGTCACTCAGCAGGGTCAGATAGTAGCCGTTGCCGTCGAAACCGCTGATGTAAGCGGGTGTGCCGCCCACCTCCACATCCACATACTGATCCGTGCCGTAATCGTACAGACTGACAGTCTGCTTGGGCGCGGCAGTGCCGTCCAGCATGTACAGGAAGGGCGCGCCGTCGCCATCGGTGAAGTTGTCGCCCTGGGTAACGGTGTAGGCATTTCCGGAAGGATCGATGGCATAGTAGTGGGTGCTGTCGGTGGCGTAGATAATGCCTTCGCTGACCAGAGCGCCGGTGTAGACAGCATCCGAAGTCGCCAGCTGGGCGTAGTTCATGGTATTGCCGTCAATGGCGACCCATGCGCCGCCCTGGGCCGTCTGGACATAGGCATGGAACATCAAATCCAGGCTGTCCAGGGGCTTGAAGGTAATGGTAGCACTGGCAGTTACCTGCTCGCCGGCGTCATTCCGCTCATTGGCGGTGGCGGTAATGGTAACGGTGCCGGGCGCCTTTGCGGTGACCAGGCCGTTTCGATTCACGGTGGCGATGCTTTCATCGCTGCTGGACCAGGTGACGCCGTGGTCAGCCACAGCCAGGTAGACCTTGGCGGTCAAAAGCACCGTTTCATCCACATAGACCTCAGCCTTGTCGGGCTTGACCGTAACAAACAGGTCATTCAGCGCGCTGTAGGAGTAAAGGGAAACAACGGGCCAGTTATCCACGCCGAAGGCGCCCACCTCAACGGGCGCACAGGCATCGGGCTGGAATACATACACAGCGGCAGACTCGTTACCTTTGCGGTAAGCGGTCACCACCAGATAGTCGTTGACGATATCGTAGTACATGGAGCCCTTGTTGGGGCCGGTGGGCTCGCTCATGCCGGACAGGTTCAATCCGGTGCTGCCAACATGGGTCAAGGAATCGGCGTAAACCACGCCCAGATCCGGGTCGTAGAAAGCATACACAATATCGTGGTACAGTTCGCCGCCTTCGGTCATGATGTAATACTCATGGCCATAGCGCATTTCCATGCCCTCGAAGTGTGTGGTGGAGCCGATATAGGCGATCAGCGCCGCGGGATCATCCGCAAAGGTTCTGTGGTTGGCGATCTCATAGCCCATGCCCTCTTCCACATCCATAACGCCAATGCACATACCGCCATTGATAATACCCACCAGCCGGTCAAAATAGCCATCGGGGGTTCTGGGGCCGGTGGCGGCATCGGACCACAGCCAGGATTCGTGCAGATAGCCGTAGTCGGTCACCTCAAAGTTGTTGGCATCCACGCCGTACATATGGTTGCCGTCGTGGACATAGAGCACATCCCCGTGCAGGCCGCCGGCCAGGAACTGATAGCCTTCGGCGACGAAATTGCCGGTCCAGTTCTCCGCGTCCAGCAGGTCGAAGTTCATCCACTCGATGTTACCATCGGTATTATAGATCATGCCGTTCAGCGCCACATTTTCAATATCTTTTACCGTGACGGTGCAGGAAGCCGCCAGATGAGGCATAGACTTGGTGGTAGCGGTGATGGTGGCTTCGCCTGCGCCCACCGCCACCAAATTGCCGGCCGCATCCACAATGATTACATCCTCGTTGGAGCTGGTCCAGTTCAAGCCCTTATCTTCCAGATTCCAGGGAAGCACATCGTAGGGCATTTGATACTCCGCTCCTGCCAGCAGGGTCAGATCCTCACGGCCCAGGAACAAACGGGTGGCAATGGTATCCACTTCCAGGTCAGCGCTTTCCTCAGGAACGATGTACAAACCGGAAACATTGACACACAAACAGCCAAGGCAGTAATTGTCCACGCCGGTAATAGGGCCTTCTGTGACAATGGAGGCCTTGCCGGTGGCCAGATCAAAGGTATACAGATAATTGTAACCACTAACCGCGTTGACCGCGGAAGCCCAATACAGGATGTCGTTGTCATGATCCCATGCCATGGATTGGATGGTGGGTTCGCCGGTAGCAGGGATGTCATCGCTGTAAACATACTCACCGGCATAGCCGTAGTAGCTGGCGTCAACAGGAAGCAGGTCGGAAACAGCGCCATCCACCACATCCGCGGCAGACCATCTGTACAGATACACATACTGCCAGGTGCTGTCACCATTGTTGACAGAGTAGAAGTTGCCCGCATCGTCGATGGCCAGGGTCAACAGTTTCTTATTTTCCTCTGTGAATGTCTTGAAATTGCCGCTTTCATTGGGGCTCTGAGGACCGGAGATGCTGATGGTGTACTGTTTCTCCATGGCGCCGGTATACAGATCAATCGTATAAATGGCGTTATCGCTTCCCAAAGCATAGAGCTTGTTATCGGTTGTATTGAAGGCCATATCTTTGATTCTGCTGTAAGCCGGGTTTATGGCTGCCAGTAAACTGTCTTCCCATTCGCCCTGGATCGCCACCCGCAGTTCGTTTTCCTCGGTGATCATGTAAACATAGCCGCCAACATACTCAGCCGCAATGACCGCGTAGTCCATATTGGCTACATCCATGGTGCCGCCCATTCTGGGTTCCTCACCGATGGAGGAGTTGCCACCGTAGTAGTACAGATTATCAGGATCAATTTCCAACCAACTGTTGTCGCTGCCCAGGGTCTTGGCGTTGGTAAAGCCATACATTCTGCCCTCAAAATCATCCAGGCCATCATTGTAGGTCAGTTCGTAGAATACTTCGTTACCGGCGTAGTCGGCAACCATGATCAGACACTTGCGGTTGACGCGGATACCTTCCATATCGATCACGGTTTCGGTAACCGTATTGACCTCGTTCTGGTCAACGCCGCTGACGGTCAGCATCTGCGCGCCGCTGGCGGTCAGAACAGCAACCGCCGCCACATACTGGTTGTCCTTAGCCTTGACGACCAGGTCGCCGTCCTCCAGCAGCTCCACGCTGAGCAGTTCGGGCGCGGTACCGTCAACGGTGAAAGAGTAGGTCTGATACGCGCCGTCGCCGATGGTACCGGAATTCATCAACGCCAACAGATCGTCTGTGCTCAGGCCGCCATTAGTTTCATAGTACTCGGGAACAGCAAAGAAACCAACGGTGAAACGGTCGCCTTCCTGGAAGCCACCCATTTCCTCAGGCGTGTACCAGACGCTCAGACCGGCCTGGTTCACATTCATCCAGTACTGGGCATTCTGATAGAAATAAGAGGATGGAACCTGATCATCCGAAACAGCTTCCACCACATTGCCCTCTCCATCCATAGCGAAGAACATAAATGCGCCGTTACGGATCAAGGAACTGGCAATGTCGCCGATCTCCATGGTGGGACGGATGGCAGTTTTATGGGCGGGGAAAACATCTTCCACCACATAGGGGTTGCCTACGAAGGTGCTCTCGTTGTCATCCTCGTCAAAGAACGTCAGATAGTTTAAATTGCCGGTGTAGGGGAACGTAAAGTCAGCGCCATTTTCGGTGGCATACAGATAGTCCTCATAGTTGGCGCGATCATACATAGACGCATCGGACCAGTTGCCGTAGAAGCCCAGGACGGGAACGGTGTGGGCAGGCAGCGTTTGGCCTTCCTCCGTAACCGCAGGCTGGACTTTGACATAGCCTTCCACATAGGCGCCGTTGACATAGATCTCATCCAAGTGCGCCTTTTCCGCGTCAGACAGCTTCATGGACACAGTAATGGTAACTGTTTCGCCGGGCTGGACTTGGAACACTTCGCCGTCGCTGAGCACAGCCTCTCCGACGGTGTATTCAAGGGTCATATCCAAAGCGGCGGTGGCGGTGTCCGCATAGGTAATGCCGTTATAAACATAATAGTCCTGGGTAAAGAAATCGCCGCTGAGGCTGAAGGTCTGGGTTTCCGCTCCAAAGTTATTCAGCTCAAAGCCAAAGGTGTAAACGCCGGTGCGGTCGGGATCGTCGCCCAGCTCGGCTTTCACCTTGCCATCAAAGGCGCTGTCAGTAGCGCTGGAAGCCATCATAATGTAAGATTGGGACAGCACCACATTGGCCAGATTGGCCAGGCCGGAGCCCTGCTGCAGGATGGAATAATAGTTGCTGCCATTGAGCAAAGGCTCCGCGGTAGACATCAGCAGGCTGGTAGCCAGCTGACGGCGGCTGAGGCCCAGCTTTTCATCCAAGCCGGTCTCCTCAATATACTGCATCGCCAGCGCGGCCATGCCGGCGATCTGGGGAGATGCCATGGAAGTACCGGAGTTATTGTAGTAAGCGGCGCCACTGGGATCAGAGCCGTTGACGGAATAAATGTTGCCGCCGGGCGCCACGATCTCAGGCTTCAGTTCCAAACTGCCGGGTACGCCCCAGGAGCTGAAGTCGCTCATCTGGTAGGCTTCCCCACTGGGAACGGAAGTAACCTTATCGGAAATGTACATAGTGCCCTTGTAGTACTGGGCGCCATTGCTGCCGGTAACTGCCTCGGCATTTTCTTTGATCTTCATGCCGTCGATCAGGCTGACGGAAACGGCAGGCGCGGTATAGTTGTAGCCGTCCATATTCATAACCAGCGCGCCATCCACATTGTTATAAACAATGGTGGCGATGAAGCCGGCGCCAATGGCATTATTGGCCTTTTCGCCAAAGTTGATGGTGCCTCTGGCGCAGACCAGAACGGTATTGGGCTCGATAGCGCCGCCTTCTGCTTCCACCACAGCGGCCACTTCTTCAGCGGTGCCGATGCCATCCAGGAAAATAAAATTCACATCGCCTGCCACTTCCACCAGGGCTGGCAGCTGTGTATAGTCGGAGAACTGGCTCTTCTGATAGAAG
Organism: Faecousia sp.; assembly: GCA_045595225.1. Taxonomy (GTDB): domain Bacteria; phylum Bacillota; class Clostridia; order Oscillospirales; family Oscillospiraceae; genus Faecousia. The sequence goes on from JAZOAD010000068.1 coordinate 22,899, forward strand.
ATGACCTGGTCGCCGACCTGGATGTAATAGTCGGTCAAGCCTGCGTTTTCCACGGAGCCCACAGCCAGGGTGTTGGTGGAAGCGGCGGGCGTGGCGATCATAGAAAAGTCCACATCCTCAATGTACAGGTGGCCGGTGCCGCTGTAGCCGTACTCAGACCAGTAACCGGAGTTACCGGCAGCCACAGCAACGATCACATCGTTTTCAGCCAGGCTGTCCAAAATATCCTGATAGTTGCTGCTTCTGGCAAAACCCTTGTCTGTACCCAAGGACAGGTTGACCGCGTCACAGCCCAGCATAATGGCATCTTCGATGGCGACCATATAGTCGGCATCATAGGCGCCGCCGCTGGCGCCAAAGACCTTCATAATGATCAGCTGCGCGTCCGGCGCTACACCCTGCATAGAAACCTCTGCCATTGCGCTGGCAAAGCCATCCGCGGTAGGAATATAGCTGTTGGCAGCGGCGATACCGGCAACATGAGAGCCGTGATCGCCCTGGCTGTCATAATCGTGGGTCACAGAATAATTGCGGTCCACATAGTTAATGCCAAAAGGAACTTTTTCATTGACGTAATAAGCGCCGGTCTGGCTGCCGCTGAGATGCTGCACAAAAGGATAGATATTCAGATCCTCCAGCACAGCCGCCACATCTTCGGCGGTCAGCAGATCCAAAGAGGCCATATAGTCCTGAGTGGACATGCCCTTGGCCGCGGCATTCTGCTCCAAAGCATACAGATACGCTTCGCTGTCAAAACTCTGATGATCCAGATCCAAGCCGGTGTCAATGATGGCAATGCGACTGCCCGCGCCGGTATAACCGGCGGCCCAGGCGGCGGAAGCGCCTGTCATCTGGGTAGAGGTAGACATCATGGGGTCCGCTGTCTGGCCACCGGTTTCCAGGGGCGCATACTGATTCTCCAGGAATACTTCCTTAACACCTCTGACCGCCGCGATCTTTTTCATCTGCCCGTAGAGCACATTGGCGGAAATAATATTGGCCGCCAGGGTCAGATTCCAGACTACATCCAGCGTTTCTCCGTCCAGGACCTCTTCTTCGATCCGCGCGGCAATGGCTTCCTGCTCTGCCTGCAGCAGACGGCGATAGGCCATGGCAGGCTCGTTGGATGCCACATCCGCCGAGGGGAACAGTTCCAGCGTTGCCGCTTTGTTTAAAACAATGGACACACGCACAACATCCGTATCCTCATACGGCGCTTCCTGCTTGTGATTGACCTTCGTCTGCGGAAGGGTAGCATCCGCATCCACGCCCTCTATCCGGTGGAACGAAAGGTTCTTACCGGCAGAAATCGTGCCGGAAACGCTGCCGCCAACTGCCAATGTGATCTCCGGACACAGGCCGATCAGCAAAACCAGCGCCAGGATACCCGATAAAATTCGGTTCATCCGTTCATGCTTCTTCATAACTGTTTCTCCTTTTTCATTTTGTCTACAAATTTGTAAATTTATGGATAGCAACCAGTTATAATATACCAGTTTCAAATACCTTTGTCAATCACAGACAAACACGCTTTGCCCGCAAGAAAAAGCTTCCTGTCTTTCCGCCAAACTCCACTCATACTCATCTGTACTTTGGTCAAACTAGGCTCAGGAAAGAAAATGCTTTCTTCGGAAAGTGTGGACTTTCCAAGAAAGCAAAAAAGGAGAGAAATGTTATGAAGAGCAACAACCAGATCAACATTCCCCAGGCTCGTGAGGCTATGGACAAGTTCAAGATGCAGTCTGCCCAGGAAGTTGGCGTCAACCTGACCAATGGCTACAACGGTCACCTGACCAGCCGTGAGGCCGGCTCCGTCGGCGGCCAGATGGTCAA
>JAZOAD010000069.1:0-3500 GCA_045595225.1 Faecousia sp.
GCCTCGATATCGGGCCAGATCTCCCGGTCGATATCCATAAACGCCACATCCTCACGGACACGGTTGAACACAGCCTCGCCCACGGGGGACAAGCCGGTGCCGTAGGTTTTCTGCAGGCGGCGCACATCAATGGCCTGGCAGGCAGTCAGCAGCTCAAATGCCAGGCAGGACAGGGTGTTCTGCAAAATGGTGCCGGCCTTACGGGCAGCGGTGGTGCCCATGGAAACGAAGTCCTCCTGGTTGGCGGAGGAAGGAATGGAGTCGACGCAGGCGGGATGGGCCAGCACCTTATTCTCGGATGCCATGGAAGCGGCGGAATACTGCACGATCATGAAGCCGGAGTTGACGCCGCCAACGGTGGTCAGGAAGGGAGTCAGACCGTTGGACAGAGCGGCGTTGACCATACGCTCGGTGCGGCGCTCGGAAATGCTGGCGATCTCGGAGCAGGCAATGCCCAGGAAATCAAAAGGCAGCGCCATGGGTTCACCATGGAAGTTGCCACCGGAAATGACCGCCTCGTCCTCGTTGAACAGCAGGGGGTTGTCGGTTACGGCGTTCAGCTCGATCTCCACCTTGGAGAGGATATACTCCAGGGAGTCACGGACAGCGCCGTGGACCTGAGGCACGCAGCGCAGGGCGTAAGCATCCTGCACCCGCAGACCCTGGCTCTTTTCTACGATCTCGGAGTTGTCGGTCAGCAGCCGCAGATTCTTGGCGACACGGATCTGGCCCTTGTGGCCGCGGACGGTATGCACGCGCTCTTCATAAGCATTTCGCTGGCCGGTCAGTGCGGTGAAGGTCAAAGAGCAAACCAGGTCTGCCAGCTGAGCGGCGCAAATGGTGTCATACAGATTCAGCGCGCCCACGCTGGTCATAGCGCAGGTGCCGTTGGTAATGCCCAGGCCTTCCTTGCTGACCAGGGTGTCCAAAGTAGGAATGCCGGCCTTTTCCATAGCCTGTCTGCCGGTCATCTTGCTGCCATGGTAGTTTGCCATGCCACGGCCCAGCAGCACCAGGCCCATATGGGACAGGGGCGCCAAGTCACCGGAAGCGCCCAGGGAGCCCTTCTGCGGGATAATGGGGGTAACGCCGGCGTTGAGCATATCCACCAGCATTTCAACCAGGATGGGACGCACACCGCTGACGCCCACGCACAGCGCGTTGGCTCGCAGCAGCATCATGCCACGGACCTGTTCATCGGCATAGGGTTCGCCGGTGCCGGTGCAATGGCTGAGGATCAGGTTGGTGCTAAGCTGCGCGCTCATTTCGTCAGGCACAGCCACAGTAGCAAAATCGCCGAAGCCGGTGGTAATGCCATAGGCCACGCGCTTCTGGGCGGAGATTTTCTCTGCCAGGTCACGGGAGCGCTGCATGGCTTCCCTGGCGCTCTGGGCCAGCTCCACCCGGGCGCCGAAACGGGCTACCGCGATGAAAGCTTCAAAGGTCAAACTATGACCGTCAATGACTACATTCTGAATCTTCTTGGGATCAAGCATTTTTATCTACCATCCTTTATGAGATTTTTGCCTCTACAAGGCGCACTTTGACATATACTCTACAATTATAACATATCCTTCGAATTTTGCAACTGGGCAAATTGTGAAAATTAGATAAATTGCAGTTTATCGTTCCGTTTACCACCTGCGTTGTCATCCTGAGCGGAGCGGAGTCGAAGGATCTTCGCATTTACGGCCTGCTACGCAGATATCTGGTGCGTAGATCAGCGACTCGCTAAAAGCCGCCTTCGACGGTTGCTCGCTTGCACGGGCCTGCGGGCGCAGCCTCCACGCGGCTTCGCCTTGGTCGGGATGACAGCATTGTTGACCATTTGAAACACAGCGAGAACGAAAATTTGCCATAACGGAGCAAAGCTAAACGGCCGGGCGTTTGCCCGGCCGTTGGATGGATACATATTATTTCTTCTTGGGAGCCTTAATTTTGTTGAGCTTGGCATTCAGATCCAGCAGCTGTTCCTTGGTGAACTTCACATCCATCATGCCGCCCATCAGGGTGAACAGACGCAGCACGGTGAAGCCGTTCATCATGGCCATCATTTCGGCGTTGATCTCGAAGCCCATGGCCTCCATCTTGGGAGCCTCGCCGTCCTTGCTCTTGCCCTTGCCGCCCATCATTTTGGCAAACATACCCATAAACAGCAGCTTGCCCTGGACGGTGCTGATCACATCGCCCATCTTGTCGTTCAGGGACAAATAACCCTCGGGGGCTTCAATGTCGAACCAGTTGAGGATAGCGCCCTTTTCCACCAGGCGGTAGGCAGGATTGGGTTCGGCAACTTTGCGGATGCAGCTTTCGTCACGGCACTCGCCGGCCACAGCCACCAGCTTGGTTTCACCCACATTGGGCACTTCAAAGTAGAAGAAGTGGTCAGCGGCTTCCTTCACGCCCAGGGATACGCCATTGGCAAACAGCTCCACTTGGGGCAGGTTGGAATAAACGGTGACCTTGGTCACATCTTCCACCCGGTCAACATAGCGCTTGCCGCACAGATGGACGAAAGGCTCGTCGCTGAGCCATGCCTTGTAGGCATAGAAGGAATCCTTCTTATATTTACGGTCAAAGGTGACCAGGCCCTTGTGGTTCTGGCCGTTCTCGCCGCCCTCGTTACGGGCGTCGGCGCCGAAGTCGAACATATTCCAAACATGGGTAGCCCACATATACTTGCGGGAGAAGAACTGCTTGATCAGCTCCTCATGATAGAAAGCCTGATACTCCTCAGAGTAGTCGCCCTGGCGAGGATCAGAGGTATGCCAGTTCAACGCCTCGCAGCCATACTCGGAGCAGCCGATGGGAATATTGGGATGCTTCTTGTGGAAATTATCAAACCAGGGGCCGTTCATATCCGTGTCGCCGCCGTACCAGCCGAAATAATGGTTGTAGGACACCACATCAGGGATCAGCAGATAAGGATCGTCGATCTTGCACATGGAAACAGCAGCGATAGTGGTGAGTCTGGTCTTGTCCATCTCATGGCACATATCGTTCAAAATGCGATGGTTCTCCAGCAAGTCATCGTCGGAGCCGCCGATGCCGATCTCATTGGAGAGGCCCCAAACCACGATGGAGGGGTGGTTATAGTTCTGTGCAACCAGTTCCTTCATCTGGCTGATGGTATTTTCCCGGCCGGTGGGCATGTGCTTGGAGATATAGGGGATTTCTGCCCAAATCACCAGGCCCCGCTCGTCACACAGATCATAGAAGAACTGATCATGCTGATAGTGGGCCAGGCGGATGGTAGTAGCGCCCATTTCGCAGATCAGATCCATATCCTCGATATGATCCTCGCGGCTCAGGGCGTTGCCCTTGCCCCAGCGGTCCTGATGGCGGGAAACGCCACGAAGAGGATACTCCTCGCCATTGAGAATGAAGCCGTTTTCAGGATGGATCTCAAAGGTACGGCAGCCGAAACGGGTGCAGACATTGTCAATAACTTCACCGTTTTCCAGCAATTCTGCCTCGCAGCAGTACAGATAGGGATCCTT
>JAZOAD010000070.1:0-2400 GCA_045595225.1 Faecousia sp.
AGTTGAGAGTTGAGAATTACCGAAAACCATGTCATTGCGAGGGAGCGAAGCGACCGTGGCAATCCGTAACTCTTTTGCCGGGGGGAACGGATTGCCACACCAGTCTGCGGACTGGTTCGCAATGACATGGAAATTAGAGAACAGTGAATAAAGAATAGTGAATAGTGAACAAAGAATCATCGTAGGGGCTAAGGCTCCCCTTAGAGGGGAGCTGGCGCCGACAGGCGTCTGAGGGGTGAAGGGTATCGTAACTGCTCACCCCTCCGTCCCCTGACGGGGGCACCTCCCCTCAAGGGGAGGCTTGCGGGCGCTCACTGAGCGCCCCTACATTCAAATCGTCGGCAACGCCGACACCACAATTCTGCATTCAGCATTTTGCATTCTGCATTAAAAAGGGCGGACTGGTCGTCCGCCCCATATATTATTCTTCGCTGAACAGCGGCTTGACCTTTTTCTTGTAGATCCGGCTGTAGAACAGTACGGAAAGCACGGCGCTGACCACCTCGGCGATGGGGAAGGACCACCACACCATGTGCACATTGCCGCTCAGACTCAGCAGGTACGCTGCAGGCAGCAGCACGATCAGCTGGCGGCACAAGGATGTAATGGTGGAGTAGATGCCGTTGCCCAGACCCTGGAAGCTGGCGCCCAGGGTAATGCCCACGGCGGCGACGGGCAGATGGATGCTCACGATGCGCATGGCGGTGTGGCCCATTTTCACAAGCTCTGCCGACTGAGCATCCCCGGAGGAGCCGAAAATGCCCATGAGCTGGTCCGGGAAGAGCTGGAAGATGGCAAAGCCGATGAGCATGATCACCAGCGCCGAGCCGAAGGCCCATTTCATGTTGGCGGTGATCCGTTTGGGCTGCCGGGCGCCGTAGTTGTAGGCCACAATGGACACGGAGGCATTGTTGATGCCGAACAGGGGCATCAGGAAGATGCTCTGCAGCTTAAAGTAGATGCCGAACACATTGGCGGGGGTCTGGCCGTGCACATCGCTGAAGCTCAGGAAGATCTGATTCATGCCGAAGGTCATCACGGAGCCGATGGCCATCATGATCATGGACGGCACGCCCACCGCCAGGATCTTGCCCACCACATCGCCCTTAAGCTTCATATACCTGAAGCCGAACTTCACATCGGTGTTCTTGGTCAGGTTGAAGAGGATGCCCAGGATCGCACCGACCCACTGACCGGCAACCGTGGCGATGGCGGCGCCTGCCACGCCGTAGGCGGGCAGATAGAAGGGCAGGGTGATGCCAAATCGCTGCTGCAGACCCTCAGAGCCCAGGATGAAGATGGGGTCCAGGATGATATTGATGATGGCGCCGGTGCCCTGGGTGAACATGGTGAAGACGGTCTTGCCGGAGGCCTGCAAAAGGCGCTCGCAAATGATCTGCACGAACACGCCCAGGGAGAAGATGCAGCAGATGGAGGTGTAGCTGACGCCAAACGCCCGGGTGGTCTCGTTCACGTCAAAGAGGCTGAAGTAGCCCTTCACGCCCACAGCGCCGAAGAGCATCACCACGGCGGCGAAGCTCAGGCTCAGCACGATGCCGTTGCCGGCTGCCTGGTTGGCCTTCTCCCGGTCGCCTTCGCCCAGGGATTTGCTCAGCAGGCTGTTCATACCCACCGCCACACCGGTGGCAGCGCCGATGAGCAGGTTCTGAATGGGAAATGCGAAGGACAGGGCGCCGGTGGCGTCCGTAGAGACCAGGGACACGAAGTAGGTATCCACGATGTTGTAAAAAGCCTGCACCAGCATGGAGATGGCCAGGGGCAGCGCCATGGTAAACAGCAGCCTGCCGCTGGGCATGGTGCCCATTTTGTTGCCCCGCAGGTCGGGAGCATGTCGATCTTTTGCCATAAAAAAGTTCCTCGTTCTGAAAAAATTACTCAACCTTATTATTTTAGCAGAATTCCCCGAAAAAATCAACCTCCAAAGCCGGGAAACCCGTATAGCGGCAAAATGCACAAAACCGCCTTTGGAAGTTGTACAACAGCAAACATTGCACTTTCTGCGCCGGTTTGGTATAATGGTACTGCTAAAACTTTGAAAAGGAAGTGCCTGCTATGTCCCAACAGATGATGGATGCCATTGTCAAAGCCACTGCCGGTCCCGGCCTGGAGCTGCGGAAAGTCCCGGTGCCCGTGCCCGGACCCGGTGAGGTGCTCATCAAGGTCCATAAGACCGCCATCTGCGGCACGGATGTGCATATTTACAACTGGGATCCCTGGGCGGTGGAGCACATCAAGCCGCCCATGACCATCGGCCACGAGTATGTGGGCCATATTGCCCAGCTTGGCGAGGGCGTCACCGGCCTGCAGCTTGGTCAGCGGGTGTCCGGCGAAGGACACCTGACCTGCCACCACTGCCGCAACTGCCACACGGGCAACATC
>JAZOAD010000071.1:0-4351 GCA_045595225.1 Faecousia sp.
GGAAATACCGGCAACAGGCCGCTTGATGGGCACGCCTGCATCCATCAGAGCCAGAGTAGAGCCGCAGATGGAGCCCTGGGAGGTAGAGCCGTTGGAGCTGAGAACCTCGCTGACCACACGGATGGCGTAGGGGAACTCCTCCACGCTGGGGATCACAGGCAGCAGAGCCTTTTCCGCCAGAGCGCCGTGGCCGATCTCCCGGCGGGAGGTGGAACGGGCAGCACGGGCTTCGCCGGTGGAGAAGGAGGGGAAGTTGTAGTGATGGATATAGCGCTTGGTCTCTTCGGGGTAGATGGTGTCCAGCTTCTGAGCAGCAGACAGGGTGTTCAGGGTGCAGATGGACAGAACCTGGGTCTGACCACGGGAGAACAGGCCGGAGCCGTGAACTCTGGGCAGAACGCCGACCTCGGCATCCAGAGGACGGATCTCGTCCATGCCGCGGCCGTCCACGCGCTTGCCCTGCAGCAGCCACTTCTTGACCACCTTCTTCTGCATCTTGTAGAGGCAGACTTCGATGTGGGTCTCGAACTCTTCCTCGCCGTACTTCTCCACGAACTGATTCTTGAAGTCGATACGGGCGGCGGTAAGGCGCTCCTCGCGGACATTCTTGTCATCGGTGTCCAGAGCGTACTCGATCTGGCCCAGGCCGTAGGCCATCAGGTCGTCCAGCAGCTCGTGGTTGACAGCAGCCTTCTCGAAGGTGAACTTGGGCTTGCCGATCTCAGCAACGATGCCGTTGATGAACTTGACGATCTCCATGTTGGTTTCGTGCGCCACACGGATGCACTCGTAGACGATATTTTCGGGGGCTTGGTTGGCCTCGGTCTCGATCATGACCACCTTCTCGAAGGTGGAAGAAATGCAGACGAAGCACTCGCAGGCATCCCGCTCGTCAGCGGAGCGGTTAACGATATACTGGCCGTTCAGGTAGGCCACATTGGTGGTAGCCACAGGTCCGTTCCAGGGTACATCGGAAGATGCGATGGCGATGGAAGCGCCCAGGGAAGCCACGATCTCCACAGGATTTTCGTGGTCGGTAGCCAGCACGGTGCAGGTGACCACGGTGTCGTTACGCAGCTCCTCGTCGAACAGGGGGCGCATAGGACGGTCGATGATACGGCTGTTCAGAATGCCCCGCTCGGAGGGCTTGCCCTCGCGGCGGTTGAAAGAGCCGGGGATGCGGCCGACGGAGTACATTCTTTCCTCAAACTCGATGGTCAGAGGGAAGTAGTCGATACCGGCCTTGGGAATGGGGTTGCAGGTGCAGGTGACCAGCACCACGGTGTCGCCGTAACGGCAGATGCATTCGGCGTTGGCCAGCTCGGCAACCTTACCGGTTTCCACGGTGAAGGCGCGGCCGCCAATTTCCATCTCATAAACATGATGGTTGGGATACTGCTTACGCTTGATCATAGATTTACCTCCTTAGAATTTGGTGTTCGGGAGGTTTAGCACTTGAAACTAACGCCGAAATTCGGCATCACTTTCAACTGCTAAATTTCTCCCGATGCGTTCGGATTCAAAATTACAAATTTTATAACTTGTAACTTGTAATTTTGAATTAAGAAAGGGCGACATTGCTGCCGCCCCTCTCGATATCTTACTTACGGATACCCAGCTTGGCGATCAGAGCACGGTAACGGTTGATGTCCTTGCGAGCCAGATAGTCCAGCAGGCTGCGGCGCTTACCAACCATCATCAGCAGACCACGACGGGAGTGGTTGTCGTGCTTGTGGGTGCGCAGGTGATCAGTCAGCTCGTTGATGCGGGCGGTCAGGATAGCAACCTGAACCTCGGGGGAGCCGGTGTCGCCTTCGTGAGTAGCGTTCTCCAGGATAACCTGAGTCTTCTTTTCCTTCTGAATCATTGTGTGTTCCACCTTTCAAAAAATTTTCCCGGAAGCCAAGTAAAGGGTGGGTGGTGTACTGATACAGCTTTCTCCCAAAACTGAGCAACGGGCATAGAAATATCGTCTGGCCATAGCCAGCCCGGATATCTTATCACAAGTTTTCCCGTTTGTAAAGGAAAATTTTCATAAAATCCGAACTTTTTTCGGAAATTAGTGAGATAAATTGTTGTTTACACTGCGATGATTCGCCGCACCCTTGGCCCTCTCGTTTTGAGGGGGCTGGCAAAAATCGGCGCTTCGGAGCCGATTTTTGACTGGGGGAGTTTCTGAATGTCGGTACAAAACTCCCTCCGTCAGCCCTTTGGGCTGACACCTCCCTCAAAACGAGGGAGGCAAGGCGGCTGCGCCGCTAATGCCGTAAACAACAATTTATCGCAGCAGTTGTCTGGTTTGATGGGCGTTTTTCTGAATTTCTGCCTTTAATTGCTCCAGGGAGTCGAATTTCTGCTCCGGGCGAAGGAAATGGTGAAACTCCAGGGTTATTTGCTTGCCGTAGAGATCTCCTTCAAAATCCAAAATCCAGGGTTCGACAGTAATTCCCTCTCCGGAAACTGTGGGCCGTATGCCCACATTGGTCACGGCCACATAATCCTTGCCGTCGATGGCGCATTTGCAGGCGTAAACACCCTGTTTCGGCACAACAACGCCGTCCGGGATGCGGATGTTGGCGGTGGGGATGCCGATGGTGCGGCCCAGTTTCCGACCGGGCACCACTTCGCCGCTCAAAATATGGGCGTGGCCTAAAAAGTGAGTGGCGGCTTCCATGTGGCCGGCTTCGATCAGCTTTCGGATATGGGTAGACGAAATGCGTACGCCATCCATGGACTGTTCCGGCACGATGATACAGGGCAGATTTCGTTCCCGGCAGAATTGCCGCAGTTTTTCAGCATTGCCCTCGCCCCTATGGCCGAAGCGGAAATCATCGCCGCAGACAAATCCGGCGGCGCCGCTTTCAACCAACTGGCTTAGAAAATCTTGCCACGGGGTTGACATAACTTCTGCAGTTACAGAAAGACGGTGGATATGACGGATGCCAAAGCGCTGCAGCAGGGCATCCCGGTCTGCATTGCTGTTGATCAGGGTCGGCGGCGTTTCGGTAAACAGGCTCTGGGGATGGCGATCAAAGGTGATGGCGGCAGCTTGCATATTCCGTTCCTTTGCCATGGTCACGCATTGCGCCAGCAGCGCCTGGTGGCCCAAATGCACGCCGTCAAAAAAACCCAGAGCAAAAATCTTTTTTTTCATATACTTTCTTTTTGGTGAGATAAATGGTTGTTTACATTAGTAATAATGCGGCGGCTATTGGCCGCCGAGCGCCGAAAAGCGGCGCGGCGATAGCTTCCCTCGGCACCTTCTCCACGGGAGAAGGTAGGCGCCTGCGGCGCTGTAAACAACCATTTATCATACGAACTCAAATTTCCCAGAAACTCTTGATAGTCGACATAATCCCACTATCCACTTTGGCCAGCATCATAAATTCTCCCTCTTGGGAATAGGCGCGGTAGGTGCCGTCGGGGAGGCATATGGAAAAACTGTTGCCGTTGCGGCAGCGCAGCGCCTGCTTTTCTGTTAAGGTGACCTGCGGGAAATTGCGGAACATAGTGTCCACGCTGCGAAGATATTCCTCGGGATTTTCGGCTTCCAGCAGGGTCTGCAGCGTGACCGCTTCTTCGATGGTGTATTCGCCCGCCGTGACCCGGCGCAGCGCGGCCATGCAGCCGCCGCAGCCCAGAGCTTCGCCGATATCCTTGCAAAGGGTGCGGATGTAGGTGCCCTTGGAGCATTTAACCCGGAGCCGGGCGGTATTGCCGCTGAATTCCAGGCATTCCAGCTGGAAAATCTCGATTTCCCGGGGCTTGCGTTCCACTTCCTTACCCTTCCGGGCCAGGTCGCAGAGCTTTTGGCCGTTTATTTTCAGGGCGGAGTACATAGGTGGAATTTGTTGGATCTTTCCTCGGAATTGGGGCAAAATCCCTAAAAAATCCGCCTCAGAAATGGTGACTTCCTTTTCTTCCAGGGTATTGCCGGAGGTGTCCTCGGTGTCGGTGACGCGGCCCAGAAGCAGCGTTGCTTCGTAGGTTTTCTCCGCGTGCTCGAAAAATTCCACCCCCCGGGTAGCCCGGCCCACAAACACCGGCAGCACGCCGGTGGCCATGGGGTCCAAGGTGCCGCCGTGGCCGATGCGCTTGGTGCGCAGCGCGCCCCGCAGCTTGCTGACCACATCCTGGCTGGTCCAGCCTTCCGGCTTGTCGATAATTACGATTCCGTTCATAGGTGTACCTAAGATAAATTGTTGTTTACACTGCGATGATTCGCCGCGCCCTTGGCCCCCTCGTTTTGAGGGGGCTGGCAAAATCGGCGCTTCGGAGCCGATTTTTGACTGGGGGAGTTTCTGAATGTCGGTACAAAACTCCCTCCGTCAGCCCTTTGGGCTGACACCTC
>JAZOAD010000072.1:0-19413 GCA_045595225.1 Faecousia sp.
TTGGTGGTGGTCATGCCACTGAGCTCGATCTTGGCCTTCTCAGCGGCTTCCTTCAGACGCTGCATGGCAACCTTATCCATGGACAGGTCGATGCCCTCTGCCTTCTTGAACTCGGCAACCAGGTGCTTCATGATTCTTTCGTCGAAGTCGTCGCCGCCCAGGCGGGTATCGCCGGAGGTGGACAGCACTTCCACGATGCCGTCGCCGATTTCCAGAATAGAAACGTCGAAGGTGCCGCCGCCCAGGTCGTAGACCATGATCTTCTGCTCGTTTTCCTTGTCCAGACCGTAAGCCAGAGCGGCAGCGGTGGGCTCGTTGATGATACGCTTGACTTCCAGGCCCGCAATCTTGCCGGCATCCTTGGTAGCCTGGCGCTGGGCGTCGGAGAAGTAAGCGGGAACGGTGATGACTGCTTCGGTGACGGTGGTGCCCAGGTAGGCCTCAGCGTCAGCCTTCAGCTTGCTCAGCACCATGGCGCTGATCTCCTGGGGGGTGTAGCCCTTGCCGTCGATGGTGACCTTGTAGTTTTCGCCCATGTGGCGCTTGATGGAAGCCACGGTGCGGTCAGCGTTGGTGACAGCCTGGCGCTTGGCGACCTGGCCAACCATACGCTCGCCGGTCTTGGAGAACGCAACCACAGAGGGAGTGGTGCGGCCGCCTTCGGCGTTGGCGATGACAACGGGTTCGCCGCCTTCCAGAACAGCGACGCAAGAGTTGGTAGTACCCAGATCGATACCGATAATCTTAGACATAATAATTTCCTCCTATATATTAACTATGATTTTTACAGAATTAAAAATTACAAATTCAAAATTACAAATTGAGGTATCCCTGCGGGATAATTTATAATTTGTAATTATGAATTAATTGGCCACTTGCACCATTGCGAACCGGACTACCTTGTCGCCGATCTTAAAGCCCTTTTGGAATACGGTGGCGATGGTGTTTTCGGGAAGTTCTTCGCTTTCAATGTGCATCACGGCATTGTGAAGATTGGGGTCGAAGGTCTCGCCCACATTGCCGAAGATCTCCACGCCCAGCGCGGTAAAGATCTTCACCAGCTCGTTCATAGTCATTTCCACGCCCTTTTTGTAGGCGGCGTCGGCGGTTTCCTGTTGGAGCGCCCGCTCCAGATTGTCGTACACCGGCAGCATTTTCGCCACCGCATCGGCCTTACCGTTGCCGTAGCTGGCTTCCTTTTCCTTGACGGTGCGCTTGCGGAAATTGTCGAATTCCGCTGCCAGCCGCAGGAATTGATCGTGCTCCGCGTTATATTTTTCTTCCCAGGGGTTAGCTTCGGGCTGCTCGGTGATTTCCTCCACCGCCTCACCCATTACTTCCTCCAGGGGAGTTTCCTGTTTTTCCTTGTTTTTCTTTGCCACGACGGTTCCTCCAGTTTATTCCTCTTTGCCTTCCGGCAGCTGATTTTGCTCCGGCTTGCCAAACATTTTGCTCAAATTTTCCGCGAAATAGCTCAGTCTTGCGGTCACCTTGGCATAATCCATTCGGGTGGGGCCGACCACGCCGATCATGCCCTGTAACCCGTCGCCAATGTCAAATTTTGTCATGACAACGGAGGTGTCCTTTAATTCCTGGGCCACATTTTCCGGGCCGACCAGCACTTTCGTACCGTTTTCGTTTTGCATGACCGCCGGCAGATTGGCCAGCGCGTCGCCGTCGAAGGAGGTCAGCACCTTTTGGGCTTTGTCCACATCCCGATATTCGGGAAGGCCCAGCAGCTTAGCCTGGCCGGCGATGGCCATATTGGTATTTCCCTGACGGCGGAGTGTGTCGATGGTGAAATCCGCCACGATGGGCACCAGCAGCGACGCGGCGCCGGCGGAGGCGGCCACTTTTTCCAGCAGCTCCAGGGTCATTTCTTCCCAGACAATGCCGGTCATGGCGGCGTTGAGCACAGCGCTCAGCAGCTTCAGGTCCATTTCCGTCACATTCAGCGGCAGCTTGATCAGTTTGTTGACCACCTCGTCGGTAGAGAGCATAACCACCAGGATCACGCTGTCGGCGCCGGCGAAGATCAGCTCAAACCGCTTGACGGTGGCGCCGCCCTGCCGGGAGGTCAAGGTAATGGCCGGCAGCTCTGTGGCCTGACTCACCAGCTTTGCCACCCGCTCCATCATTTTATCCACCCGCTGCATTTTTTCTTCAAATGCCAGGTTCATATTTTTGGTTTCGTCCACGCTGAGCCGGTAATCCGCCATCAATTCATCCACATACAGCCGGTAGCCGGCAGGAGAGGGGATACGGCCGGCGCTGGTGTGGGGCTGCTCCAGATAACCCATGGCCAGCAAGTCCGCCATTTCGTTGCGGATGGTGGCAGGGGAGTAGTTCATATCCGGAAGCTCCGCGATGGCCTTGGAACCCACAGGTTCGGCGGTGCGGATATACAGGTCTACGATGGACCGCAGAACCATCTTTTTCCGTTCAGTCAGTTCCATGGGGTTCTCCTTTCACATTTAGCACTCACTAGCCTTGAGTGCTAAGCACACTATACACGAGAGTGCTAAAAAAGTCAATAGGGATTTTATAAACTATTTTTGAACATTTCGAAAAAACTATACACACCGCCTTTTGTTGACAGATTTCGCCGGGAGTATTATAATGTAAAGGAAAATTGGAAACTCCCTGGAGGGATATTATGAAACGAATTTCTACAGTCATACTTTGCCTTTTATTTCTGTGTGCTTTGGCTCTGCCTGCATGGGCGACGGAGGCAACAACGCCGACGGAACCCATGACAGCAAACCCCCATAATTCCCATATTATGGCAATTATCTGCCTGCTGGTGGTGATCTTTGGCGGCGTTTATCTGCTGCTGACCTTCCGCAAGAGAAAGTAAAAGGAGGCGCCCTTATGTTTACCGGCTATAGCCCCGAAACTGTGGATTTTCTCTGGGGCATCCGCATGAATAACAACCGGGAGTGGTTCATGGCCCACAAACCGGACTATGTCAACTATCTGTACGAACCCACCAAGGCCTTGGGTGCGGAACTGTTCCGGCCCTTCTGGGACAGCTCCGGCGCCCTGTGCAAGGTCAGCCGCATCTACCGGGATGCCCGGCTGCACCATCCTCTGCCCTATAAAGAGAGCCTGTGGATCTGCATCCGCCAGGATGTGCCCTGGTGGGGCGAAAATCCCTGCCTGTATTTTGAGATCAACCCGGAGGGCATCGACTATGGCTTCTTCATCTGGAAGCCCCGGCCGGCGACCATGAAGGCGTTCCGGCAGGATATCGCCGCCCGGCCCTCGGCGTTTTTGGATATGATCGCGTCTGTGGAAGCCGCTACCGGATTGCGGGTGGAGGCCAAGGAGTACAAGCACCCGGAAAAGACGGAAAATCCCGATCTGGCCCGGTTCTATCTTTGGAAAGAGCAGATCGGCTGCACCGTTCACGAGGATTTCAGCCCGGATACCTTTGGCCCGGAGCTGGCGCCGCGGGTCAGCGACTTCTTTCAAAAATTGCGGCCGCTATATGAATACTTTATCCGATTCGGAGGGTAAGCCATGGAAATTCTTCATTTGAAGCAGGCGGATTTTGCCACCAGCCGTTGGTCCGGCGGCACCACAACGGAGCTTTTGATCTGGCCCAAGGGTGCGAATTACAGCCGCCGGGAGTTTGCGGTTCGCATCAGCTCCGCTGTGGTGGAGCTGGCGGAAAGCGATTTTACGCCGCTACCCGGCGTGACCCGCTACATTACGCCCCTGGCCGGCGGATTTACGCTGACCCATCCCGGCAAGGCGCCCGTTGTCATGGGGGCATTGGCGGAGCCTTACCGCTTTTCCGGTGAGGAGCCTACCCATTGCGTAGGCACTGCCACAGATTTCAACCTGATGCTCAAAGGCGTGGAAGGCAAGATGTGGCTTGCCACCGGCGAAACGCCTATTCGCCCCGGCTTGAATGCCTTTTTCGCGCCGGAAAACCGCCGGTTTGCGATAAATGGGCAGGTGTATGCGCTGGAAGCCGGTGAACTGTTGGCAGTTTTCGCCTGCGAGGATGCCCAAATCCAATTGGGCGATGGCCTTTCTCTGGCCTGCTATGCGGAAGTATAAAGCAAGAAATAAAAAAGACGAGATCGCGCGATCTCGTCTTTTTGCAAGCTATCAGGTTTTTTTAATGAACCGCTCACGGCATTTGGGGCAGGTGATGGCGATTTTGCCTTTGCCCTTGGGCACGCGGACGCTTTGGCGGCATTTGGGGCAGGAATAATACCGGTGATCCCGGTCTTTGACGCGGCCTAGCAGCGACAGATACCGCCGGTTTTCCTGGTACCGCTTGTAGGTGTTCCGGGAAAGACAGCGGAAAATGGCCACGCCCATAAATAAATAGCTCAATCCGGTCAGCAGCAGTACCGGCCAGCCTGTCGGCATAAACATGGACAGCAGACAAAAAATCAGACCGATGCCCAAAATCAGCGTGTTCAGCTTATCCGTGCCGTAGCGACCCCGCATAAACCGCTGCGTTCCGGTTTTGATTTTGTAACCCAGCTGGCGGAACCAGCCTCCGTTTCCATTCATGCAGTAAGCACCTCGCTTTTCTTGTGGGTATTGTACTTGGTTTGCGGGCAGATTGCAACCATCCCGGCGAAATATTTACGGAAAGTTAAATATTGCCGGAAGAATTTTGGCTATTTTGTGGATAAATATTGCATTTTATCAGTAACCATGTTATATTTTAAAGGTTAAGAGTAAATTTTCGATACGAAGGAGATCGATGAATATGGTATCTCAGAAGAATATTCGCAATATTGCCATTATTGCCCACGTTGACCATGGCAAGACCACCCTGGTGGACGAGCTGCTGAAGCAGGGTGGCATCTACCGGGAAAACCAGGCCACCCAGGACCGGGTCATGGACTCCGGCGACCTGGAGCGGGAGCGCGGCATTACCATTTTGGCGAAAAATACTTCCGTTCATTATAAGGATTACAAGATCAACATTGTGGATACCCCCGGCCACGCCGACTTTGGCGGCGAGGTGGAGCGCATTCTGAAGATGGTCAACGGCGTCATTTTGCTGGTGGACGCCGCGGAAGGCCCCATGCCACAGACCCGCTTTGTACTGGGCAAGGCCCTGGAGCTGGGGCACAAGGTGATCGTGGCGGTGAACAAGGTGGATAAGCCCGATGCCCGTATCCATGAAGTGATGGACGAGGTGCTGGAGCTGTTGCTGGATCTGGACGCCACCGATGAGCAGTTCAACAGCCCCACGGTATTCTGCTCCGGCCGCCAGGGCACCGCTTCCTATTCTCCCGATGAAATGGGCACCAATCTGGAGCCTCTGTTTGAAACCGTCATCAATTATATCGACCCGCCCCAGGGCGATGTGGATGGGCCGCTGCAGCTGCTGGTTTCCTCCATTGATTATAATGAATATGTGGGCCGCATTGCTGTGGGCCGCATTGAGCGTGGCACTATCAAGGTGAACCAGGAAGTTACCATTTGCGACTATCACCATCCGGAAATCAAGTCCAAGGGCAAGGTGGTGGCGCTGTACACCTACGACGGCCTGGGCAAGGCCCCTGTCCAGCAGGCTTCCGCCGGTGAGATCGTGGCCCTTTCCGGCATGGCGGATATTACCATTGGCCGCACCCTCTGCGATCCCGCCAATGTGGAGCCGCTGCCCTTCGTGAAGATCAGCGATCCCACCATTGAAATGACCTTCGCCGTCAACGATTCTCCCTTCGCCGGCAAGGAAGGCAAGTATGTTACCTCCCGGAACCTCCGTGACCGCCTGGAAAAGGAACTGCTGAAGGATGTGTCCCTCCATGTGACCGAGGCATCCACCGACGCGTTCAATGTGGCGGGACGCGGTGAAATGCATTTGTCCATTCTGATGGAAACCATGCGCCGGGAAGGCTTTGAGTTCTCCGTGTCCACCCCCCGCGTGCTGACCAAGGAGATCGACGGCAAGCTCTGCGAGCCCATCGAGCGGATGGTGGCGGACGTGCCGGAAGAGTGCATGGGCGCGGTCATTGAAAAGATGGGCCGCCGCAAGGGCGATCTTTTGGGCATGACTCCCATGGGCAGCCGCTATCGCCTGGAATTTTTGGTTCCTTCCCGGGGTCTGTTTGGCTACCGCAGCGAATTCTTGACCGACACCAAGGGCGAGGGCATTATGTCCTCTGTGTTGGATAGCTATGCCCCCATGAAGGGCGAGATCGAGCGCCGTCTGGTGGGCAGCCTCATCGCCCATGAAACCGGCGAGGCGGTGGCCTACGGCCTGGGCGCCGCCCAGGAGCGTGGTGCGCTGTTCGTTGGTCCCGGTACCCAGGTCTATGCCGGTATGGTGGTGGGTATCTGCAGCCGCAATGAGGATATGACCGTCAATGTCTGCAAGCGCAAGCAGCTGACCAATATGCGCGCCTCCGGCTCTGACGATGCCATCCGCCTGGTGACCCCCAGAGTGTTCTCTTTGGAGCAGTGCCTGGAATTTTTGGCGGACGACGAGCTGCTGGAATGCACCCCCAAGAGCCTGCGTATCCGCAAGCGGGAGCTGGATCACGGCATTCGTATGCGGGAGCTGATGAAGCGCAGAAATCAGGAATAAGCGAAATCCATCCTTTGCCATAATTTATTTGGAAAATTGCAAAAAAAGTGTTGACCTTCTTGCAATTTTCGGCTATAATGCGTAAGAATGACTATGTATGGTCAAAAACTATGTGTTGCTGCGGTCATTTGACTGTCGTGCATAGATGATTTTTTAGGAGGTGTATCCGAATGAAGCGTACCTACCAGCCCAACCGTCGCCACAGATCCAAGGTTCACGGTTTCCGCCAGAGAATGGCTACTTCCAACGGCCGCAAGGTTCTCGCCCGCCGCCGTGCTAAGGGCCGTAAGGTTCTGTCCGCCTAAGTTTTGGCGCAGCGTTTGGCTCAGCGCCAAAAAGGGTGTCTGTGCGGGGCGAAGTATCGCCCCGCTCCCTTTTTTATTTGGCACGATTTCAAATATTTCTTTTTCGCTCACGCTGGATCTTTTTTCGCAATGCTGCGTTTTGAAAGCCTCGAAATACACAAAGTATTCCTTCGACTTTCAACCTGACCTTGTGAAAAAATCTCTCGCCGTGACCTGAAAAATAAATATCCTCAACCGTGCCTGAAAATGGCTGTTCGGGAAGAGGAGGATTACTTCTGCGAGCGTGCCTGGTGGCATACATTCGGTGTGCCTTGTTGAATTTGGAGGAAAAACATGAAATTTTCTGCTCCGTTGAAGCTGAACCATATCTTCCGGCGGCTGTATGCCTCCGAAGGCCATGCCAACGGCATGCTGGTGCTCTATGCCCGCCGTAACCGCGCAGGCGGTAACCGGGTAGGATTTACCGTCAGCAAAAAGTTGGGTCATGCCGTGGTGCGCAACCGTGTGCGCCGTCGCCTTCGGGAAGTGTATCGCCTGAATGAAGAAAAATTCCAGTCAGGCTGGGATATTGTGGTAGTAGCCAGAAACCGGGCGGTAAACGCTACCTTTTCGCAGCTTACCGGCAGCTTTCTGTCCCTGGCAAAAAAAGCCGGGATTCTTGTGGAGGAAAAGCCGCACGAGGTGCAGCCATGAAAAAGATTTTCCTCGCTCTGATACGGTTTTATCAAAAAGCCATATCGCCAAACACCCCGCCCCGGTGCAGGTATTATCCCACCTGCTCTGCCTACGCGTATCAGGCAATTTCGAAATATGGGGCGCTGAAGGGGGGCTGGCTGGCCTTTAAGCGGCTGTGCCGGTGCCATCCCTTCTCCAAACGGGATTATTTTGACCCTGTACCCTAAGGAGGTAATGTCAATGTTTCTGGCATTTAACATTTCGGATGTGATCCGAATTCCCTTTGGTTATGTTCTGGACTATCTGTACCAGTTTGCCACCAATTACGGTCTGGCGCTGATCCTGTTCGCCGTTATCGTGCGTCTTGTGCTGATCCCTGTCAACGCCAAGAGCAAAAAGAGCATGATGAAAATGTCCCGGCTGCAGCCCAAGATCCAGGCTATCAAGGACAAGTACCCCAACGATCAGCAGAAGCAGAATGAAGCAATCCAGGCCCTGCAGAAGGAAGAAGGCGCTTCCATGGGCTGCGGTGGCTGCCTGTGGAGCTTGGTTCCTCTGTTCATTCTGCTGCCTTTGTACCAGGTCGTGCGTCAGCCCCTGGTGTACATGCTCCATGAAAGCGCGGAAACTGCCCAGGCCATCGTTGACCTGGTCAAGACCCAGCTGCCCGATGCCTTCACCGGCAATGAATACTACGATCAGATGGTGGCGGTTTCCCATTTGGGAGAATTCGCCCAGGCCATTAAGGACGCCGGTATTGAAGTGGCTGAGCGGACTCTGGAAGGCCTCAATTTCTCCTTCCTGGGCATTGACCTGAGCCAGATCCCCAACTGGAAGATCTGGGCCTGGAAGGACTTTAGCTGGAATGCCATCGGCGGCGTGCTGATCCCGCTGCTGTCCGCCGGCAGCCAGGTTCTGCAGATGTGGCTGAGCCAGCGTTCCAACGATAGCTTGGTCACCGATAAGAACGGCCTGCAGGATAAGGAAACCGCCCAGAAGTCCCAGACCGCCCAGCAGAACCAGATGATGATGTGGATGATGCCCCTGATGAGCCTGTGGATCGGCTTCACCGTGCCTGCGGCGCTGTCCCTGTATTGGTTCGTTGGCGGTGTTGTCAGCATGATCGAAAATCACTTCATGACCAAGCACTACCGCAAGATCTATGATGCTGAGGATGAGCAGCGCCGTCTGCGTTACGAGCAGCAGCAGGCAGCCGAGGCGGAAAAAGAACGCATCCGCGCGGAAAAGCGGGCCGCCAATCCCGATGGCATCACCGAAAACACCAGCAAGAAGAAGCTGCAGCAGAAGCAGAAGGCAGAGGAAGAGGCTGCCCGCGCTGCCGCCAAGCGGGAGTACGATGCCAGGAAGGGTATCGTGGAAGAAGAGAAAGAAGAAGCGGAGGTCATGTCCGGCGTTACCGAGCGTCCTTTCTGCAAGGGCCGGGCTTACGATCCCAACCGCTACGACCATACGGAGGAAGAATAAAACATGGAAAAGACTTTGATCGCAACCGGCAAGACCATTGATCTTGCCATTGAGGCTGCTTTGACACAGCTGGGTCTGGACCGGGACAGCGTTTCTGTGCAGGTTCTGCAGAAGGAAAAGGCTGGCTTCCTGGGCTTCGGCGCCCAACCCGCCAAGGTGCAGGTGACCTATGAGGTGCCGGATCCTGTGGTGGCGCCCGAAAAGCCCAAGAGCGCCCTGGGCAGCGCCTCCCGCTCCAATAAGACCAAGGTGAACAACCCCGCTCCCGCTCCCAAGAAGGAAGCGCCCAAGGCCGAGCCCAAGAAGGAGCAGCCTAAGGCGGAGCCCAAGAAGGAACAGCCCAAGGCCGAGCCTAAGAAGGAGCAGCCCAAGGCTGACCGCAAGCC
This sequence comes from Faecousia sp., assembly GCA_045595225.1. Taxonomy (GTDB): domain Bacteria; phylum Bacillota; class Clostridia; order Oscillospirales; family Oscillospiraceae; genus Faecousia. Next base: position 9,417 of record JAZOAD010000072.1, read on the forward strand.
CCACTCCGAACGGAAGCAGGAAGCTCCCAAGGCGGTTCGTGAGTACACGCCCGCCGAGGCCGGCTCTGTGGAAGAGAAGATCGAGCAGTTTATTAAGGGCCTGCTGGAGCATATGGGCTCCAACGCTGTGCCCCATGCCGTTAAGGGCGAGGACAGCACCTATCATGTAGAGTTGGTGGGTGAGGACCTGGGCTACCTGATCGGCCGCCGGGGCGATACCCTGGACGCCATTCAGCACCTGTCTAACTACTCCATCAACCGGGATGTGGAAGGCCATGTCCGCATCAATGTGGACGCTGAGGACTACCGCGCCAAGCGGGAGGACAGCCTGCGTAAGTATGCCCGCAAGAAGGCGCAGCAGGTTCTGAAAGCCCGCCGCCGCACCACGCTGGAGCCCATGAACGCTTACGAGCGCCATGTGATCCATGCCGCTTTGCAGGATATGGACAATATCACCACCCATTCCACCGGCAGCGAGCCCAACCGCCGCGTCGTTATCGAATATGTTCGCTAAATAAAGCAGTACCCGCCCCGAAACCGGGGCGGTTATTTTTATGCCAAAATGTCATTACGGCTGCTCCATTGAATGTCGGTGTATTGGAAGGTGTAGTACCGCAGGCCGCCGAAGCCCACCAGGGGCAAGGCGTTTTTTACCGCGTAATCGCCTTTTTCCGACAGCAGCAGAATGCTGCCCCGGCTGTAAAGGGGCGTTACCGCGTACTGGCTCAGATAGGCGAATTCCAGCTCCGCGAAAATGGCGGCTCTGGTTTGTCCGTCATAGCGGTCGAAGGCTTCCAGCGCTACGCCGGAAGCGGAAGTGATGGTGACCCGCTGACCGGCGCACCAAAGGGCCCAATCCAGCATGGTGGCGGAGAAGACCTCGCCGTTGATCTGGGTCTGCACGGTGGTGGCGGCAGGATCAAATCCGTATTCCAGCCGGGCATCGCTGCAGTAGCAGCGGTAGAGAATGCTGTAGGGATCGAAGGCGTTGCCGCCCCAGGTGGAGAAAATCAGGTCTGTTTGGCCATTTTGCATGGCGTTGTAGCAATTTTCATCCACAACCAGCTGAATGCTAACCTTTCCCTCAAAGCCGCTGCCTGCCACCGCCGCTGCCAAAGCGTCGTTCAGGAATTGACAGATCTGCCCGTAAGCTTCCTCCTGCCGGTAGACGGAAAGCTGAAGCGTCACGGCGGAATCGCCGTCATACAGACCCTGGTCCAGGCATTCTTCAAAGGCCTGGGCCATCAGCGCCTTGGCTGTTTCCAAATCATAGCCAAAATCGGCGCCGTAAAGCATATTCAGCGCGTTTTGGGCGCTGTCCGTTTCCCGGTAGACCAGGCCGGAAACGGGATCGGCGTAGGCCTCGTTGATCAGACCCAGCCCGGTGAAGTCCGGGGCAATGTAGCCGGCGGAGAATCGGCTGCGGTCAATGGCCAGGGAGAAGGCTTTGCGGAAGGTGGGGTTGGCAAGAAGCTGGGTACCCCGGGCCGCCAGGGCCTCCGGGTCTGTGTTGAAGGTCAGCTTGGTGATGTAGGTTTCCGGTTGCTGCCGCAGCAGGCCGCTGTCCAGCCAGGCGGCGATATCGGCGCTTTGCAGAGCCACCGCATCCAGCTCGCCGGCTTCATAGGCGGCGAGGACTTCCGCGTAGCTGCCGAAAATCCGGCAGGAAATGGCGTCTGTTTGGTATTGTCCCAGGTGCAGGCCGTCCATGTAGCCATACCAGGTGTAATTCCGCTCCAAATGGATGGCTTCGCCGGCGGTATATTCCGTCAGAACATAGGGGCCGTAGGATACGGCGGTATCCAGGCTGGTGCAGTAGGTGCTGGTCATGCGGACCGCTTCGGGGCAATCGCCGTCCAGGGGGTTATCGTCTTTGTCAAAATACTGCTTGCAGCTTTCCCATAGCGGTTCATACAGCAGGCAGGTGGACTGCAGATAGTAGGGAACATAGAATTCCGGCTGAGAAACGGCTTTTTCCGTGATCAGCACGATCTCGTATTCGCCGGTTTTCAGAATGCCCACATTCTCCCAGTCGCCGTTGCCGTCATGGTACTGGGCCGCGCCGAAAATGGAAAAATTGCCGCTGCAAAGCTGGTCTGCCCGGCAGTGGTCCATGCGGCTGTCCAGCAGCTGCTGATAGGAATAGATGTAAGTGTCCGCGTTGATGGCCGCGCCGTTGTGGAAACAGGCGTTGGGGTTCAGGGCGATGCGCCAGGCTTTGGCAGCTTCGCCGGCTTCGATGCCGTATTGGCCAGCGTATTCCTGGGTCACATCCACAGGAGCGGCGGCAGCCAGCTCCGGAACGATGGTCCAGCCGGTCAGGTCGCTGTTTAGGGTGAACACGTACAGGCCTGTGGTGGTTTGATCCAAAATATAAGCGTCTTCCGAAGTCTGCCAGTTTGCGGGGGACCAATTCAAATCGGTCACGCCGGTTAAGTATTGCCGCAGGGTAAACACATCCGGCGTGGTGTAGTCGAAGCCGGGACGGCCCTTGTAGGGATCATTGAAGCTGACGGACAGCGCTTCTCCGGAGGAGAGGGCCGCTTCAATGCTGCCGCCTATTACCAGGCAGTTTTCGTGATCCACCCAATAACGCAGGTCCACGGGGGGCTCCGGTTCCGTAGTGGGTTCCGTGGGGACGGTGGTGGGCGCGGTGGTGACGGTGCCGGAGGTGGTGGGCAGCGTGCCGGAAGTGGTGGTACCCGCCGAGCCGTCGCAGCCGACCAGAGCCGCCATGACCGCGCATATTAACAACAGAGCTGTAAATCGTTTCATGATCCGCATACTTCCTTGGGAATTTTTTCTTATTTTACTCTATATGCCGCAAAAAAGCAATAACGGAAAATTTTCGCCCTGTCTGTGTTTTCGTGGTTTTTCCCTGTGTGGGTGCGGGTAAAATGGATGGGACCAAATACAAAAGGAGGAAACGGCGATGCAATGCCAAAAATTGAAGACTTATATGGAAACCGGGCGGGTAGTGTTCCTGCCGGCCAGGGCCATTCGCCCCAATCCGGCCCAGCCCCGGAAAATATTCCAGGAGGAGGCTCTGGCGGAACTGGCGGAAAGCATCCGCCAGCATGGGATCCTGCAGCCCCTGTCGGTGCGGCGGGTAGGGGCAGGCTATGAGCTGATTGCCGGCGAGCGGCGGCTGCGGGCGGCGGAAATGGCGGGGCTGACGGAGATCCCCTGCATTGTTATGACCATGGATGACCGGGAATCCGGCATGGCGGCTATGGTGGAAAATCTGCAGCGGCAGGATCTGGATTTTGTGGAGGAGGCCCGGGGCATTCACTATTTGATGGAAAAATGGAGCTTAAGTCAGGACCAGATAGCAAAAATCATGGGAAAAAGTCAAAGCGCTGTGGCCAATAAGCTGCGGATCCTGCGCCATTCCCAGCCGGTTTTGGAGGCGCTGCGTTCGGCAAATTTGACGGAACGCCATGCCCGGGCGCTGCTGAAAATTCCCACGGAGGAGCAAAAAATGGCGGTGATCGCTACCGTCCGCCAGATGGATATGAGCGTGGCCCGGACGGAGCAGTACATCGATTCCCTGCTGGAGCAGCCGGAGAAGAAGGAGCGGCTGCCCAATGTGGGCGCTTTTATCAATCATTTGACCAGCGCGCTGTCAAAAATGCAGCTTTCCGGCGTGGCTGCTGTGTCGGAACGGCGGGAAACAGAGGAGCAGATCATCCTTACCTTGACCTTTCCAAAATGAAAATTTACAAACAGGCTATTCTTTTCTTGATTTCTGTGGTATAATGGGTAAAATTGGTTTGGTATGACCTTTTTTAATCCAAACATTGAGGTATTTTTGATATGGGACTGTTTACCAAGCTGTTCGGCACCCGTTCCGAACGTGAAATCAAGAGAATCCAGCCTATTGTGGATAAGATCCTGGCGCTGGAAAGTGAATATGCCGCCCTTCCCGAAGAGGAGCTGAAGGGCAAGACCGCCCAGTTTAAAGCCCGCCTGGACCGGGGCGAGGAGCTGGATGATATTCTGCCGGAGGCCTTTGCTGCCGTCCGGGAGGCTGCCTGGCGTGTGCTGGGCATGAAGCCCTATCCTGTGCAGCTCATCGGCGGCGTGGTGCTGCACCAGGGTCGTATCGCGGAAATGAAAACCGGTGAGGGTAAGACCCTGGTGGCCATTTTGCCCTGCTATTTGAACGCGCTGACCGGCAAGGGCGTCCATGTGGTCACCGTCAATGAGTACCTGGCTAAGCGTGACTCCGAGTGGATGGGCAAGGTCTATCGCTATATGGGCCTGACCGTGGGCCTGATCATCCCCGGCATGTCGCCGGAAGAACGCCGCAAGTCCTACGCCGCGGATATTACCTATTGCACCAACAATGAGCTGGGCTTTGACTATCTGCGCGACAATATGGCCATTTACAAGCAGGAGCTGGTGCAGCGGGGCCATAACTTTGCCATCGTGGACGAAGTGGACTCTATTTTGATCGACGAGGCCAGAACCCCTCTGATCATTTCCGGCCAGGGCGAAGCTTCCAGCAAGCTCTATGAAATGGCGGATTATTTTGTATCCACCCTGCGCAAGCAGGTTTTTGCCAAGACCGAGGATAAGGAAGCCTACGACGAGCTGGATTGCGACTACTATGTGGACGAAAAATCTCATGCCGTGTCCCTCACCGCCAGCGGCATCGCCAAGGCAGAGCGCTATTTCGGCGTGGAAAACCTGGGCGACGCGGAAAATACCACCCTTTCCCACCACATCAACCAGGCTATGAAGGCCCGGGGTCTGATGAAAAAGGACATCGACTATGTGGTGAAGGATGGCGAGATCATCATTGTCGACGAATTCACCGGCCGCCTTATGTATGGCCGCCGCTACAATGAAGGTCTGCACCAGGCCATTGAAGCCAAGGAAGGCGTCACCGTGGCCCATGAAAGCAAAACCCTGGCCACCATTACCTTCCAGAATTTCTTCCGGCTGTACAACAAGCTGTCCGGTATGACCGGTACGGCGCTGACGGAAGAGGAAGAATTTGGCGCGATCTACGCCCTGGACGTGGTGGAAATTCCCACAAATAAGCCCATCGCCCGCCTGGACAACCCCGACGCCATTTATAAGAGCGTGGCCGGTAAGTACCGGGCCATTGTGGATCAGGTGAAGGCCTGCCACGAAAAGGGCCAGCCGGTCCTGGTGGGCACCATTTCCATCGAGCGCAGTGAATTGCTCAGCAAGCTGCTGAAAAAAGAGGGCATCAAGCACAGCGTTCTGAACGCGAAATTCCATGAAATGGAAGCCCAGATCGTAGCCCAGGCCGGCAAGCTGGGCGCTGTTACCATTGCCACCAACATGGCAGGCCGTGGTACGGACATTATGCTGGGCGGCAACGCGGAATTTATGGCGAAAAATGACCTGCGGAAATTGGGCGCGCCGGACGAGCTGGTGGCAGAGGCAGACTCCTATGCCGAAACGGAGAATCCGGAAATTTTGGCGATCCGGCAGCAGTATGCCGATCTGCTTGCCAAGCACAAGGCGGAAATTGCCGGCGAGGCGGAGCAGGTGCGAAATGCCGGCGGTCTGTTTATCATCGGCACCGAGCGGCACGAAAGCCGCCGTATCGACAATCAGCTCCGCGGCCGTTCCGGCCGTCAGGGCGATCCCGGCGAAACCCGGTTCTATCTGAGCATGGAAGATGATCTGATGCGCCTGTTTGGCGGCGATCGGGTTTTGGGCGTGATGAATACCCTGGGCCTGGACGAGGATACGCCCATTGAGCATAAAATGGTCAGCAACGCCATGGAAAATGCCCAGAAGAATGTGGAAAGCCGGCATTTCCGCTCCAGAAAGAATGTTTTGGAGTACGACAATGTCATGAACACCCAGCGCGAAGTCATTTACCGCCAGCGTCAGAAGGTGTTGGACGGCGGCGACCTGCGGGAAAATATGCTGAACATGCTGCGGCAGTGCCTGGAGGGCGCTGCCGGCGATGTGGAGGAACTGAAGCGCTACGAGGGATTCTTCTTCCCTGTTGGCACCGTGGGCGACGACCCGGATGTGGACAGACTCTATGATCTGGCGGTGGCCACTTATGAAAAGAAGGAAGCGGAATTCGGTGAAAAGGTCATGCGGGAAGTGGAACGCGTGATTTTGCTCCGGGTGGTGGACGAGTACTGGATGGATCACATCGACGCTATGGATGAGCTGAAGCAGGGCATTGGCCTGCGCGCCTACGCCCAGCATGACCCGGTGGTGGAATACAAAAATGAGGGCTACGAAATGTTTGTGGCCATGAACCAGGGCATCCGGGATGAAACGGTACGGCGGCTGCTGACCGTGCATCTGAAACCCCAGCAGGAAGTGAAGCGGGAACGGGTAGCCAAGGAAACCGGTACCGGCGCCGCTGTCAACGCCCAGGTAAAGAAACAGCCGGTCCGCAAGGCTGCCACCAAGGTTGGCCCCAACGATCCCTGCCCCTGCGGCAGTGGCCAAAAGTACAAAAAGTGCTGTATGCAGAAAGATAAAATGAACTGATAATATGTCTGTAATTACCAAAAAGCATGGCGCATTAGAATATCTGGTGGCGGAAAATATTACAGCGCCCCATTGCTTCACCACCCGTTTGGGCGGCGTAAGCCAGGGACATCTGGAAAGTCTGAATATCGGTATGCACCGGGGAGATGAGCCGAAAAATGTGGCGGCGAATTTTGCGGTTTTGGCAGATGCCGTCGGGTTTGACTCCCATCATTTGGTGCTGACCCGGCAGGAGCACACCGATCTGGTTCGGGTGGTAACGAAGGCAGACCACCTGAGCTTGGATCATCGGGATTACCAGGTCTGCGACGCCCTCGTCACCAACGATCCCGGCACGGCTTTGGTGATATTTACCGCCGATTGCACCCCCATTTTGCTCCATGATCCTGTTACCGGGGCGGTGGGCGCGGTCCATGCCGGCTGGCGGGGCACAGCCGCCGATATTGCAGGCAAAACGGTGGAGAAAATGGCGGCGGAATTTGGCTGTCGGCCGGAAAATATCCGGGCTGCCATTGGGCCGAACCTGGCGGAGTGCTGCTTTGAGACCGACGCCGACGTGCCGGATGCCATGGTGGCAACCTTCGGCGATGCCGTCAAAGCGTGGATCCGGCCTGTACTGCCGAAATTTTATGTAAACCTAAAAGAAATCAATGCCCATGCTCTGCGTCGCCGTGGCGTGACGCGGATCGAAATCAGCATGGATTGTACGAAGTGCCAACACCATCGCTACTGGTCCCACCGCTTTACCCGCGGCGTTCGGGGCTCCCAGGGCGGCATCATTGTGTGTAAGGAGGCCGAAAAATGAGAAAGATAACGGCGCTTTGCCTGCTGCTGGCGCTGGTGGTGGGGACCATGGCCGGCTGCGGTGAAGCGGAAAGCTCCTATGTGCCCACCGGCGACGCGTTGCACAGCCAGGGCAATACCCAGGCTTCCACCACCGCCCCGCAGGATACGGAGCAGGTGCTGCGCATGGTCTACCATCCGGAGGAATCCCTGAATCCCTATCGGACCGCCGACAGCACCAACCGGCTTTTTATGCCGCTGCTGTATCAAGGCCTGTTCAGCGTGGACGCGGAATATAACCCCACGCCCATCCTTTGCCGGGCTTATTCTGTATCCAAGGATATGAAGGTGTACACCTTTTATTTGGAAAACGCCACCTTTTCCGATGGCTCAGCGCTGACCGCCGGGGATGTGGCGGCCAGCCTGAAGGCCGCAAGTACCAGCCCTGTCTATCAAGGCCGGCTGAGCTGTGTTACGGATGTGGCGGTTACTGCCGATGGGGCGGTGGCGGTGACTCTCAGCACCGCTTATGAAAATTTCCCCATACTGCTGGATATTCCCATTCTAAAGGCCGGACAGGCAGAGAATGCCCGACCCTTGGGCACCGGCCCTTACTATCTGGAGGAAAAGGCGGGGGATCTGCGCCTGGTGCGCCGGACAGACTGGTGGTGCAGCGCCAATATGGCGGTGACCGCTGCGGTGATCCCCCTGGTGGAGGGCGGCACCAACGCCCAGATCCGGGACACTTTTGAGTATGGCGATATCGACCTGGTCTGCGCGGATCCCGGCTCGGACCAATATGTGGATTTTAGAAGCGACTATGAGCTTTGGAGCTGTGAAAACGGCATCTTCCTCTATCTTGCCTGCAATGAAAAAAAGTCGGTGTTCTCCGATAAAACGCTGCGGCAGGCGCTGACCTTTGCCATTGACCGGGCGACCTTGGTGGAGGATTATTACCGCAATTTCGCGGAGGCGGCAACGCTGCCGGCCTCTCCCAGCTCGCCGTATTACCATAAGGGGCTGGCGTCCCGGTATGATTATGATCCCACGGTCTTCCCTGCCGCTCTGGAAGCGGCAGGCCTCCAGGAGGCAAGCGTCGTCATTCTGGTGAACAGGGCGGACGGACGCCGGGTCCGGGTAGCCCGGGCCATCGCCCAAATGCTGACAGAGGCCGGTTTGCCGGCGTCCACCAGCGAGCTTTCCGGCGATGCCTACACAAACGCCTTAAAAAAAGGCAATTACGATCTGCACCTGGGCCAGACCATCCTGTCGCCCAATATGGACCTTTCGGCCTTTTATTCCGGCAGCGGCAGCCTGAATTTCGGCGGCATGGCGGACGCGGCCATTCTGGCCATGTGCCAGGGCGCGCTGGAAAATTCCGGCAACTACTACACGCTGTATCAAATGGTGATGGAGGATGCCATGCTGTGTCCTATTTTGTTCCGCAGCTATGCTATCTACACCCAGCGCGGCATTTTTCCGGAGCTGACTCCCGCGCGGGACAATATTTTCTTCTATGATCTGGGCAAGACCATGGAGGATGTCCGAATCGAATGATGCTTTGGGCGCCCGCTGCGGCGCGCGCCTGCAGCGGGGCTTGACAAAATGCCAAACTGTGCTATAATCAACTTGATCGCAAAGCAAATAAGTCTTCGGGGAGCCGGATGCATCCGGCTGAGATCTCGCTTGGTAGCGTAAGACCCGTGAACCTGATACGGTTAGTACCGTCGGAGGGAAAGATGCATATATGGGATACGTTCGTATCGCATTGCACCCAGACGGATGTGATGCGATACTTTATTTTTGCGGAGGTATCCTTATGCAAACGAAAACAAGACGATTAACGGAAAGCGCCATGCTGCTGGCTGTGGCCATTGTGCTGGAACTGGTCAGCAAACTGTTTATTCCCGAGCAGCCCTTCGGCGGACAGCTGACCATTGTCAGTATGCTGCCGGTGGTACTGATCTCCTACCGGCATGGCGTCAAATGGGGCCTGTGGGCCGGTGTGGCCTATGCGCTGATCGAAATGCTGCTGGGCGCGAAAACCGTGGCAGCCGCTTTCCAGCCAGGTTATTTTGGCGATGGCACCATGATCGTAAACGCCCTCATCATGTGCCTGATGGATTACCTGGTGGCCTTTACGGCGCTGGGCCTGGGCGGCCTGTTCCGTGACCGAATGGAAAAGCCCGGCGCGGCGCTGCTATGCGGCAGTCTGGTGGCTCTTGGCGCCCGGTATGCTGCCCATGTGATCTCCGGCTATGTTCTCTTTGCTGGCTGGGCGGAGTGGTTCTTCACCCAGGACGGTTTCCCGGCGTGGGGCGCCCGGTTGGTGGAAAGTCTGAGCCCGGAAATGCTGGGAATGGTGTACAGCCTGGTGTATAACGGTATGTACATGATCCCCGAAATGATCTGCACCGCTGTGGTGGCGCTGATCATCGCAAGAGTCCCCAAGATCGTGATTAAGGTGAGCTGATTTGAAAAGCCCGGTGCGTCGCACCGGGCTTTTCCGTTATTGTTGCGCGAAGACGGTCATGCCGGGGGCGGTAGGGGAGAGCAGACTCACCTGATACAGGGCCATGGCCACATCCGCCCGTGTCAGAGCCGTTTCTGCCGCCAGGACGATGCCGTTTTCCGCCAGAACAGCGACAGCGGTGTTGTCCGCCTCCACAGCGGCGGCGGAAACCGTCAGATCCAGAGCGTTTTGGATCATCAGCGC
>JAZOAD010000073.1:0-13798 GCA_045595225.1 Faecousia sp.
GCCAGAGCGGCGAAGGTCAGATCGCCACAGGCGATAACATACTTGCCGTCTTCCACGGTCGCAACGGTGGGCTCCTGAGGAGCATCCGCGGCAGTTACAACAACTTCAATTCTGAAGATGTAGTTCTTGTTTTCAACGCCGCCCAGGAAGTACTTGCCGGCTTCGGCGATTTCCAGAGTGGAGAAATAGGGCTGGTTCTTTTCCCAGGTGCCCTCGGTCTGGGTTACCAGCTCGCCTTCGGCATCGAAAATGCCCATCTGGCGGTTGTCTTCGCCAGCCTGTACCCACCAAACCTTAACCACGGCGGGGCCTTCGGTGGTGAATTCCACAACGTTCTTGGTGGTGCCGTTGGGCTTAACCTGAGCCTTGCCGGCGAAATTCAGACGCTGATTGCTGGTGTAGCCGTCTGCAAATTCCTTGCTGCTTTCGTCAATTGCGGTGTTACCGCTGAAGTGGATGGTGAAGTAGCCATCCTGGCCAACCACGGCGGTATCGCCATCGGCCTTGGTTCCCTTTTCCATGGGCTCCAGATGCTCCTTGGCGTCCAGAACATAGACGTTCTCAGCAGCGGAAACGGTCAGCGGCAGGATGCACAGAACCATAACCATGGCCAAAATAGCTGCCAGCAGCTTACGGGTTGTTTTCATTTGTTTTTCCTCCCTAAAATAAAAATAACGCTGGGGTAATGATCAAATGATCAACACACCCAGCATAACAGATTTTACCAAATCAGTCAACACTTTTTCGGCGTTTTGCGTAAAAACCATTGCAAAAATACTGTCTGTATGCTATAACATATACAAAACCAAACTCGTTATCTTTCCATTTTAATAAGGAGGCGTCATATGAAAACGAAGCATTTTTGCAAATTTTTGTCCATAGTGCTGGCACTGTGTCTGCTGCTTACCGTGTTGCCGTTGCCTGCCCGGGCGGAAAGCACCACCTATGTGCTGGATGTTGGGGAGCTGGAAAGCTTCGGTAAGAATACAAAGGCCGACGGCGACTCCGTAAAAGCCGGCACGAACGGTTATTTTACCGTTTTTTTCAGCACCAGCGCCCAGGTGCAGGACAATGTCAAGAGCTTCAGCGACGGGTTCAACTCCTCTAAGCGGCTGCACTATGGCGCCGCTACCAAAATGGAAGATCCCGTTCGCAACGCCATTCAGATCAAGACTTCCGGCCCTGCTACCGTGAAGGTATGGTGGGGCTGCGGCGATGTGAACCGACAGGTCGGCATTTATCTGGAAGACGGCACCGTTGTCACCAAGACTGCCGATGAGTTGAAAAAGAACGATTTGTGCATTTCCGAGCTGTCCATTGATGCTGCCGGCACCTACTACATCGGCAATGTAGGTGGCAATAATTACCATTATAAAATTGAGGTTACCGAGGAAAACTCCGGCGCCTCCCAGCCTGACCGGGCGGCCTGGTCCTCTGTGGCCAAGCCGGTGATCACCGGAGCTGTGGACACCGGCGACGGCGAAATTGCTGTTACCGTCAGCGCCAATGTGGGCTATGACGGCGGCGACGAAGTGGAAGTGACCATGTTCGATAGCGAGGGCCAGGCGATCATTTCCCGTAATTCCGTTATGGAGCGGGACAGCCATACCATCCGATTCATTCCTGAAGGCTCCGGCGATTACATCTTCAAGGCTGTTTTGAAGCGGGAAGGGGAGCAGGATAAGGCTGCCGAGCAATCCGTAACTGCCGCGTTCACTCTGCCGCTCGAACGCCCCACCGTGCTCAGCGCCACCAGCGCCGGCGGCGGCAAGATTACTGTAGCGTGGGTCCCGGTTCTGGAAGCTGAGAGCTATGAGATCCTCTGCGACGACGTTCCCGTAGGTACCACCACCGCATCGGAATATACAGTCAGCGGTCTGATTGTGGGTCAGAAGTACAGCTTCCGGGTGGTAGCCATCCGTGGCGCCGAGCGGGTGCAATCCGGCGCTCTGAGCGCCATTGCCACGGAGCAAGCGCAGCGCCCCTGGAGCTTTATCACCTACGGCGAATCCACCAGCCCGGATTACAATGGTTACGCGGGCAATTTGAACGAAGACGGTTATGTTACCATTTTTTCTGAAAACGGTAAGGGCAAGATCACTTCCACCACTGACGGCGTGGCATTCTACTATACCGCTGTTCCCACCAACTATAATTTCACCCTTCGCGCCAAGGTCACTGTAGATGCCTGGACATATTCCAACGGCCAGGAAGGCTTCGGCCTGCTGGCAACCGACCGACTGGGTGTCAACGGCGACAGCGCGCCCTTCTGGAACAATCAGTTCATGGCCTGCGCCACCAAGATCGAATACTGCTATGAAAGTGGCAGCGTTTACGATGTCAACGGTCCCGGCACCAAGTATTCCATGAAGCTGGGCCTGGGCTCCATCGCCAAGACCGGCCTGACCGCGGCCAATCTGCCTCTGGTCGAGCAGAACGATGCCAATGCTATGGCCAAGTTCCTTTACCAGATGCATACCCTGGAATGGGCCGCGGGTGAATGGGAGCTGGACAAAGGCACCTATAATATCGTTGGCAACTGCACCAATGAATCCAGCACGCCTGTGGGCAATGTATCTTTGACCACCTTCATTCTGGAAATTCAGAAAAACAACACCGGCTACTTCATTACTTATTATGATGAAGACGGTAACATCCTGTGCCGGAACAAGTATTACGGCGCCGACGCGCTGAATCAGCTGGACCCGGACTATGTCTATGTGGGCTTCTTCACTGCCCGCAACGCGGAAGCTACCTTCTCTGAGGTGGAATTTGCCACCATCCTCTGCACAGAGGACGCTCCTGCGGAAGAGAAGCCTATGACCCAGATCACGCCCACCATTTCCATCGCCTCCGGTTCTGTTACCACCAAAGATCAGTACACCCTGTTCCTGGATGCCAATGTGGACGGCACCGTAAAGATCACCGACGGCAATACCGTGATCGCCGAGGCGGATGTGATCGAGGGCGAGGTCCGTTTCCGCAAGACCTTTACCCTGGAAGGCTACGGCGAGCATCGCATCAAGGTGGAGTTTACGCCGGATCCGAATCAGGACCTGGGCGAGGATACCGTGCTGAGCACTACCCAGCCCAAGCGCACGGAGATCACCGTGGTCTACAACAAGGGCAATTACCACCGCACGGTGATTTATGTTTCTCCCACAGGCCTTCCCAATGGCAACGGCACCCGGGAATATCCCTATGACATTCAGACCGCTGTGGATAACGTGGTGCCCGGTCAGACCATCATTTTGATGGAAGGCACCTACAAGATGACAGCGCCCCTGCGGATCCAGCGCGGTATGGATGGTACCGAGGAAAAGATGATTTCCATGATCGCCGATCCGGAAGCGGCTACCCGCCCGGTTCTGGACTTCCAGCAGCGAAGCGCCGGCATTATTCACGGCGGCAACTACTGGTATTTCTTCGGCTTCGATGTGACCAACTCCCAGAACGGCCAGAAGGGCTTCCAGGTTTCCGGCAGCTATAATATTCTGGACCAGATCCATACCTATCGCAACGGAAACACCGGTGTTCAGATCAGCCGTCTGTCCGGCAAGGATCTCTTTGAAGATTGGCCGGCCTACAATCTGATCCTCAATTGCGACAGCTACTACAATATGGACTCCGGCTTCGAGGATGCCGACGGCTTTGCCGCCAAGCTGACCTGCGGCGAGGGCAATGTGTTCGATGGCTGCGTGGCCTATCACAACGCCGACGACGGCTGGGACCTGTATGCCAAGGTGGAAACCGGTCCCATTGGTACCGTTACCATTCGCAATTGTATCGCCTATGCCAACGGTTATATTGAAGGCTATGATGACACCGGCAACGGCAATGGCTTTAAGCTGGGCGGCGAAGGTATCCCCGGCAGACATGTGCTGGAAAATTCCTTTGCGTTCTTCAATCTTTCCAAGGGCATCGACTCCAACAGCTGCCCGGATGTGATCGTCAGAAACTGCATCAGCTACAACAATGGCTCCCATAATGTGGCCTTCTACACCAAGAAAAACGCCAACACCGATTTTATCGCTACGGGCATCATCTCCTTCAAGGACGCCACCAACCCTGTCAACAGCAGCCTGACCGGCGAAAAGCTGGATGGCATTGGCACCCAGGATCCGGAAGCCTACATGGGAAGCACCAACTATTACTGGAATGGCAGCGCCTGTGTGAACGCCGCCGGCCAGACGCTGAACGCGGATATTTTCGTGAGCCTTGAATTTACCGGCATTACGCGCAACAGCGACGGCACCTTTGACTTGCAGGGCTTCCTGGAATTGACCGATGCCGCGCCGGATGGCGCCGGCGCCACCGAAGGCGGCGCGGTTTCCGGGCCGGTGGAGATCCCGGAAGAGAATGGCGTGCACAACTACAGCGAAGTGTGGTTCAGTGAGGATAATATGTACCACTGGCGCGAGTGCGAATGCGGCGACCGGGCGGATATGGGCGAGCATACGCTGGAATGGATCACCGACAAGGAGGCAACACCCACAGAAACCGGCCTGCGGCATGAGCAGTGCTCCGTTTGCGGCCATAAGAAGCCTGCCGTTACTGTTTATTATGAAGACCCCAACGCTCCGACGGATCCTACAGAGCCCACCCAGCCTTCCGATCCCAGTAACCCCCAGCCTACCGACCCCGGTGACACCCAGCCCACTGATCCGGCGAAGCCCGACGAGCCCTCCGGTAACGGACTGGTGATCGCCATTGTGATCGTAGCGATCGTCCTTGCGGGCGGCGCTGTGGCGGTGGTGCTCCCGCGCAAGAAAAAGTAAACCTGTACACATTGTTTTCATAACATAGTTGCCGCGGGGCATTTGCTCCGCGGCAGCTTTTATTTTATGGGTTCTTAAAGCATTTGAAATTAAGGCCAAACTGCGGGAGTGATAATTGGCGTGTTGCACAAAAACAAATGGGGCGCTACGGAAAATATTGACAGATGGGGGATAACTTTGGTATAATGCTGTATATCGACGGCGTATGTTCACATTCGAAGGACATGGCCGGCCATGAAAGGAAATCAGACATGAAAATTTGCATTCGCGCCCACGATTTGGGTGTCAAAGGCACCCGGGATATCTTGGAGCGCATCCAAAGCCTGGGCATCGACGGCGTGCAGATGGTCTGCTACAAAGCCTACGACGATATCGCCTACGCGCCCGGCACGATTACGCCGGAAAAGGCTGCCGCCATCGGTGACGCGTTCCGGGACAGCGGCAAAATGATCCCCTTGGTGGGCGCCTATTTCAACTGTGTCCACTCTGACCGGGAAAAAGCCGGCAGGGGAGAGGCCATTTTCGCGGAATACCTGCAAAATTGCAACGCCATGGGCTGCAAATATGTGGGCTCCGAAACCGGGTCTTACAGCGACGATCCCTGGGTCTACCATCCCCGCAACCGGACGGAAGAAGCCCACCAGGCCGTTGCCGCCACCTTCTCCCGCCTTTGCGACGTAGCCAAGGATCACGGCAGCATGGTGGCCATGGAAGGCGCCGCCGGTCACGTTTGCCATGATGTTGCCGCCCTGCAAAAAGTCCGCAGGATGATGGGTCGGGAAACCAAGGTCATTTTCGATCTCTACAATTATCTGGACGCGGAGAACCAGGGCGATTATCTGAAGATCCTGCGCCAGGGCCTGGATACATTCGGCGGCGATATTTTGCTGTTCCACATGAAGGACTGTGTCCTGCAAAACGGCAAAGATCCCCTTCAGGTGCCCTTCGGCACCGGCGACCTGGATCTGGAGGCCGTATTGAAAGCCATTAAATCACATAATCAAAACGCTGTGCTGACGCTGGAGGGCACTACCGGCTCTCACATCGCCCACGCGGTCAATACAATCAATACGATATGGGAGAATGTTTAATATGAAATTTGATGTACGTTACGCCAATCACCCCGAAGATTCCAAGCGCTATGATACCACCGAGCTGCGCCGCCACTATCACATCCCCACGCTGTTTGAGGCCGATGAGATCTGCCTGACCTATTCCCACCAGGACCGCATTATTGCCGGTGGCATCATGCCTGTGGAAAATGCCCTGGTGCTGGAAACCTGCAAGGAGCTGGCCGCTCCCTATTTCCTGGCTCGCCGGGAAGTGGGCGCTATCAATGTGGGCGGCCCCGGCGTCATGGTGCTGGATGGCGTGGAGTACGCTATGAACAACCGTGACGGCATTTATGTTGGCATGGGCACCAAGGAGCTGGTTTTCAAGTCCCTGGATAAGGAAAATCCTGCCAAGTTCTACATCAATTCCTGCCCCGCTCACCGCACCTGCCCCACCGTCCATATCCCCATGGACAAGGCCCGCTACAACCATCTGGGCGCCCAGGAGACCGTCAATGAGCGCATCCTGCGTCAGTATATCCACCCCGCTGTCTGCGAAAGCTGCCAGCTCAGCATGGGAATGACCGCGCTGCTGCCCGGCAATGTGTGGAACACCATGCCCAGCCATACCCACGAGCGCCGTATGGAAGTGTATATGTATTTTGATGTGGCTCCCGATCAGTGCGTGTTCCACATGATGGGCCAGGGCAAGGAAACCCGCCACATCGTCATGCACAATGAGGAAGCGGTCATTTCTCCTTCCTGGTCTATCCATAGCGGCGTTGGCACCGCCAACTACACCTTCATTTGGGGTATGTGCGGCGAAAATCAGGATTTCGACGATATGGACGGTATCCCCACCGCGGAATTGCTGTAATGCCTGATCTTTATATTACGCCCGATGATCGGCTTCAAGCCGTTTTCGACAAGGCGCTGCCGGGTACGGTGATCCATCTTTCTCCCGGCGTATACCGTCAGAAATCGGTGATCCGCACCCCGGGCCTGACGCTTGTGGGGGCGGGAGCAGAGAAAACCCGCATCGTTTTTGACGATTATGCCAGAAAAAAGGATGCGCAGGGGTTCGCGTATATCACTTTCCGCACCTACACCTTGGCGGTTTGCGCCGACGGTGTGACCATCCGGGACATGGCGGTCATCAACGACGCCGGTGACCCTGCCCAAAAGGGGCAGCAGGTGGCCCTGAGTGTGGTTGGAACCGATTTCCGGATGGAGAATTGCCGCCTGGCTTCCACCCAGGATACCCTGTTCGCCGGACCATTGCCGCCGGATCTCATAGAGCGGTATGACGGTTTCCTGGCGGAGGATTTGCGCCGGGGCGGAGAAATGAAACAGGTATATGAAAATTGCCGTATCGAGGGCAGCGTGGATTTTATCTTCGGCTGCGCCGATGCGCTGTTCCGGGATTGCGAGCTCCGTTCTGTTTACGATGGCCGGGATATGGGCTATATCGCCGCGCCGGCCCACAGCCTCGCCCAAGAAGCAGGTTTTCATTTCCTCAATTGTCGCTTGACAAAGGGGGAGGGCGTAACACCCGACAGTATCTATTTGGCCCGTCCCTGGCGGGATCACGGCCTGTGCGCCTTTGAAAACTGTGTCTACGGCGCCCATATCCGCCAGGCAGGCTTCGACCCCTGGAGCGGCACAGACCGGGATAAGACCGCCCGGTTTTACGAAAGTCCTGCCGTACCCGGCAGAGTTCCCTGGATCAACCGGGCAGGGAAGGAAAATGCCTTATGAACAAACCGTTATCTTTTCAGCAGTATCGCGCCATTGATCTTATCATCATGGGTATCGTGCTGATCGTGACTCAAATACTGACTCTGGCGGCGGCCACACTATGGTTTCCTGACCAGCTGTACATCGTTTCTCCGGTGGCGGCGGTGGTAACCATTGTGATGATGCGATGGGGTGTTTGGGCGGTGATCCACGCGGTGCTGGGCGGCATTGTGCTGACTGCCGCCTCCGGCGGCGCCTGGACCCATGGTGTGATCTACTGCGTCGGCAATCTGTTTTCCATGGCGACGCTGGCGCTGCTGAAGATCCTGGGCAAGGAAAAGATCCGCCAAAGCGGCTTTCTGTCTGTGACAGTGGCGCTGTCGGCGCAGCTGATGATGCTGCTGGGCCGAGCCCTGGTGGCTCTGGCGCTGGGGCACAGCTTTGCCGAATGTCTGGGCTTTATTACTACCGATATTCTTTCCGTTCTGTTCACCCTGGTGGTGATCTGGGTGGCGCGGAAAGCGGATGGCCTGTTTGAGGACCAAAAACACTATTTGCTTCGCGTTCAGCGCGAACGCCAAAACGAGAGGGGAGATCAGTTTTGAAAAAACCGATGGCAGGGGATTTCCTGATTTATGACAAATCCTCGGACTCTTACCGCGCGGACCCCGAACAGCTGGTACGGGACGATGTGGAAAAGCACTACTGGAAAAATGTGGTCAAGACCGTCATCAAGGATTGGCGTCTTTATGTGATGCTGATCCCAATGTTGCTGGTGTTCCTGTTCTGGCGCTATTTCCCCATGTATGAGCTGCTCAGCTGCTTCAAAGTGGCCGACCAGGAATTGGCTGTGGCAGATCAGCTGTTCTCCGGCTTCTCTTACTTCAAGCGGTTGCTCTTCAGCGGCGACGGCTTGTCTACGGAATTTTGGCGGGCGCTGCGAAATACCTTCCTGCTGAGCTTCTATGGTCTGTGCTTCGGTTTCCCGATGCCCATTATTCTGGCGCTGTTCTTCAATGAGATCAAGTCCAATATCTTAAGAAGTACATACCAGGTGCTGACCTATCTGCCCAAGTTTATCTCCACTGTCGTCATGACTTCCCTTGTGACCATGTTGGTCAAGCAGGGCAGCCTGACCTCCAATATGGGCATTTTGTCCCAGCTGTTTGTATCCCTGGGCTGGATGACAGAGGAAGTGGCCAACGCCGGTTTGCTGAACAATCCCAATTTCTTCCGGGCCATTTACCAGATCAGCGGTATCTGGGAGGGCGCCGGCTATGACAGCATCGTGTACTTTGCCGCCATCATCGCCATCTCTCCCACCAGCTACGAGGCGGCGCAGATCGATGGCGCCGGCAAGATGGCCCAGATGAAATATGTGGTCATCCCCAGCATCCTCTCCACCCTTACCATTATGCTGATCACCCGTATCGGCTCTTTGCTGTCCGTGGGCTACGAAAAGGTTTTGCTGCTGTACAATACCAATACCTATGTCACCGCTGATGTGGTGTCCACCTTTGCCCAGCGCTACGGTATCGGCTCCGCTACCAATCAGGGCCTGGCCTCCGCCGCGGAAATGATGAGTAATGTGATCAGTATGCTTTTGGTCATCGGCGCCAATACCATTTCCCGTAAGGCGTCGGATGTATCGCTGTATTAAAGGAGGCTGCCTGTTATGAAAAGAAAACTGGAAGTTTCCGAGCTGATTTTTAAGATCATCAGCTACACTTTGCTGACCATCTTCTCTGTGTGCTGCCTTTACCCCTTTGTCTACGCCATCAGCGCGTCTATTTCCGGCGCTGACGCGGTGGACTACAGCCAGATCGTGCTGTTTCCCAAGGACATCCAGTTCGACGCATTCTCCCGGATGTTCAATGACAATATGTTCTGGAATGCGTATACCAACACCCTGTTTTTGACCTTCTATGGCACCATTTGGGCTTTGGGCGTTTCTATTTTGGGCGCCTATGCCCTCAGCAAGAAGCGGCTGCTGTTCCGCAGAGCCTTCAATTTCTTCCTGGTGTTTACCATGTGGTTCTCTGCCGGCCTGGTGCCCCAGTACTTAAACTATCTGGATACCAAGGATGTGTTTAACGCCATCGGCATCACCGACGACAAGTGGCTGGTGGTCATCGCCATGGGTATGGCGGCAATGAACATCGTGCTGCTGCGTAACGCCTTTGAAGGCGTGCCTTCCGATATCGAGGAAGCGGCCATTGTCGACGGCGCCACAGAGTTCCAGGTGCTGACCAAGGTCTATATCCCCATGAGCAAGTCTACCATCGCCACGGTTGCCCTGTTCTTTGCCATCTCCCGCTGGAACGGCTATTTCTGGGCCCGGCAGATGATCTCCAATTCCAATGAGCATCCTTTGCAGGTGTTTATCCGTCTGAAGCTGGAGGATTTCACTGACCCGGAAACCATGGCCGGCTGGAACGAAATTTATTCTGCCGACTCTGTGATCTATGCCCTGATCGTATGCTCTATTGTTCCCATTCTTGTCATTTATCCCTTTATCCAGAAGTACTTCGCCAAAGGCGTCAATGTTGGCGGCGTCAAGGAATAAACTCTGTATAAGTCCGAGCGAAAATCCCGGCTACTTATAAAACAAAATTAAAAGGAGAAGACACAATGAAAAACGTAATGCGTATCCTGTGCGCGGTGCTCGCTGTGTGCATGCTGTTCGGCCTGATCGGCTGCAACCGTCTGCCTGACGAGTCCACCGGCTCCACCAATGGTAACGGTACCACCGGTCCTACCTCTGGCAACAACCCTACCTCCGGCAACCCTACCGACCCCACCGATCCCCAGCCCACCGAGCCTGTTGACCTGCTGGTCTTCGCGGACGGCACCGTCCTGCGTATGGCCACCGGCTATAACAAGCCCAATACCGGTATCACCTTCGACGCCGACACCGCCGGCGAAGGCATCACCCTGGCCAATGGCGTCACCTATCACGCCGGCGACCTGAAGCCCACCTGGGTGGAGCTGGAAGAGCGCCTGGGCATGAAGTTCGAAGACCTGTTCACCGGCGCCGGCTCTGCCACCAACGAGTACAAGTACTGGCAGGACCGTCTGAGCGAAGTGGACATGATCTGCGGCGCTGCCTCTCAGCTGACCGAGTCCGGTGTTGCCGGCAACCTGATCAACATTGCTGAGTACCTGGATCTGATGCCCAACTTCAAGGCTTATCTGGAAGCCAACCCCATCGTCCGTCTGTCCATCACCGGCGACACCACCACCGGCGCTATTTACTTCTCCCCCTACTTCGACGGTGTTAACGACATCGAGCGTATGCCCCTGATGCGTACCGACTGGGTTCAGAAGCTGCTGAACGGCTCCGGCGAATTCACCGCTGAGCAGTATCACAACCTGAACGCTGCTGTCTATGAGCCCTACATGCCCACCTCCGGCAAGGTCACCGTTGACGCTGTCAGCGCTGACGGCAAGAGCGTGATCGAGTTGACCAAGGACTATGACAAGGCCGGCAACATCGTCAAGACCATGAACGACGCTCTGGCAAAGGGCGAAGTCACCGGCGTGCAGGCTGTTAATATGCTGCGTGACTACATCGACGAAGCTTACAATGGCTACTATGGCGAAAACCGCGCTGACCTGTTCATCGGTCAGAACGCCGCTTGGGACGCTGACGAGCTGGTGGCTCTGCTGCGTTGCGTCGTGGCTAACTCCTACACCTTGAACGGCACCGACAATGTGGAAGGCCTGTTCTCCCGTGAAGACGATAACAACCAGCGCCGTGTCGACATGTTCCGCTTCTGCGGCACTCTGTTCGGCGTCCGCGGCCTGGAATCCCGTCAGGACTATCTGTATGTTGGCACCGATGGCAAGCTGCACGATGCCCGTCAGGAAGCTGACACCTACGAAGCTCTGGAGCGCATGAACGCTCTGGTGGACGAGGGTCTGATCTCCCAGTCCTTCGTGGATCAGTCCAAGGAATCCACCAAGACCATGCTGCAGAACGACCTGGGCTTCATGCACTACGACTACAACCAGACCCAGACCGTTTACAACGAAACCGTCCTGCAGGACGGTGAGCAGTACCGCGCTGTTATGGTTCCCGTGGCTCGCTGGTATGACGGCACCGATGCCAATGGCGTCTACATGCGCTTTACCGAGTCCTGGCGCAGCGTCAAGACCGACGGCTGGGCTATCTCCAAGGCCGGTGTTGGCGATGATCAGAACAAGCTGTACGCTGCTCTGAAGCTCATCGACTACGCTTACTCCTACGAAGGCCAGGTGCTGATGAGCTACGGTCCCGATGAATTCATCAAGACCAACGCTGACGGCTCCTATGTCACCTTCAACTTCAACGGCACCGAAATGCCCGTGATCGCCGACGCCACCTTCGCTGAGCTGTGGGATAAGGCTTCCGGCAACTACACCAACTACGCCCGTTACTACCTGGGCTCCACCCTGTCCTTCATGAAGAGCCAGGCCTTCGAGTTCCAGTGCACCTCCGTCGATGGCCAGGAAGGCGCCGGCTACATTTCCACCGCCATCGCCCTGGGCACCATCAAGCATCCCGAGCTGGGCATCGCTGAGAACCCCTGGTACACCTCCATTCCCACCGTTCTGCCCAACACCAAGGACGAGAACGATATGATCGGCGGCTACACTGACCTGTCCGAGAAGTTCAGCACCTCTAAGGGCAAGTCCAACATCTTCGTTTCCCTGATCGCCGGCAACTGCGCCGAGACCGGTTTCGACTCCGCCTCCGCTGCTGCTTCCACTGTCGCTTCCTCCATGAGCGGCGCTCAGTACCTGCAGCTGAAGCAGGATGCTTACGACCGCCTGGTCGCTTACTACAAGACCCTGAACTAATTCCTTTCGCCCGCGTGCAAACGCGGAAACCGTAACCTTTACCAGATCAGCTGATCTGTAGGTCCAACGGCCGGGGGCGCACAAGCGCCCCCGGTGAAGGGCCCATCAGCGGGGAGGTCATTTATGTATAAAAAACAGCTTCGCTTCCAAAAGATCGTGTGCCTGCTGGCTATCATTGCCGCGGCCATCTGCTTTGTGTATTCTCTGGGCATCATTACGGACATTTTTGACAGCCTGAAGTCCACCATGAGAAACCCCAACGACCTGTATGATACCAAGGTCCCCGGTTCTATCATTTACTATGACATGCAGGAATTTAACCGGCAGTTCGTTGATCTGAGCGTCGGTATGATCCTGGTTTCCTGCCTGCTGTTCCTGACCAATACCCAGGTCCGCAGAAAATATTACATCGGAAATTATGTGGCCATCGGCATTTACAGCCTGTGCGCCATTGCTCTAACTATCTGGTCCCACATCGAAATCGAAGCCTTTAAGCATCAGTTCCTCACCACCGTGGATTTCGAAGCGCTGAAGGCCTATGCCGAAATGTGGAAGACCTATTACACCGAGTCCACCTTACTGCTGGATATCCACTATGTTACCGGCGGCTTGCTGGTGCTGAGCACCGTGCTGCTGATCGCCAACATGGTGTGGAAGATCTGCCTGATGAAGGCGGAGAACAAACTGATCGCACAGGGAAAGGAGGCTGCCGTATGACCCCGGAAGATCGTATCGTAAAAAAGGACCGTATGCGCTATACCAAGGATAAGGTTTCTTCCAACCTGGTGCTTGCCGCCATCGTGCTGGATGCGCTGTATTTTGTCAGCATCTACCAAACGGATGTGGGTTCTTACTACTACAACTGGGTGATCGGCGCTTCCATCATTTATAACCTGCTGTTTATGCTGACGGCGTTCCTGGCATCCGAAGGCGTGAAGAGCCGCAAAACCGGCTACACCGCCCTGCTGACCATTATCGGCGCGCTGCAGTTCGTCCGCATTTTCTACCTGCCGGCCAAGGCCCACGAAGCCGTGGTGGTGATCCAGGAAGTGGAATACGCCGTTATGAGCGACGGCCAGCACCTGTTTGCGGTGGCTTGCCTGGCCATCAGCGGCATCTGCTGCATCGTCGCGGCCATCACCAGCTACATCAACAACAAGACCCTGGCCAATTATCTCCGCAGCATCGAAGCGGAGAATGTGTGAGAGGTGGAATGTTATGGCAGAACTGAGCTTACAGCATTAGGAAAAAGTTTATGACAACAAGGTTCAGGCCGTATACGACTTTAACCTCGATGTCAAGGACGGTGAGCTGATCGTCCTGGTAGGCCCCTCCGGCTGCGGCAAGTCCACCACGCTGCGCATGGTGGCCGGCCTGGAGGACATTACC
>JAZOAD010000074.1:0-24514 GCA_045595225.1 Faecousia sp.
GCATCAGCAGCAGAGAGAAGGCAGAGCCGACACCGGCTCTCGCTGTACCGCCGGAAACGATTTGACTCAGCAAGGATGATACCATTTTGTACTTTTCGTCATAAATCAGCTGGGTCATCTGGGTGGCACCGGTGGTGTTCCAAATGGCCTGGAAAGTAAAGATCATCACCGTCAGCCAGGCAGGCTTGATGTTGGGCATGACGATCTGATACCATACGCGCCACTCGCTGGCGCCGTCCAGCCGGGCAGCCTCCAGCAGAGCAGGGGGCACCTGGGTCATAAAGTTCATCATCAGATAAAGGCCCAGGGAGGACTGCATGGCAGGCAGGATAATGGCCCAGTAGGTATTGATGATTTTTAATTTCGACATAACCACATACTGGGGCAGCAGCATGGCAGCGGAGGTGAACAGCAGCGACCATTTGACCATGGCGTTCAGAAACCGCTTGCCGGGGAAATTGTGCAATGCCAAGGGATACGCAGCCAGGCTGGACAGCAGCAGGTGGCCAAATGTGGTTACGGAGCAAATAAGGATGGTGTTAAACAGGTAGCGGGACATGGGCACCCAGAATGTATCGGCCAATGTGGCGATTTCCTGGAAATTTTTCCATGTGGGATTGTGGGCAAAAAGTCTGGGCGGGAAAATGTAAATTTCGTCCAGCGGCTTAAAGGCCGCGCCGATGGCATACAGCACCGGAAGCAGCATAAACAGGGCGCTGATGAGAATCAGAATAAACAGCACAACCGTGCCGGCCGGGGAACGGTTGGAGCGTCTGGTGCGTCCGCGGAATGTTGATTTCATAACAGCAACTCTCCTCTCATCGGGATTCCCGTCTTATTGTCCCACCCGGCGAATCAGACGGGTGACAACGAAGTTGGTAAAGAGCATCATGGCAAACAGGAAGACGGCAATGGCGGAGGCATAGCCCATTTCGTAGCGCTCCTTGCCCACATCCAGCATATAGGTCAGCAGGGTATCCGCGCTGTACTGGGTGGTGGGGAAGCCGGCCAGGGATTGGACAATGGTGCCAACGCCGAAGGAGCCCGCGATCTGCATCACGGCGCTGAAAATCAGCTGGGGTCCCATGGAGGGAAGGGTGATGTACCACAGTTCCTGCCAGCGGTTCTTCACGCCGTCGATCATGCCTGCTTCCGCCAAAGTTTTGTCCTGGCTCTGGAAGCCTGCCACGAAGGTCAGAAAGCCGATGCCGAAGCTGGACCAAAGCTGGACGATGATCAAGCTGGTCATCATCCATTTGGTATCGCTGAGCCACTGGATGGGTTTGGTGATCAGGCCGATATTCTGCAAAAGGCTGTTGGCAATGCCGTATTCGTCGCCGGAGAAGATAAACACCCAAATGACATACAGGCTGCCGGTAAGCGCGGGGGAATAAAAACAGAAGGTGAAGAAGGTTCTCAGTTTCGGACCCAACTCATTGACAGCCCAGGCGGTAAAGAAGGAGAGAATATAGCCCACGGGGCCGGTAACAATGGCAAACAGCAGGGTATTTCGCAGTACCGTGGGGAAAATCTCGTCGTCGCAGAACAGCCGGATATAATTGTTCAGCTGGAAGAATTTCGGAGCCTCCAGCATATTAAAAGAGGTAAATGACAGGGCGATGGCGGCAACGACGGGAATCACGGTCAGCACAATAAACAGGATCATATACGGGGAGAGCATGAGATAGCTGGTGTAATTTCGGCGTATTTCCCTTCCGAGGACCCCAATTTTCGTATTATTTCGCATCATGTATTCCTCTTTTCAGAAGTTATGACAGTTCTTCTCTCTTGCGCTGCAGCTCGCGATTGATGGTATCGTTGGCTTTTTCCAGCTCCACGCGTTCGTTTTTGTACTGATAAACCACGGCGCGGAAAGCGTTGTCGATGCAGCGGGAGGTGTAGTAACCGCCGGGCAGTTCGGGAATTTCACGGACAAACTGGCGCTGCGCGTCCAGCACCGCCAGTTCCGCTTCGCTCCAGTTGAGCCGATGGAAAGCCTCCAGATTGGCCGAAGCCAGTCGGGCAGAGGCACCCAGCAGATTTTCAAGACGGGTGCCGTAGTCCACTTGGGTCTGCGTTTCTGTAAACCAGCACATATACTGCCAGCAGGCATCCTTGTTTTCGGCGCTGTCCATCATCACGATGGCGGTGCCGGAAGCGCCGCCGGAGCGGTCAATGCTGCCGTCTGCCTGGGGCGTGCCGGGCATCAGCGCCATTTCCCACTGTCCCCGGATCTCCGGAGCGGCGGCAGACAGGATGCCGTACATGGAAAGAGACGCCACAGCCAGCGGCATTTCGCCGGTACGGAACCGGGAGTTAAAATCGTAGCTCAAAGGGAAGCTGTACTGGGTGTAGAACTGGGTCCAGGTTTTGAAGGCGTTCAGCGCGGCGGAAGAGTCCAGCATGGTCTGGGTCAGTTCCTCATTATAGTAGTCGCCGCCATACTGCAGCAGCAGCGTGGGATACAAGTCCTTGGCGCCAACGCCCAAATTGACGGCGCCGGAAGCGCTGATGGCGGTGTAAGGCAGACCTACGGTCATGTTGTTGCGCTGCAGCACGGCAGATACCGCCAACAGCTCATCCCAGGTTTGGGGCACCGTCAGATTCATTTCTTCAAAAATATCTGTCCGGTAGAACATCATCAGATAGGTCTGGGTCAGCGGCAGGGCGTAAACGCCGTCTTTGTAGGTATACGGCACCATGGCGTCCTGACTAAAGCGCCCAGTCACTTCCTCGTAGCCCGGGAACTGGCTCAGATCCGCCAGGGCGTTTCGGCTGGCCAAATTGACGGGCTGGCCTCTGGCGCAGTCGATCACCACATCCGGGGCGTTGCCGGCCAGGCTGGCTTCCACCAAGCCGCCCTGGACCACATTGACATTCACATTGATGCCGTATTTTTCTGTGAATTCCAGCGACATATCCCGGACGATCTGGGCCTGGTCCAGGCCGCTGTTGACCCAAACAGTGATGGTGTTGTCGCTGTTTTCATAGTCCTGCATGGACTGGTAATCGGCAGAGAACGTGGCAAGGAAACGGCGGATGGCAAAAATGATCCTTTGCCAGAAAGTACCGTTGGCGCTGGGCAGGGAATACTCCTGGGCATGGAAGGTAAAATAGTCGATCTGCAGCGGCTGTTGTCTGCATTCCATCAGCCAGTTGGATACCACAGTAATGTCATCCCGGAAGGAGGTCAGTCCGTCGGGAATTTCATTCACATCTTCAGCAAATTCCGCCATTCGCTCCGCCACCCGGAGCAAAATCGCGGATTTATCGGAATTGACACCGTTGACGCTGGACAGCTGCTGGGAGGCGGCGGCCAGGCGGGTGGACAGCGTTGCGAAGCGCTGTGTAATATCGGGAATTTCCCGGTCCAGATAATAGTCGTGATAGGTGTCGGGATTGGTGCTGGTGACCATGATGATTCTGCGATAGAGGGAGTTCATCTCCGCTGCCAAATCGCTGACATCCATCAGAATGTCCGACAGGGCGCCGGCGGTCACTTCGAAGGTGATGATATTTTCACCCTCATTAAGATAGATATAATAAGGCTCTCCATCCTGACCCAGGGTAAATTGGGTCCACTGGGCAGCATAGGGGAAAACCATGTTTTCAAATTCAGCGCAGGGGATCTCTCCGTTGATATAGATATTCCGGCTGACGGACATACCGATGCTTTCGTTCTGCCGGTATTTGACGGTAAGACAGTACAGACCCGCCTGCTCCGCCTGAACCCGGTAGGAGATCCACATACCGGATTCTGCCCAGGCGCTGCCGCCGATCACATTGCGGCGAACAACCACCGGGTCATTGGGATAGGTGGCCACATTGGACCGGTCGGAGATGGGATAGATGGTCTGATCGGATTTTTGGAAGGCGTTTTCTCCCTGTGTAGTGAGATAAACATCGGCGCCTGTGACCTTTTGATAGCCCAGCTCAGCATATTCGGCCTGAAGCGCTTCGTAGGAGGGCGGGTTCTTCTGGGCATCCAAAGAGAGCTGACCCAAAATCAGTCCCTGGCCGCCGCTGACGGTGATGGTATGCTCGCCGGCTTCCAAAACAAATCGGAAGGGCTTGACGGTATAGCCTGCATAGTCGGCAACCTGTACGGTCTGCCACATCTGCTGGCATTGCTGCTGCGGGATCAGGTCATTGCCCTGCTTGTCCTGGGTCATAACGCCTGCATCGCTCCAAACGCGCTTGAGCTGCAGAATTTCCGCTTCATCAAAGGGCGCCGCGCCGTCAATGAGCAGACTGCAGGGCAGATTTCTTGTATCCTCCAGCGTGTAGCAGTAGGAGAGGCTTATGTGATAATAGGCCGTTTCCGGCACCTGCACCCGGAAGGTGACGGTACTGTCGGCGCTGAAAAGCCAGCCCATTTCTTCCGCGACGCAGATCGCGGTAACTTCCGGCGACATCTCCACCAGCTCCGCAGACAGGCTCTCTGCGGCGGCGGGAATGTCTTGGTGGCGGGTCAGGTAGCTGTAATAATCTGTTTCGCTACCTGACACCGTCACAGGGGAATCTGCCGAATCGCCGGAAACAGAATCCTGAGAAACAGGCGCAGAGGCACAAGATACATTCAATAGCAAAGACAGAATCAGTATCAAAGACAGAAATGTATACCTTTTTTTCATACGCCTTTCCTCCCGGGATATTATTTGATCTTATTCGCTGCAATGAAGGCACTGGGCGAATAGCCTGTAATTCGTTTAAATACCTTGTTGAATGATTGCGCGCTGCCGTAGTTGAGCTTTCTTGCCACGTCCGTAAAGCTCAAATTCTCGAATTTCATCAATTCGATGGCTTTCTGCACCTTTTTTTCGGTGATGTATCCGCTGATGGTTACACCCAGATCCTTTTTGAACACGTCGGAAAGATAGGAATAGTTATAGCCGATAGCAGAGGATACATCCCGAATGACGATTTTTTCGTAAATATGTTTTTCGATGTACTCGCAGGCCAGGCAGACCGCCCGGGAAATGGAATCGTTATCCACATTTCCGAAATAGGTGGTACGCTGGACTTTGCTCAGCGCCCGCTGCGCCATGATCAGCATTTGGATCAGATAGGTGGCCACCATGCGGCGGGAATAGGGACTCTCGTTGTGGAGTTCATCCAGCGTGCCGAAGAAGGCGCCAAAAAATTCGGAACAATGCCCCCAAAAAGCGCCGCGAGTATCTTCAAAAAACGCCTTAAGCCGCGCGATATCCGTATCCTGCACGGATTCATCAAAGCCAAAACCGATGTAACCAAACCGCAGATCGGTGTTGTTGGTGGCGATGGAGTGAACAGCACCCTTGGGGGAAAAATGGATATCCCCCTCCACGAGAAGCTCAGAACTGTTATTGCTGGTGAAGACACCCTCACCGCTGATTACATAGCTGATTTCGTGGCACCACTGGCTGTGTTCCGGCACGGAATATCCGTTGACACACCGCATTTCACCAATCTGATAAACCAGAATACCTCCAAATTTCTCGGCCCGGCCTGTGGAATCATCCTGAAAGAGCCAGTCAAACCGATAGTGATGTCCTAAATGTGGCATAAGCTACCTTTCTGAAATTACTTCTTTTTCTTCAAGACCAGAACAACGACCACAGCGATCACGACAACTGCGCCAATGCCGATCCAAATCCAGGAACCGTTAGCGGAATCGGCGCCATTGTTGCCGGTCGTAGGATCGGTGGGTTCGGGATCGGTGGGCTGAGTAGTGGGCTCAGTGGGCTGGGTAGTAGGATCGGTGGGCTGAGTAGTGGGATCGGTGGGCTGAGTAGTGGGATCGGTGGGCTGAGTAGTGGGATCGGTGGGCTGAGTAGTGGGATCGGTGGGCTGAGTAGTAGGATCGGTGGGTTGAGTAGTAGGATCGGTGGGCTGAGTAGTGGGATCGGTGGGCTGGGTAGTAGGATCGGTGGGCTGAGTAGTGGGCTCAGTGGGCTGGGTAGTAGGATCGGTGGGCTGGGTGGTGGGCTCAGTGGGATCCACATCAGTCGCGCCGGAGTTGGGGCCATACTCGATGCGGATGGTGTCAATAACGGTGTTCCAGGGAACGCTGCCCTTGACGGTGAAGGGATTGATCTGGATCTTAATAAAGGTATAGCCTTGTTCAATGGGTTCTACATTGTAAACGGTGGACAGGAACCAGTAGGCAGTATCCTGGCTGATGTAAATATCGTCGTCAAAGGTCTGCTCGGTGGCAGCGGTTTCCACTTCCACCCATTCCACAGCGTCCTTGGAAACGAAGACGGAAATATCCGTGTTGCCGTTGCCCAAGCCAGCGCAGTGCATACAGTCGATTTCCACATTCACGACGGAATCCTTCATCTTGTAGACGATGTATTCCGTGGTGCTGGGGCTGCGGTTCTCATCAACCTTAACATACAGGGTGTTACCGGTATCGATATTCAGTTCATAGCGCAGCAGGTCGGATTTTTCGTAATACAGGGTGGAGTTGTCTTCGATCGGGTCCACAAACAGCTTGTTTCCCTCATTGACCGCGGAAGTAAACAAGGGCGTTACGGCCAGCGTGATCACCAGCAGCAGGCAGAGTGCCAACATCATTTTTTTCATGCTTTATTAAACCTCGCTTTCGTTATTTAGTCAAAAAACGGATACGAATCCATAATGACCTCAGATATATTATACAGTCAAATTTTGGGTTTGTACAGAGATGTTCTTTGTCAGTTTGTGGTTCGAATTTTGGCGTTATTTGTGTGCATTCACCAAAATAAACGAACGCAAACGAAATCATTTGGTAATATCGCTACAATAAACCCGCCTTTTTGCAAATGGGTGGTACGAAATTTTGGGTACCCGGAATGGGAAGGCCCCGGGGTTTGCACCCCGGGGCCGGAATTAGAGAATTATGGAATTAGTCTTCCTTCTTCTTGAACAGAGTAACAACGGCCATGCCGGAAACAGCGAGCAGAGCGCAGATGCCGGTGATCACATCGCCGGTACCGGGCGCATTCTGATCGTCGCCGCAAACGGTGCAAACGCCATCCACATAGTTGTGGCCCTCGGCGGGCAGCTCGGTCTGCCGGATCATGATGCGCTCACAGATGGAGCACTTTGCGCCCTTGGACTTGCCGGGCTCGGTACAGGTGGGATCAACAGCGGGCAGATCTTCCTGAACGTGGGCGGCGCTGTCGGTCTTGTTGCCGCACTCGCACTCGTGCCAATGGTTGGTGCCGTTGGAGGTCCATGCGTCGCCGAAGACACATTCAGCCTCGTCGGCCTTAGCGCCGCAGGCGCATTCATGCCAGTGGCTGGTCGCATCGTGAGTCCACTCTTCCGCAAACTCACAGACATGCTCTTCTTCCACAACGAAGGTGCCCTTCTGCATTTCGGCGTCATCTGCGTATTCAGAGCAACGGATCGTCAGGTTGTCCAGAACAACGGCCCAAGCGGCAAATGCGTAGGGCTTCAGAACAACACGGAGGTAGCAGTAGTCCTCAGCCAGGACATTGGTGCCGGTGATGGTGATGTCATTCCAGTAAGCGGTGCCGGGATCGGGAACGGCCTCGCCGATGACGGTCAGCAGCTGACGCCACTCGACGCCGTCCTTGGAAACATAGATCTCCAGTTCTTCGGCAGGATTGCCACCGCCGTTGACGCTCAGAATATCCAGAGCGAACTCGCGGATGTAGCCATCGACCTTCCAGGTGAAGTAAACATCCTGGCTGTTATCGCTTCTGGAGAACAGAGACTTCTCAACTTCCTTGTTGTATTCTTTCTGGGTACCCTCGGATCTCTCCTCAATCAGATCCCAATTGTCCATGGGATCAGCAAAGTCGGTCCATGCCAGGGAGGGATCTTCCTCACCGTAGAAGGTGCCGGGCAGCACGGAAACATCATTGGCAACAGCGGACTTGACAATGTGCAGATTGTCCATGACCAAAGACCAATTGATGGTGGAGGGGAAGGGCTTGAAGACGACCTTCAGGTAGCTGTAATCGCCACCGATGCGCTTGTTGTTGCTGAGGGTGGCGTTGAGCCAGTAAGCGGTGGTGGGGTCTTCATAGGAGGGATCGGGAACCAGCTCAGACATAGTCAGGCGCACCTGCACCCACTCGTTGCCATCCTTGGAAATATAGACTTCGATTACTTCGGTAGGATCGTCCATATTCAGGGCGCTCAGAATATCCAGATCGAACTCACGGATATAGCCGTCGACCTTCCAAATCAGCCAAATATCCTGGCTGTTGTCGGTTCTGGAGAACAGGGTCTTGCCAATTTCCTTGTTGTTTTCCTTCTGCCAGCCATCGGATCTTTCCGTCACTTCGTCCCAGCTGTCCATGGGGGAAATGGTGTCGGTCCAGGTCAGGGAAGGATCTTCCTCGTGCACAAAGGTGCCGGGCAGGGTGACTGTGTCATTGGGATCCTCAGAGAGCTTCACATACAGATTGTCCATGAGCAGGACCCAGTTGACACCGGCGCTGAAGGGCTTGAGGACCACCTTCAGGTAGGTGTAAGTACCACCGATGGTGTTGGTGTTGCTGACGGTGCTGTTCATCCAATAAGCGGAGGAGGGATCTGCGTAGGAAGGATCGGCAACCAGATCCGATGCTTTCAGACACAGCTGCTTCCAATCCATGCCGTCCTTGGACACATAGATCTCCATCTCGTCGATGGTGCCGCCAAAGCCGTTGGCAATCACAAGATCCAGATTGAAATCGCGGATATAGCCATCGAACTTCCAAACCATCCAAACATCCTGGGTGTTGTCAGTTTTAGAGAACAGAGTCTTACCAATTTCCTTGTTGGTTTCCTTCTGCCATTTTTCGTGCTTATCCTCGATCAGGTCAAAATTGTCCATGGGGTCGTTGAACTGGGTCTTATCCAGGGGAGGATCGGTGGTAAACTCAGCTACCAGGGGCTGGCTTTCCTTGCCGAAGGATTCCTCTGCGGTCACTTCCACAGTGTAGGTAGTATTGGGCTCCAGACCCTCTACGGGAACGGACCAGGTAGCTTTTTGCTGGTCTGCATCCTTATAGAAGTCGCCGTTTACCAGCTTCTCCATGACCACGGTATCACCCAGCTTAACGCGGATGTTGTAATTGTGTACATAGTCATCATGGGTAGCGGCGGGGAATGCCACCTTAGCGGTTGCGAAGGTAACATCGCTGACGGTCAGGGCGCTGCCTTCCGCAAAGGTGGGGGCAGTACGGCTCTCAGCGCGGGCGTTGGTATAAGTAAATTCAGCAGGATTCAGGGGCAGATTCAGAACCCAAGGCTCCTTGATCTTCACTACGGAATCGCCTTCTTCGGCGTGGTCGATCTTGTAGCGGTCGATCACGATCTGCTTGTCAGCGCCACTGACGGTAACCAGCAGAGCGCCCTGGGATTGATAAGCTTTGTTTCCATCTTCCAGGGACATATAATTCAGAGAGGTCACGTCCACGCAGGTGAAGAATTCCTGGAAAATGCTGCGCTCGTTTTCGGAAGCATAGTGGGAGTGGCCCGCGAAGTAAACCACCTGGGGATAATCCTTCAGAACTTCATACAGAGCGCCGGTCTCGGAGCCGCCCCATTCGCTACCGTAGGTAGTGTTGAGGATAGGCTGGTGAGCGGTAACGAAAATGGGCATATTGGGATTGTCAGCAACGGCGATATCCAGCTGCTGCTTCAGCCAATCGGCGCTCACTTCGGTGTATTTACCGTGGGTAGAGCCGTCTTCACTGTTGACGCCGATGAAGTGGTAGCCATTGACCACAATGTGCTGGTTCATTTCTTCCAGTCCAAAAACGTTCATAAAGCGTTCCTGGGCAACAGACAGTTCTTCCTTGCCGAAGACAACGCGATCGTACTCGTGGTTGCCGGAAATAACAAACAGTTCGGGCGCGGTTTCCTCATCGGGGAATACGGAGTCCCAGGCAGCCCAGAACTTTTCGTACTCCAAATCCTCACAGGCGTAACCGATATCGCCGGTAAGCATGATCACATCCACATTGTCAGCCTTAAACTGCTCCAACATGACGGGAACAGTGGATTCGGCAGTGCAGCCTGTGGCGGTCTGGAAATGCACATCACTCATAACGCCAATCTTCATGTCAGGAAATACCTCATCAGAGCCGCCATCCGCGGCCAGGGCCGGAGTGCCAAGCAGCTGCGCAGAAGAACTCAGCAGCAGCGAAAGCACCAACAGTGTTACCAATACTCGATTCAATAATGTTTTCACGTCAGTCTCCTCCTCAAAAATAATAATAAACCCTTCGCAAGTTTATTTGGCATTATTATTTTAGCACATAAAAAAGCGGTTGTCGTCGTCTTTTTTTTGGATAAGTAGGGTTTCTATTTTTGTTTTTTATTAGGAATAGACAACTAATGGCAAAAAGTTGCCCTATCTTTGGCGATTATCCACAAAAGGAAAGTCTGCTTCCCCAGGCGGATAGCGGAGCGGAATGGGCAAAAGCAGCCGTCTCCCGATTCAGGAGGCGGCTGCCTTTTCTTTACGCGTCTAACGCCCGGCGGGCGGAACGGATATGTTCCGCGCTGGTTTGCGGGATATGCCACTCATCCAGGCCGGGGATGCCCATGGGCACGCCCTCTCTGCGGAAAAGCATTCCGCTCTCCACATCCGCTTTGCCGCTCATGTGGAAGGCCCGCGCTTGCGGAAAGCGTTCTTTGAAAGCGGTGATTACCCGCCCGTTCACGCCGCCGCCGATGAGTACCTCCGGGCCGTTCCGGGAATCCCGCAGCTGCAGGAGCTTGCCAATGGTTTCCATGCCCAAAAGACTACTGGCGGCAGCGCCGCTGGTCAGGACAGTATCCAGACCCAGCGCCATTGCGTCCAGGTATGTCTTGCAGGGATCCCGGGATACGTCAATGCACCGATGCAGGGTCAGCCCGGCGCCCTCGGCAGCCTTCAGCAGGGGCGCCATGGCCATGCTGTCCAAATCGCCCTCCGGGTTCAGGCAGCCAATGACAAAGCCATCGGCTCCCAAACGGCGAAGGCTTTCTATTTGGGCTGTCATCATTTGAATTTCTTCTCCGGTGTAGAGAAAATCGCCGGCGCGGGGGCGCATCAGGCATCGGATGGGGATATTGCTTTCTGCCCGGATCTGCCGCAGCAGCTCCTCATAGGGGGTCAGGCCGCCGATGGACAGGGCAGAGCAAAGCTCCAGCCGCTGGGCGCCGCCGGCAATGGCTGCCCGGGCAGAAACAAGAGAATCTACGCAAACTTCCAATATTCGCTTCATAGCATACACTCCCAGGAAAGCCTGCGCTTACATTCCCCGGATCACATCCGCGTCGATGTTTTCCAGCAGCGCCATGACCATCTGTACTGTGGCCTCGAAATCAAATTCGGTGGAGATGCAGTTGGTAGCGTGGGCGTAGCGAACGGGAACGCCGGCCACAATGGCAGGCGCGCCCACAAGGGCGGTCTGGATGGAGGCAGCGTTGTTGCCGCCGCCCTCCCGGACGGATTCCTGGACGGGAATGCCCTTTTTCGCGGCCAGGTCCAGGGCCCAGCGCTGGTAGCGGGGGGCGCAGATGGCGCTGATATCCATGTGGCGGAACATGGGACCTTTGCCCAGAGCGGTCTGGATAGCATAAGGTTCGGTGAAGGTGTCGTCGGCGGGGCAGCCCTCCATGACGATGGCGATGTCCGGCTTGACATGATGGACCGTCACCTTGCTGTTGCGGGGGCCCAGTTCCTCCTGGGTGGAGAGAACGGCCACCACATCGCAGGGCAACTCCCTGCCCTCCAGCCGATGCAGGGCTTCCAGCATGGCGGCGCAGCCGATGCGGCAGTCGAAGGCTTTGCCAAACAGCAGGCCCCGCTTTTCATCGTGATAGAAGGTGGTCGCGGGCACTACGGGCTCGCCCATGCGGATGTGGAAATTCTCCACCGCATCCTCATAGGAGGTGGCGCCAACGTCGATGACCATGTTGGAAATGTCCATGGCGGGGTTGGCCTTCTCGGAAGCGGACATGAAGTGGACAGGCTTGGCGGCGATGATACCGGGGATATATTCGCCCTTGGCGTTACGCACCAGCACCTTGCTGGACACAAGGGCGTTTTTGTTCCAGCTACCCAACTGCAGGAAGCGCAGACAGCCGTTGGGCTTGATGGAATGAATGATGAGTCCCACCTCGTCAGAGTGGGCATCCAGCATCAGCACCGGCTTGGTTCCTGTATTTTCCTTGCGGTAAATGTAGAGATTGCGCAGGAAATCTTCCTTCGTTTCGCCGATGGAGGCGGCGTATTTCCGGGCAACTGTTACCACTTCGTCCTCAAAACCGGAAGCGCCCGGCGCGTCGGACAGCTCCTGCAGCAGTTGCAGTGCGTGTTCATTCATTTTCATGAAAATCCCTCCTGTTTTTTTCTAATGATAGCATAAGGCGCGGAAAAAAGCAAGAATACTGCCCGGAACGAAGGCAAATCCCCGCTTGTCGGCAAAACAAAGCAGAAAAAGGTTCGGCGCCTTCCGTTGCATGGAAGGCGCCGCGTTTTGCGCGTATGGATTTAGTCGTTCCAAAGATCCATGGGGTAGATGCCGGACTGGCGCATGGCCTGCAGGGCGGCCACTACCACCGGCTTGTCCTCCTTATAAGTGACGCCGTACCACTTATCCTCGCTGGACAGGACCCGGACTCTGGCCTTGCCATCCTCCAGCAGCTGGCTGACCACCAAGGGCAGGAAGTATTCGCACTTCAGGGGATTGACCTTCAGATTGGCGTCCAGCCAAGCGGGGAAGCGGGTCTCGGCCTCGTCCATATAGCTGCGGGTGAAGCCCCACATATTCATGGACACGATGGTGTCGGCGGGCAGATCGGTCCAGGTAGCGCCGTCGTCCTCGGTAAACCGGGGCGTCACTTCGCCCTTTACGATCTTGGTGCGCTCGATGATGGTATCCAGGTAGCCGTCGGCGGTGCTGGTGCATACGCCACGGGCCACGGAGCCATTTTCGGTTACGGTGTTCTTCAGCAGATAGCCCACCATCACATATTCATAGCAATTTTCCCCGTCGGGATGGTCGCACAGATAATCGTAGATGGTCTTGAAAGCGCCGACGCCGTAGTAGTCGTCAGCATTGATGATGGCGAAGGGGCCATCTACCAGCTTCCGGGCTGCCAGGGCTGCGTGGGCGGTGCCCCAGGGCTTGGTGCGGCCTTCCGGCACGCTGTAGCCGGCGGGCAGATCGTCGCTGACCTGGTAGGCATACTGAATTTCCATCTTTTCCGGCACCTTCGGGCCGATGACTTCCCGGAAGGTTTCCTCCAGCTCCGGCTTGATGATGAAAATAACGGTGCGGAAACCGGCCCGGTAGGCATCAAATAGGGAATAATGAATGATGATATTGCCGAATTCGTCAACAGGGTCGATCTGCTTCAATCCGCCGTAACGGCTGCCCATGCCGGCTGCCATTACCACAAGTACAGGCTTTTTCATAACGGTTCCTCCTAACGGAAAATTTGAAGCAAACAGGGGATTTCAGCGAAATCCCCTTATTTGCGTATGATTGTTTCGGAATTAACCCTTCACGCCGCCGGCGGTCAGGCCCTCGGTCAGGTTCTTCTCGATGGACATGAACATGATGACAACGGGGATAATGGCGAAGATGGAGGCGGCAAACAGGTACTGCCACTCGATGATGTTATAGCCGTTGAAAATATTGATGCCAACGGTCAGGGGCTTGAAGGTATCGGTGGAGATCAGGCACAGCGCCACAGTGTACTCATTCCAGGCGTTGATGAAAATGAAGATCAGGGTGGTGACGATGCCGGGGGCTGCCATAGGCAGCAGCACCTTGATCATGGACTGAATGCGGTTGCAGCCGTCGATGGTGGCGGCCTTCTCCATCTCGGGAGAGATGCTCAGGAAGGTGCCTCGCAGCAGCCAAATGGTAAAGGCCTGGTTAAAGGCGGCGTTGATGAAGATCAGACCCCAAATGCTGTTGCTCATATGCAGATTGACCATGACCTTATAAATGCCGATCAGCAGAACCACGGGGGCGAACATCTGAGAAACGATGATGAAGCCCAAAAACGCGGTCTGACCCTTAAATTTCATACGGGCCAGGGCGTAAGCGGCGGGAATGCCGCAGATCATGGCGATCAGGGAAGAACCGCCGGCGATGAGGATGGAGTTGAGCATATACCGACCCATGGGCGCCAGCTCCCAAATGTCGGTAAAGTTAGTCCACTGGTAATCGATGGGAAGAATGGTGCCGTTCATGGCAAAGATCTCAGCGCGGCTCTTCAACGCGGTGCAGAACATGGCGAAGTAGGGATACAGGGTGACGACGCAGATGATGGTCACCACCAAATACAGCAGAGTGCGGAGCATCATGCTCTTGGCAGACAGAGGCTTACGCATAATCACTCTTCTCCTTTCTTCAAAGTGGAAATCATGTAAATGCTGGCGCAGACCAGCAGAATGCAGAAGCCGATTACGGAAACCGCGGCGGCTTCGCCCTGCTTGCCGTTATAGAATGCCAGCTTGTACAGGTAGGTAACCAGAGTATCGGTCTGGTAAGCGGGGTCGCCCTTGGTCATGGTCCAGACGATGGGGAAGGAGTTAAAAACGTAGATGATGTTCAGCACAGTGGCCACGGTCAGGCTGGGCTTGACCAGGGGCAGGGTGATGTTAAACAGCTTCTGGAAATAGTTGGCGCCATCCACGGTGGATGCTTCGTAGTAGGAAGAGTCGATGCTTTGCAGGCCGGAAAGGACCGTGAAGCAGACGAAGGGAACCGTAACGAAAATACCGCAGGCGATCTCCCAGCCGAAATAGGCAGAGGGGGTGGGGGTCCAGTTCACATTGGTGGAAATAATGCCCAGGGTTTTCAGCAGGGTGTTCAGGGTGCCGTAGTCCTTGTTGATGATGAAGTTCCAAACGGAAGCCTGAATGACCAGGGTGGTGGCCCAGGGAAAAACCACGATGGCGCGGGCGATCTTGCGACCCTTGAACTTGTTGTTGAGAATCAGCGCCAGGATGAAGCCCAGCACCGTGGACAGCACTACCACCGCGATGGTCCACACGATGGTGTTGGTCAATACGGTGGAGAATTCGGAGTTGTTGACCACCTTGATAAAATTCTCAAAACCATTAAAACCGCGAATCTTACCGGTCTTGCTGACATCACTGAAGGCCAGACGGAACACGGTAAAAATGGGAACGATGATGAAAATGCTCATCAGGATAATACTGGGGGCGATCCAAATGTAGGGTTCAATTTTGCCGAAGCGTTTCTTGCGGTCATTGAGTGTAATCGGTCTCTTGCTCACAGAGGTACCTCCCTTTCTAGGCTACAGGCGGAGGGCCTGCGCTGCAGCCACTGTCAAAATGCTGCCATAGACAACATTCCGGACATGACTATCAGTGACACCATTTTGAAAATGGCTGCATGGAAAATGGGCCGGGCCATAAAGACCCGGCCCATCGTTATGCGTTGTTATTCGATGCTACGAAGGAATTAGCCGGCGATTTCAGCCTGCAGAGCGTCCAGCAAGCCCTGAACGTCTTCGCCCAGCAGAGCCTTCTGCAGAACTTCGATGACGCCCTGCTTCACATCGGCCCACTCAGCCTTTGCGGTGGGGTAGAAGTAGGAAGAACCAACAATCTCGATCCAGGCAGCGTTGGCAGGATCCTTAGCGGCCATGATCTCGCCACCGGCGGAGGTAGCGGGCAGGAAGCCTTCCATGATGACCCACTCGGAGTAACGGGTGTCCTCGTAGAAGAAGTCGAAGAAGGTGGTGACAGCGGCCAGCTCAGCATCGGTGTAGTCGTTGTCGAAGCACATGAAGCGGTCCATAACGCCCTGAGAAACAGCGCCGTTAGCGTTGTTGGTGGGGATGGAAGAAACGCCCCAGTTGATGGAGTAGCCACCAGCGGCCAGGTAAGCGGGGATGGAGTTGGGTCCGATCATCATAGCGACCTTGCCGGCGCCGAACATATCCTGGTTGGCGTAACGGGTCTCGGTAGCGGGGTCGGAGTTGGTCAGGCCGTCCTTGACCATGCTGATGATGAACTCAATGGCTTCCACGTTCTCAGCGGAGTTCAGAGTCCAGTTGCCGTTGGCGTCCACGAAGCCGCCGCCGTTGTTCCAAACATAGTAGGAGAAGCAGGCCTGGCCTTCGTCGGTGGTCATATCAACGCCCCAGGGATAGATCTCGGGATCGTATGCCTTGATCTTCTGGCAAGCGTCAACCAGCTCTTCCCAAGTTTCGGGGACCTTCTCAACGCCGGCAGCAGTCAGGATGTCCTTGTTGTAGTACATAGCGCGGGCGGAAGCCAAGTCGGGAACAGCCCATACGGTGCCGTCGACAACGGACTGATCCAGGAAGGACTGATAGAACTTGGCGTAGGTCTCGTCGGAGATGTAGTCCTTAGCGGGCAGCAGCAGGCCGTCAGCCTGATAGTCGGCGAAAACGTCAATGTTCAGAATGTCGGGAGCCTGGTTGTTGGACAGACGGGTGTTGACCACGGTGTAGATGTCGTTCCAGGAAACAACGTCAACAACCAGGTCGATGTTCTCGTTGGCAGCTTCGAAGTCCTGTTCGAACTGGGTCCACCAAGCCTTGGTCTGGGTGCCGTACTCGGCAGCGATAACATTCAGAGTGACCTTCTCGTCACCCTTGTCGCCACAGGCGATCAGGCCGAAAGCCATGATCATAACCAGCAGCAGAGCGATAATCTTCTTCATTGTATATCCTCCTAAATAATTATGACCGGATCGAGAGTATTCCAAATCCAATCTTACCTTAAATTATACACAATACACAACCAATGTCAACTGAATTTTGCCGATTTGTACAATATGCCCAATATAAATATTGACAAATTGTAAAATAAGATTGCAATCCATGCCAGCCTGTGCTATACTGAACCCATAGCAACCGAAAACGCAAATATTGAAGGAGGAAACGCCATGCGTTATTTCGTTCCCGAGAAAGATACGGTCTTATTTGAGGTTTTATCGGCCTATGACCTGCCCGCCACGCTGCTGGGCGCCGCCCGCTACGGCCAGGGTCATATTAACGACACGTTCTGCGTTGTCTGCCAGCCCCAGGAGGGCGACGCGATCCGCTTTATTTTGCAGGGCCTCAGCAAGGCAGCCTTCCCCCATCCGGAAGAGCTGATGGAAAACTTCATCGGCATCACCTCCTTCCTGCGGGATAAGGTCATCGCTGCCGGCGGCGACCCTCTGCGGGAAACTCTGAGCCTGGTCAAGACCCGGGACGGCAAGGATTTCTATACCGATTCCAATGGCAAGGTCTGGCGTCTGACCCCCTTTATTGAAAATACCGACTGCTTCCAGTCCGCTACGCCGGAGCTGTTTGAGGCTTCTGCCCGGGCCTTTGGCCGTTTCCAGTATATGCTGCAGGGCTATCCCGCCGAAACTCTCCATGAAACCATCGTCAATTTCCATAATACGGAAGATCGCTTCGCCAAATTCGAGGCCGCCCTGGCCGCCGACAAGCATGATCGGGCCAAGGATGTGCAATCGGAGATCCGTTTTGTCATGGATCGGAAGGCGGATTGCTCCGTGGCGCTGCAGGCCCTGCGGGACGGCAAGCTGCCCCTGCGGGTCACCCACAATGACACCAAGCTCAATAATATCCTCATCGACCGGGACAGCGGCGAGGGCGTCTGCGTCATCGACCTGGATACCACCATGCCGGGCCTTTCCATCAATGACTTCGGCGATTCCATCCGTTTCGGCGCCAACCATTCCAAGGAGGACGAAAAGGATCTTTCCAAGGTCAATTTCGACATCGAGCTATACGAGGCCTATACCCGCGGCTTCCTGGAAGGCGCCCGCGGCAGTCTGACCCCTGCGGAGCTGGAGTACTTGCCCTGGGGCGCCCGGCTGATGACCCTGGAATGCGGCATCCGCTTCCTGACCGACTTCCTGAATGGCGACCATTACTTCCGCATCCATTACCCCGAGCAGAATCTGGACCGCTGCCGCACCCAGTTCAAGCTGGTCAGCGACATGGAAGCCCAGTTTGACGCCATGGCCGCTGTGGTGAAAAAGTACGCATAACTTGCAATAAAATGAACAGCACACTTATTCAGATGGCAGAGGATGCCTCTTGATAAGTGTGCTGTTTTTTATTTATTTTCTAATGGTTGTGCCACGCAGGTAGCTTTTTTGAATTTTTGGAAAACAACTGCCAGCCAAATACTGCATGCAAGCAATATCCATGCCAGCACCGTAACGACCCAACCAAGTGGTAGCAGCATTCCTTCGTAGTAGGCATCGCCTATAGATGCCAACACATCATAAGCAATGCTGACATACACCGGAAGTATCATTCCTTCTAGAGCAATGCATACGCCTATGATCAGCTGCAAATAGCCGCGGTTAAGAAGAATCAGCAAAATCTGCAGCCCCAAAGCAAGAAACAGAGGAATACTGGCGTTGTTTTCGTAACTTATGGTGGAGCCCATGAGTGACCATACCGACTGTCTATGCCAGGCTATGCAAGGAAACAGGCACTAGATCCCATATGTCAGTTCAAAAGCACAGCGATCCACTTAAATACCGTGAGCCTTTTTCTTGTCAAAATGACCATTCCTTGTTTTCTTAGGTGGCAGGTTGATTACTTCATCCGGAACTCAAAGTCCTCGTTGGCAAGGCGGATTTTTGCACCATGAGCAAGCGGTACCTGCACATTGCTCTGAATCATTTTGCCGTCTACGTAGGTGTAATTTGTGGAGTTGGTATCAACGATAAAGAATTCACCATTGTTATTGATGATGCTGGCGTGCGTTCTGCTGACTGCATTGTTATCGCTTACTAAGTAGTCCACATAATTTCGCTTTTTGCCAATTCTGAAAATGGGTCTATCCAGAGCGATTCGCTCATTGTTCTTGATTCGAATGAGGTAAGCTTCCCCAAATTCGGCATGATGGCCAATAAATACGGTTTCTTCAAAGTCGATCGGCTCTGCGGGTTGGACGCTGGGCTGGGGATTCACAGCGGGGG
The DNA here is from genome assembly GCA_045595225.1 of Faecousia sp. Classification (GTDB taxonomy): domain Bacteria; phylum Bacillota; class Clostridia; order Oscillospirales; family Oscillospiraceae; genus Faecousia. Next base: position 18,942 of record JAZOAD010000074.1, read on the forward strand.
TTTCCGGCGCCGGCTTGTGCGCTTCCGCCGGCTTATGGGCCGCAACAGGCGGTTGTGCTTCCGCAGGCTTTTGCGGCTCCGCAGGCTGCTGACCGGGAATCGCGAAGCTTACATTGGGAGTCTTCTGCTCCTGGCCGGGGACGGCAAAACTGGTGCTCGCTGCCACAGATTTTTTTGCTTTTTTTGCTTCTTGCTGCGCTTTGTATGCCGCTGCGTTATCCTTGTTGTAATGCTGCAGCAAATAAAACAGCGAAATAGGCTTTTCGTCTGCCTGCGAAGGCATTTTCTGCTCTGTCGGAGGTGTTTCTACCGGCGGAATAGAACCGCTGTGTTGGCGATTCTGATGCTTTGGTGTAACGGAATGGTTTGCAGAAGCTCCGGAAACGGCAGCAGAGGAGCCGGACTTAGGCAGACTGTGATGTTCCACCGGCGCGACAGGCTTGGGTGTTTCAGCCTGCGGCTTATGGGAAACGGGTTTAGGTTCGCGCTTGGAAGCGGAAATACCATCCAACAGCACCTTAAAATCAGCCAAAGATACGGCTGGCGTGCTGTTCAGATAATTCAGAATCGGCGCCACATGATCGCAATTTTCGGTTTGGTCCAATTGTGCGTTAACAATAATGTTCTTGAAAAAACGGCCCAACTCCGAACTACTTCTTGCGGTAGCGCCTGCAATAGGCAAGCAAATCATTGCGGTTTCAAAGGTGACAGCATCCGCGAAAATATATTCCGGATCCAAGAGAATGCTGTTTAGATCAAGCATATATTCTTCTGCGGAAAGCATGGCTGCAACGATTTCCTTAAAGATACCGACCAGCCTCCGCTTGCTCACAACACCTTCAAACAGCTGAGAAATAGCGACCTTAGATGACACATTATACTTCACATACTTTTTATCATCCATCTGCGTAAACAGCGCCGGCGCCAATCCGTGAATCTTATTGTTTGTTAACATACCGAGACTCATGCTGTCGATAGATTCATTTGCATCGATCTCATAGATCACATAAGAATTACTGCCCTGGGTTTCGTAATGTAACGGTTTCATTCATTAACCCGTCCTCTCAAAGAATACTAATTTTTCCGCTGGTTAATTATTGGTATCATTGGCGATCCATAATTCGCCGCTGAGCATAATGGAATCGAAAATATTCAAGGAAGAAAGTTGCGTAATGATTTGCGCGGTGCTGGCGCCTGCGTACTTGGGCGTGCTACCCAAAACCTTCAGCCCGGGAGCGTTAATTTGTTGTCCGGTTTTGCTGCTGACCTTGTTATAAACAAAAGCCATTCGGTTCACCAGAGGCGCGTCCGCGTTCTGCTCCAAAGCCATAAGCGCCGCATAAGCCCGCTCGGTCTTGGTGTTTGACTCGGGCGAACCGTCGCCAACCAGAACAATTGCCTGGGCCTGGTGGTAAATTTTCAGCATATTTTTGTCCAGACCAAAGTCCATGTCCAGGATAATGTAGTCATATTCGCCGGTGAGGCGCAGCTCGGAGATCAGCTGAATGGTGTCCTCGGTGTTTAATTCCATCATATCCAGGGCAAATTTGGCCTGGGAGTAGAAGTATACACCGGTTTCGTCCTGGCGAACGCAACTTTCCAGCTTGAGGGGCAGATTGGCCTTTTTGCTCTTTAGAGCGAAGATGATATCGCTCATGTCATACTGGCCCTGTCCGGAGAAAAACAAATCGGCGGAACCGAGCTTTTCTAAATTCAAATACAGCACCCGCTTGTTTTGGGCGGCAAAATGTGCCGCGCAGGCCGCTGCCATTGTCGAACTGCCGACGCCGCCGCTGGCAGAGGAAAATGCGATAACGATACCCGCATCATCCGACACCTTAAATCCGGTAATACTGCTTGCCTTTTCCGCGTAGACGCTGAGAATTTGCTTGTAAATCAGGTCCGCTTTCTGGAATTTGCAAATGACTCTCTGATTATTCAGCGTGTCAATGCCTGCCGAGTCGATCAGGTATGCAAAGGCGCAACGGTTGGGCAGCTTGGCTACATCGATATCAAAAACATCGCTGGCTAACAGCACATCGATTTTTGCGCTATTCAAAGTACCCAGCGCAACATCGGCATCTGTAAACGAGTAAATCTCGAACTTGTCGGCATACTTAGCACCAAAGGTGGATACAATTCTCGAAAGATAACTCCGGTCTCGCTCCAAAAGTGCAAGCTTAATCTTCATAACAAACCCTCTCTTACCACATGTTCTTCTGTTCGCCATGGTGTTACACAGAACAATACCATCCTGTGGGTACACTACACCACATTATTCTCGATAATTATATCCTAATGGGTTGTTTTTGTCAACAAAAGGGCAGTAATTGCTAGTTGTTTTTAGAGATTATTTCCAAATACATATAGGGTCTACAGTGCTGTCCCGCGGATTTACGCATGGGTTTTTGACGGCCGATGACCGTTGAGAGCATGGCGTTTTTTGCAAAAGTCGTGTTTTCTGTAATCTTTTTTGGGGATGTTTTCGGTATTTGTTGATTTTCTGCTTCGCCGGTGGTAGAATGGGTCTGTTAGAAAAACAGCGATCTGGTGGAGGTTTGCTATGGCCATTGACAACTACAGAAAAGTAAAACTGCTGAAGCTGCTGGAGCTTTTGCGGCAGCACACGGACGAGCAGAATCCCATGACCACGGCGCAGATCTGCGCGGCTATGGAGGAGATGGGCATTCCCTGCGACCGCAGGATCGTCACCCAGGATGTGACGGTACTGAATGAAATGGGGTATGAAATTCTCTCCGCCATGGTGGGCCATGAAAAGGCCTATTTTGTGGAGGACCGCAGCTTCAGCCTGCCGGAATTGAAAATTCTCATCGACGCGGTCCACGCTTCCAGCTTTATCACGGAGAAGAAATCCCGGGAGCTGATCGAAAAGCTGGCGGCGCTGGCCGGCTCCCACCGGGCGGAGGTTTTGAAGCGCAACATGGTCTGCTTCAACACCAGAAAGCACAGCAACGAGAAGATCCTCTACACCATTGATGCCCTGGAAGAGGCGATTTTGACCCAAAAGAAGGTGATTTTCCTCTATTTTGACCTGGATGAGAACGGTCAGCGCGTTTTTCGCCGGGATGGACACCATTATGTGGTGGAGCCCATCGCGCTGGTGTTCAATGAGGATAATTACTACATGACCTGCTACAGCTCCCGCCATGACAGCACCTCCAACTACCGGGTGGACCGAATGGATGGGGTGAAGATCATCGACGAGCCCTGCTGCGAGAAGGCCTTAGCGCTGCGGGAGGAAGTGGCGGCTTATACGGAGCAGGCGTTCAAAATGTTCGGCGGTCAGTCGGAGGATGTGGTGCTGGAATTTGACCGCAGGCTCATCGGCGTGGTGTACGATAAGTTTGGCGAAAGCGTGAAAATGCTTCCCTCCGGAGAGCAGAAATGCATCGCCACCGTCAAGGTCCGGGTCAGCCCCACGTTCTGGGGCTGGTTGTTCCAGTTTGTCGGGCAGATGCGGATCCTTTCGCCGATCGGTTTGGTGGAAGAATATAAAAGTTTTGCCCAGCGCGTTACTGAAAAATGAAAAATAGTCGGGGCACCGGGAGTTTTCCCGGTGCCCCATGTTGTTTAACTGTCGTGTTTTCTGTATGTTTGCGGCAGGCGCGCAAAATATGTGTCGCTTTTTGTGAATTCGTGTGATAGAATATAGACAAGAAAGAAAAATGAACGGAGGCGGCAACATGACATACAGCGTAATTTACCACGATTTTCAACAGACCAACGATCCGGCGCCCGACCGGGAATCCACCACGGTACTGACGGCCGGCCTGCTTACCAAAGGCCGTCGCTGGTGCAAATTCTGCGCGGGCGTGAGCAAAGCCACAGAAACCACCTGCCTGGTAGTGTGCGGAGCCAGCATTGTGTTCAGCCTGCTCATTCTCTGCCAGCTGCTGCATTGAAAAGGAGGGCGTCTATGTCTGAACGCAATGATTATTATGCTTTTAAAAATACATCCGCCGGCAGCAATACCCGCGGCAACGGATGCCTGATTGGGATCCTGGCGGTTTTCGCGGTTTTGGGCTGTTTGTGGCTGGTTGGAAATTTGTTTGTCTGAAAAGAAACATTGGGGAGGAAAACTCTATGCGTAAAACCTATGTGGGCATCATCCAAAACGAACTGTGCGATATCAAGATCCTGGTGCTGGCGGAGAGCGCGGGCGCGGCAAGAGTCAGAGTGCTGGACAAGTGCGCGGAGGGTCTGGGCAAGACCTACCGGGAAGAAGATCTGCGGATCATCGCCTTTGCGGACTGAAAAAATACTTTCTATTTTCCCGCGCCTGTGCTATAATAGAAAAAACAAAATACAGGAGGGGAAAGTTTGAAACTGTTATTCAAGCAGCGGCTGTTTTCCTGGTTTGACAGCTATGATATTTATAATGAGGCCGGCGAAGCCGTTTATACCGTCAAGGGCCAGCTTTCCTGGGGCCATTGTCTGAAGATCTTTGATGCCCATGGCCGGGAGATCGGCACGGTGAAGGAACGGATCTTCACATTCCTGCCCAAATTTGAAATGTACCTGGGTCAGCAGTATCTTGGCTGCATTAGCAAGGAGTTCTCTTTCTTCCGGCCCAAATTTTCCATTGATTGCAATGGCTGGAATATGGACGGCGGCTGGCTGGAATGGGATTACCGCATTTCGGATGGCGCCGGGCGGCATATCGCCTCCGTCAGCAAGGAGCTGTGGAACTGGACGGATACCTATGTCATCGATGTGGCGGAGCCCCAGAATGCCCTGTGCGTGCTGATGCTGGTGCTGGCTATCGACGCGGAAAAATGTTCCCGCCAGGATTGAACCCAATCAAAAAATCCATACATAAAAAGTCTGCCGCAACCTTTCGGGTGCGACACACGCTTTGCTTATTGGGTCATTTTTTGTGGGACGCTTATACGATTTCCTTGCGCTTGGAAACCAGGGTCAGGGTTGCGCAGCAGGCCAGGGCCGCCAGGATCAGGGCGGGATACAGCATGGAGTCACTGCCGGTGGGCGGGTTGGTATCCTTCTGCCACTGAGCGGTCAGCGTGATGTCGCCCACCACATTGTAGATGGTTTCAGCAGTGTACTGGTTACCATCAGCGTCGAACCAACCCAGGAAGGTGTGGCCTTCCATGGTGGGAACGGGCAGTGTGTTCACAGCAGCGCCGAATTCCACAGTGATGGTGGTTACATCCACTTCGCCGCCGTTGGGATCCAGGGTAATGGTGTAAGCATTGCCGGACCACTGGGCGGTCAATGTGGAGTCAGCGGGAACCTCGTAAACGGAACCGACCAGAACCTTGTTGCCGTTCTCGTCCAGCCAGCCGACGAAGGTGTAGCCTTCGCGGGTGGGCTCAGGCAGCTCGGTGATCAGATCGCCGAAGGTGACGGTAATGGTATTGTTTTCCAGCTCGCCGCCGGCTGCGTCCAGCGTGATGGTGTACTGGTTGGGCGTCCAGATAGCGATCAGGAACAGGTCACCTGCCACATTATAGATCGTATCTGCATCGTAGTAGTTACCCATACGATCGATCCAGCCCCCGAAGGCGTAACCGTCACGGGTGGGAACGGGCAGC
>JAZOAD010000075.1:0-3955 GCA_045595225.1 Faecousia sp.
CCGACTTTCCTTGAAAACCGAAAAGAGCACCCACAAGACCAACCGGGCGCAGGTGCTGGAGTTCGGCGCGCTGCAGGGCGGTACCTATATGCTGCAGGCCTTTGCAGGTCTGGCTCTTACGCTGGTGATGTTTCTGGCCACCCGCTACGGCGACAGGATCATCTCCTACATCTGCGGCCTGATCCTTCCGCTGGCCTTCGGTCAGGGCCCCGGCAACGCCCTCAGCTGGGATATCAACTTCACCAACACCCCCGCCGCACAGTTTGCCGGCAACGGCAGCTTTGGCCTGTCGCTGGCCTCCATCGGCTTTGTGGTGGCTTCCGTGTTCGGCGTGCTGTACATCAACATTCACAAGAAGCGCGGCGAACTGACCGTGCGCACCGGAACCCCTGTGGAGCTGGCTGCCCCGCAGGCGGACGCTGACGGCGAGATCCCGGACAACGAGTCCGTGGACAAGTTCTCCCTGCAAGCGGGCTTTGTTGCGCTGGCCTACGCCCTTTCCTTCGGCTTTATGTACCTGCTGGGCATCCTGTCTGATTTCACCAACAGCATCGCCTGGGGCTTCAACTTCCTGTGGGCCTCCCTGGCTGCCATGCTGATCCGCTTTGTGGTGAAGCAGCTGCGCAAGCGCAACATCATGCACCGGGAATACATCAACAACTACCAGATGGACCGCATTTCCGGCTTCTCCTTTGACCTGATGATCGTAGCCGGTGTGGCAGCCATCGAGATCAATGATATCAAGGCTTACATTCTGCCCATTGTGATCCTCAGCCTGGTGGGCACCATTATTACTTACATTTACATTCGCCTGGTGGCCAAGGAGTGCTTCAAGGGCTTTGAGCACGAGTTCTTCCTTATGAGCTTCGGCACCATGACCGGCACCGCTTCCAACGGTATGATCCTGATGAAGGAGATCGACCCCGGTCTGCGTACCCCCACCTCCAGTCTGTACATCCTGTCCAATTTCCCTGCCATGGTGATGATCGCGCCGCTGCTGCTGTTTTTGAACTTTGCGGCCCAGTCCCTGACCAGCGCCTGCATTGCCTGCGCCATTTTCTTTGCTCTGTGGGTCGTTTACACCGTGTATCTGTTCCGCAGAAGGATATTCAAAAAGCGCTATCAAAACGCGCCCGTAGTGGTCTGGACCGAAAAAGCGGAGAATTAAGAAAAACAATAAGGGACTTATTTTACAGCCCCTTTATATTTGGTGCGGATGACAGGACTCGAACCTGCACGCTCGCGCGTTGGAACCTAAGGGTGATGTCACCTCAGGGAAGCTTTGGGCTGCTGCTGTCCTGGAAATCCCGGAATTCCCTGGGAGAGAAACCGTATTCCTGCCGGAATGCCCGGTAGAAGGCGGAATAATCCCCGAAACCCGCCAGCTCCCAAATCCGTCCCAGGGGGATCCCCTCGCCCATGTACCGTTTCGCCGCCTCCAGTCGCCGCTGGGTCACATAGCCGTAGAAGCTGATACCCAGACGCTTGCTGCACAGGTGTGTGATGGTGCTCTCGCTGACCAGCAGATGCCGGGCAGCGGTTTTGGCGGAGATCTTCCGGCGCAGATTCGCCTCCACATATTGCAGCAGCTCATCCAGCAGCTCACAGCGCTCGGATTTGGTTTCCTTTTCCGCGCTGCACAGCGCCCGGTTCAGCAGAGCGATCAGCACGGTGGTATTGCCGTAGAGGGCAGCCTCCCAGCCCGGCAGCCGCTTTTCCGACTCGGCGCACCCTCGGCCGAAGGCCTCGGCGATGGGCGTTTCCCATACCGTACCCGCGGTGCGTAACAGGCGGCTCTCGCCCCAGTGGTCCCGGATCTCCGGCCACCGTTGGCAGAGCTTGCGCAGCATTTCTGCGTTGATCCACACCACAGTTCGCTCATAGGGCCGGTGCATGACCTCCGGGAACAGAGGGCAGTGGCTGACGCCCGGCGGGATCATCAGCACATCCCCCGGCTGGAGCCGGTAGCGTTGGGAGCCCAGCAGGTACTGGACATCCTGGCAGCCTGTGCAGAGGATCAGCTCGAAAAAGCTGTGGCTGTGGGGCTGCAGCCGCTCCTGCCGGGCGCTGATGTCCCGGTGGCTGTCAGCCACGGCGGAGCTCATCTCCAGCTCCTGATAGATATGATCCAGGCTGATTCCCATACCATCCAGCTTCTGCTTCAGTTCCAGCATATCTCCCACATTGCCCGATGCCCGGCGCACCTGCTCCATGACTTCCGTGATCTTCACAAACTCGCCCCCCTTTTCTTTTATTATAGAAAAGAAATGCTGAAATCGCAATATCAAATGCAGAATATACTATTTATTTTGCGAAAACAATACTATATAGTATAGATAAGAACAATGGAGCGGTATGCTCCGTTGTCAATAAAGATAAAGGAGAGATTACCTTGGCAAAAATCGACACTTCCGTTCGTCCCTTCAGCGGTAAGGACGAATGGGGCTATATCTTCGGTGATATGGCCGGCAGCTTTGTCAACCTGTATGTTGACGCGTATTTCCTAACATTCTGCACCTATTGTTTGGGTATTGATGCCAAATGGATGGCAGGCCTGTTCCTGTTCGCCCGTCTGTGGGACGCCATTAATGACCCCATTATCGGTTCCTTCCCCGACCGCTGGCACCTGGGCCGCAGCAAGGACAAGTTCACCCCCTGGATCAAGCTGTTCATGATCCCCCTGGCGCTTTCCGGCGTACTGTGCTTCTGGAAGGTGCCTCTGGAAGGCATTGCCCTCCACGCCTTCGTGGCCTTTGCCTACATCTTCTTCGGCATGAGCTACACCGGCACCTCCATGCCCTTCGGCGCCATGGCCAACGTTGTCACCGTGGATCCCGTTCAGCGTTCCAAGCTGTCCCGCGCCCGCTCCGTGGGCGGCGGTCTGGTGGGCGCCGTGGCTCTGGGCATGGTCCCCATCATCTGCTACAAGGACAACCAGCCCATTCCCGGCCGCTTCACCCTGCTGGCTGCGATCTTCGGCATTTGCTCTATCGTCAGTTACCTCCTGCTGTGCGCCCTGACCAAGGAGCGCGTCCGCGAAGAGAAGTCCGAAGGCGAAAAGTTCGAGTTCTGGAAGGTCCTGAAAATGGTCCTGAAGAACCGTCCTCTGATTGGCGTTATGATCGCCACCATCGGCTCTATGCTGGTCATCACCGGCTCCAGCCAGACCTATGGCTACATCTACAAGGAAGTTTACGGCGATGCTTCCCTGGCCACCATCTCCATGGCCTGCTCCATGCCCTTCATGATCGTGGTCTTCCCCCTGATCCCCAAGATGGTTAAGAAGTTCGGCAAGCGTGACGTCATCCTCTACACCGCCGCGCTGAGCTTTGTGTTCAGCGTTGTCCGCCTGTTCATCTATATCGAGAATGTCTGGGTCTACACCGCCCTGAATATCATGACCCTGCTGGGCCAGACCGCCTTCACCATGCTGATCTGGGCCCTGGTCTCCGACTGTCTGGACTACTCCGAGTGGAAGACCGGTTTCCGCAGCGACGGCTCCATGTATTCCATGTACACCTTCTCCCGGAAGATCGGCTCCACCATCGCCTCCTCCGGCCTGGCCTTCAGCCTGGGTCTGGTGGGCTATGTGTCCGGCGAGAACGTTGTCCAGACCGCCGAGGCCGTCAAGGGCATCTATTATATCTGCAACGCCATCCCCACATTGTGCTACGGTCTGATCCTCCTCGGCATCGGCCTGATCTTCAACCTGAACAAGCAGAAGACCGACCAGATGTACGCCGAGATGGCCGTCAAGCGCGAAGGCAAGTAAGGCCATGAAAAAGATCGACCTGCATCTGCACCTGACCCCCTTCCAGCTCCCCAAGCTGGGCAAGCTGAATCTGACCAGCGGAAAGAATATGCTGCCCCATCTGGAGCAACTGGGCATCGAAAAGGGCGTGCTGATGTCCAGCGCCGAGAAGGGCCTGCCCTTCGGCACCAACAAGGCAAACAA
>JAZOAD010000076.1:0-12836 GCA_045595225.1 Faecousia sp.
GACGGAGGGAGTTTTGTACCAACATTTAGAAACTCCCCCAGTCAAAAATCGGCTCCGAAGCGCCGATTTTTGCCAGCCCCCTCAAAACGAGGGGGCCAAGGGTGCGGCGCATCCTCGCAGCGTAAACAACAATTTATCTTATTATACATGCATTTATCCGAAAATTCCATAGTTCCGCTTTCAAATTTTATATTTTTTTCTTTTTCCCTTGCGTTTGACCCATTTTTGCGGTAACATATAGATAGAAATCAAATAAGGAAGGATGGTTTTCCCTTATGATCAAAGTTGACATTTCCAATGTATGGGGTCAGGTTTCTCTGCCCGACCTGCTGGCCCTGGAAAAAGAAGTCTTCGCTGCCCACATGACCCTGACCGAAGGCGACGGCCCCGGTAATGATTATCTTGGTTGGCTGAACCTGCCTGTGGACGACCCCACCGAAGAAATGAAGCGCATCTGCGCCGCCGCCGCGCGGATCCGTAACGATTCCGATGTTTTTGTTGTGGTAGGCATCGGCGGCAGCTACTTAGGCCCCCGCGCCGCCATCGAGCTGCTGCAGGGTCCCAACCATAACATCGGCAAGGGCAAGGGCGATCCTCAGATCTTCTTCGCCGGCAACGGTCTTTCTACCCGCCATTGGAACGAACTGATGCGTCTGCTGGAAAATAAGGATTTCTCTATCGCTATCATCTCCAAGTCCGGCACCACCACCGAGCCTGCCATCGCTACCCGCGCCCTGCGCCGCCTGCTGGAAGAAAAGTACGGCAAGGAAGGCGCCAAGAGCCGCATTTACGCCATCACCGACCCCTGCAAGGGCGCCCTGCGCCAGATGGCCACCGAGGAGGGCTGGGAGACCTTCGTGATCCCCCCCAGCGTAGGCGGCCGCTACAGCGTGCTGACCGCGGTTGGCCTGCTGCCCATGGCTGTTGCCGGCATCGACATTAACGCTGTTATGGCCGGCGCCGCCGAAGCAAAGGACGTTTATAACATCCGCTCCTTCGAAAACCCCGTTTGGCTGTATGCCGCCGTTCGTAATCTGCTGTACCGCCGTGGTAAGTGCATTGAGCTGCTGGAATCCTTCGAGCCTGGCTTCAAAATGATGGGCGGCTGGTGGCAGCAGCTGTTCGGCGAGTCCGAAGGCAAAGACGGCAAGGGCATTTTCCCCGTCACCGCCGAATTTACCGCGGACCTCCACAGTTTGGGCCAGATGATCCAGGAGGGCGAGCGGAATATCTTTGAAACCATGGTCCGCTTCGATCCCCCCCAGGAGCGCATGGTCATCACCGCCGACGAGCAGGACCTGGACGGCCTGAACTACATTGCCGGCAAGTGTCTGGACTATGTGGACGAGCAGGCCTTCCTGGGCACTCTGGCCGCCCATGTGGACGGTGGCGTTCCCGTGATCACCATGGATATGGGTCAGCTGGATGATACCAAGCTGGGCGAGATGTTCTACTTCTTCGAGCTCTCCTGCGGCGTGTCCGCCTATATGCTGGGTGTCAATCCCTTCAACCAGCCCGGCGTGGAATTCTACAAGAGAAATATGTTCCAGCTGCTGGGCAAACCCGGTTACGAAAAATAAAAGGAATTGTGCCCCGGTTTTTCAAAAAAGGGCTTGCAAATTCTCTGAATTGCTGATAGAATGTCCATAAGCCATACAAGGCATTGCAAAGGAGGAGTTTCCTATGATTCGTGTTATTATGGGCCTGAAGGGTTCCGGCAAGACCAAGAAGCTGATCGACGCTATCCATGATGTTTTGGATCACGCCAACGGCGATGTTGTCTGCATCGAGTACGGCAAAAAGCTGACCTATGATGTGAACTACAAAGTCCGCCTGGTAGACTCCAAGGAATATGGTATTACCAATGTGGATATGCTCAAGGGCTTCCTCAGTGGTCTGCACGCAGGCAATTACGATATCACCCATGTGTTCATCGACAACCTGTATAAGACCATCGGCTCTGACGTCGCCGCCGCTGAAGAATTCATCGCATGGTGCGCCAGATTCGCTGAAGTCAATAATATGAACATCACCATGACCGTTTCCGAGGACGCAGCCAATGTTTCCGAGGAAGTCAAGAAATATCTGTAATCCCTGTATGTACTTAGGGCTGCCGTGAAAACGGCAGCCCTCTTTTTTTATTCCGAAATCATCCTGTCATTCCAGCTTTTGGCTATCCGGACCTGTCGCACACCCTCGGCGGTTTCTTCCCGGCGCACCGTTTCCCAGCGGCAGGCTGTATAGCCCTCTGTGCCGCCGTCCCGCTGCACCGCCAGGCTGAAGGATTCCTGGCTGTCCTCCTCCGGCGTCACATCCGCCGGGATCAGTTCCTCCACCGTCAGCGTCCACACTTTCGTTCCCTGCAGAATTTCCGTTGTTCCCTCTTCTGAGGTATACTGGTATACTTCCGCCGTGGAACTGGCAGAAAACGCCGTTACATAGGGCATTTCCACTTTGTTTAGGTAAAAAGTACAGGGCAGCTTCGCCGCTTCCACCCTGCGAACAAGGATCCGCAGGGAAAACAGCCCCATCTTCTCCTGAAACTGGCAGCTGCCTGCGGTGCATGTAAATCCCGCCGCTTCCAGCGCGTCGATGGCTGTATCCGCTGTGTTCTCACAGTCCTCCGCCCGCACTGCGAATACCTCTGCCGCCACTACCACCGTCTGGCCCTCCACGGAATAGATATTCACCGCTGCCACCGGCACTTCCGGCCGGATATATTTTTCCCCGGGATAACCCCGTCTGGCTCGGACACCGCCCCCTCTGAGGGCATCCATCACCATTGCGACCCATTTTACCACGGATCATCACCGCCTCTCTCCACACACAAACACCAACGATACAAAACCGAATCCCGGAAGCGCATATCCTCTATGCGGCGGAATTGATAGGTCTTTTCCCCCACATTCACCGTATCGCCTGCCGCCGCGGAAGCCGTTGCCGGCAGAACACAGATATACTGACCCCGTGGAATTTCACCCAGCGAGCTATAGGACTGGTCCATATTCTGCCAGCTTTGGCTGTTCACGCTGAAGAAAATGCCCTTCACCGTTTCTTCCCCAATGGTCAATGGGGTTCCGTATCGATCCAGTAGCGTGTTGAACGCTTTCAGCATACTAAACCCCCAAAAACGCGAACTGATCCGCAAGATAGGGTGTCATCATCAGCTTCGCCTGATTTCTCAGGCAGGCGGCAGCCGCGCTGCCGCCGCGCTTCAATGTCACATCGCCCACCTGGACATAGTTCAGTTCCGCCAGATCATCGGTTTCCGACAGGGCAGCCAGGGCATACAGCCCCGCTGCCGCGATAAAATCCGCCTTGCAATCCTCCGGCGTCAGCCCTTCCCGCAGTCGGGCAGTCAGCGAAACTGTGGCGCTTTGGCAAAATACCGCCAGCAGCGCCTCATTTACCTGGCTGTCACCGCCTGCCATCAGCAGCGCCTGGGTATATACCTGCTCCGTCAATGTCATACATTCAGCACAGCAGAAGCGCCGTCGCAGATCTTACCGAAGCCGGAAATGGAGGTAATGGCCGCCCGTTCCAGCTGGCGGTCGATCAGCTTGTCATACTCCACCAGCACATCGCCGGCGCGCACCAGTTCCAGAGCGTAGCGATTGTCCAGGCCGATGATCACGCCGTCTGCCACAGCGGAGGTGCGGTGCAGCGTTGCCCCCAGAGGAGTACTCAGCTTGCCGGTGCCCTGGAAATTCAGGCCGGTCAGAGGATTCTGCAGCTCGGGCACTTTCAGCATCTGGGTCATGGTGCCGGAAGAGCAGAGGATGGTATTCATGGTATAAGGGTCAAACTTGCTCCAGAATTCCACCATCTGATCATAGCCCAAAGTACCCTTGGTGCCGGAGATAGGATCGGTGCCGATGGTATACTGCACAGCGGCATTGTCGTTGCCGTCGCCGTTAATGATCACATTCACGGCATCCAGCAGCTGCTGTTTCTGGATGTACGCGCCGATCTGACGCAGCATCACAGAGAACAGATCCAGCTTTTGGAACCGCAGCGCTTCATAGGATGCCACCAGCATTCTGCCCCGCTTGGTCAGGCTGATCAGATGTTCCTTGGTGCTGACCTCGGTAGTGGGGATCTCGCCGCCCTCGGCTACTGCCTGCAGAGCCTTATCCTCATCGCTGGGATTGGAGTAGATGGAGCGATAGTCCATGCTGTCGATCATCGTAGTGGTGGCCACAATGCCGGGCAGAATGTCATTTTCCTCCATACCCTGCCGAACGGTACGGGCAATGTACTCAGGGAACAGCACGGCAGACTCCATAGTGGCAAAGAACTTTTCCACGGTGGAAGAGCCGGCGCCCTTGGCCCGGATGCCGAAGCGCTTCAGCTGGCGCTGAAAGGCGTCGGTGCCCTCCAGAGCAGTGCCCCGATAGTTTTCGCTGGGATCCAGAGATTCCAGCACCTGGGTAAAGCTTTTGCCCGCCTGGCGGTACATACCCTTTTCCAGTTTCAGATTGTCATAACCCATTGTAATTTCCTCCTAAAATGTAGTTTATATGGTCACCGGTTTCCCGGCAATACCTTTGGTCAAATCAAAAATCCGCTTTCTACAGTTTCGCCTTCCACCACGCGATTGGGCAACTGACCCCGCACCGGATACATTTCCGTCACTCTTGCTTCCAGCGCCGCTTTCAGCCCCAGCAGATCCTCATGGCCGGCATTTTTCACCAGCCCCCGCAGCACAGGTTCTTCCGCGCCCAGCTCCAGCATCAGGCACAGCCGCACTACCTCATTTTCCAGTTCCTTGCGGTACTGCTGGCCCAATATCGCGTCCTTATGCAGCGCGGCATACTCCGCCTGGGCGCCAAATGCCTCCGCCAGTTCTTTTAGACAACGGTTTCTGCCGCCCAAAGCCTTCAGTACGCCGGCCTCTCTTTGGGCAGGCACCGCCACAAAAGAGAATTCATACGCATCCATAGGCTCTTTCAAAATGGCGCAGCAAAGTTGCCCATCGTAATATTCTCCCTTCTGATGGCCGCAAACGCCGTAGTCGCTGCCGCAAATGGAGCAAACCGCGCGGCCCATGGCGCAGCCCACGCTGACTTCCTTTTTGATGCCGGCCTCAATGTCGGCGATCACCTCATCCGCCGCGCCGCCCCGGCGAATATAGGCCCAGGCTTTGATGTAGCTGACACCATCTTCCCGCACCACCTGGGTCTCAAAAATGCGGGCCACCTGGTTTTCGCTGGTCCACTTATGGTCCACGATGCCGGTCTTGCCGATAAACATTTTTGCCAGAACCGGCAAAGCCAGCGTGTCAAACCGCTCCCCATCCCGGTCCACCTGGTCATCGCACAGCCGCACGGAGAACACATATACCTGCTCCGCTGTCAGCTTACCCTTGGCCTGGGCATTGATGGCCTCCAGCTGGGCTGCCGTGGGCATACCGCTGGCCAAAACTTCCGTTTCTTTCCGAATTTCCATAGTTAACCTCCCATGATCTCCGCCCGGCACTTTTCCGCCTGGGCGTTGTAATATGCCGCCTGAGCCTGCTCCGTCAGATCCTGCAGGGAAATATCATCCCAGATGATCTCCACCCGGTCATCCAGACCCTCCATGGCCAAAAACATTCGGCAAATCTTATGCACCGCCGGTTCTATCGTCCGTCGCAGGGACCACAGCTCCGAGGTCAGCATATCTGCCTGTTGGGTACTCATTCGCTCCGTGGTGCTCCAGCTCAGTCCCAGCAAAAAGGGCGGCAGCCCGGTTTTCGCCACCAGCTGCTCCAGCATCTGCCGCACCGGCACCTGCGAATCCAAAATAGGCGCTTCTCCGCCAATGACCTTAATCTCCACATCGCCTACTGCCACAAAATCCCGCACCGTACCGCCCTTGCTGTCCTCCATGGCTCTGGCCCATTCCCGGGCCATTTGATTGCCTCGCTCCTGCGCGGTCACCGGGTCGGCGTTTTCCCCATTTTTGCAGATCACGCTGTAACGAACATTACCGGCCCGCTCCCAGTTAGCGCCAATGGCGGCATAAATTTTCATTAGAATATCCGCCAAAAAGGGCATCCCGCGAAACAGACTGACGCCGTAAGGATGCTTCGGCTCCGGGTTCAGCGCTGTAAACAGCAGCAACTGCTGATAAGGCAGCGGCGCCATTGCGCCATAAGCATCCGGGCCCCACAGCACCACATCCATGGGGCTCTCCCCTTGGCACACCTGCAGCGCCGTCACATCGCCCCAGCAAACGCCTTTGACATGACCGTCCGCCACCAGAATTTCCCCCACCGCTCTGCCATAGGTCAGCAAGCTGTCTAAGTAGCAGCCGAGAAAACTGTCCATGCCCACCTGCCCATAGCCGCTGGGCATATTCTTTAGAAACCATTCCAGCCGCTGCTGGGCTTCCCGGTTTCTGCACTTCACCGAAAACCCACCGGAAAGCCGCACCAGCTTGCCCACCGCCGCGTCCAGCACCGGGATCGCCTCCCGCATTTTCCGGTAAATTTCCTCCTCACCGGTACCCAGCGGCACAAATCCTCTCAGCGCGCCCAGAGAATACCCCTGGCTGCTGCGCAGCTGACAGGCATACGCCGCCACAGGCTTGCCCTTTTGATTCCGTTTCATGACCCAAATCTCCTTTCAAATTTTCCTTCACCTTTTTCGTTCCACGCTGCACACCGCAAAGTTACCCTTTTTCTGTCCCAGCACTGTGGAAACGAAATAGCGCATATCATCCATGGCATGATCGTGTTCCTTCTTCACCCGATCCCTGCCCTGGCTTTCCGGATCCCACACATACATTTCCATTTCCCGCAGGCAGTCCGCGCAATCCTGGCAGATCACCACTTTCCCTTCCTTCAGATGGTCAGCCGTCAACCGGATACCCGCCAGAACATCATTGTCAGCCTTTCGCACCGAATGACCCCGCCGCCGCAGTACCTCCATGAAGCTGGCCGCCGACGGATCCACGATCACCGCCGTAACGCGCCGCCCGTCGGCCAGATACTCCAGCGCCCGGGCGTATTCTTCATCGGTCATCTGTCTTTGTTCCCTTCTGGAATCAAAATAAAATTCCCGTATCCGATACCAAACGCCGCTCTTTTTTCCCCACAGCCCCATAGAGGTGGGATTGACCGTGCCGTAATCACAGGAAATGTAATATTCCTCCATAGGCTCCTCCGGTGCCCTGCGCACCATATCCTCCTGAAAGAAGTCATACACCCGTCCCTCCGCCTGCACCCATTGGCCCAACACGAACCGCTGATAAAACACCCCGGAATACAGCCGCTCATACCGCCGCCGAATGGCCTTGGAAAGGGATGGGTTGTCCTCCATCGTAAAGGAAAGTCGCAGGCAATTTCGTTGCTCCGCCTCCAAAATCCAGGTTTTGTAAAACCAATGCCCCGGCCCCGCCGGATTGCAGTTGAACCATAGCCGGCTGCCTGTCACCGAGCAGCGGGCGCAGGCCTGCTCCACAAAGGATCTGGGCATCAGCGCCACCTCGTCCAGCAGAATTCCGGCAAAGGTAACGCCCTGAATCAGGCTGGCAGAGCTTTCATCCCGTCCACCAAATACATAAAACTGATTCTCATGGCCCAAAAACCGCAGTTTGATCAGATTTTCCGACCGTTTCTCCGTCCAGCTTGCCCCCAGGGTCTCCAGCTTCGGCAGAACCTCCGCCAAAACATTCCGTCGCAGCGACGCAATGGTCTTGCCGCACACACCAAACCGCTGCCCCTGAAAATTGGCGCTGGCCCAAATAAAAAAGGACATGCCCATGGCCATGGTCTTACCGGAACGAACCGCCCCATCGCAAACAATGGCCTCCCGATGGGCGTCACCGCTGCCCGGCATCCACCAGGTCAGCACCCGGCGCTGCTTTGGTGAAAAAGTGAAGCCGCTCATGCCCCATCCTCCGGCTCTGTCCGCAGTGCCTGCAGGAAAGCCTGCGCCGCCTCCGTATCCTCCGATGCCACAGCAGAAAGCTGTTCCAGCGCCCGCAGCCGATCGATCAACCGGATTTCCACCGTTCCTTTTTCGTTCCGCTTCACCTCGCTCAGCAGCGACAGATCCAGCTTGTCCAGCTCCGGCGCGTCCTCCAGCGCCAGCCGAACGCAGTCGTTTGCCTTTCCGAAGGCCAGCTCCGCCAAACGCCGCGTCACATCCGACCGGCAGATCTTTCCGCTTTTGATTCGGTATCTCAGCGTGTTTTGCTCCTGTTTCATTTGCTTCCTCCCTTTCATCCCTACCCGGAAGAAATAAAAAAGTTGCCTTCCAAACGGCAACCCATTTGACAAATCCGCATTCCTGGGATAACATAAAGAAAAAAGCGAAGGAGACTCTCTATGACTCATTATATTGCCCCCAACGCTACCGTCGTTGGAAATGTCCACTTGGGAGAGAATGTCAGCGTCTGGTACGGCGCGGTGCTCCGCGGCGACAACTGCGCCATCTCCGTCGGCGACAATACCAACATCCAGGACAACGCCGTTGTCCACAGCAACACCACCATCGGCAGCAATGTCACCGTGGGCCACAGCGCCATCATCCATGGCTGTACCATCGGCGATAATTGCATGATCGGCATGGGCGCCATCGTCCTCAATAACGCCGTCATCGGCAAAAACTGCATCGTCGGCGCAGGCGCGGTGGTTACCGGAAAAATGAACGCCCCCGAAGGCTCCATGCTTCTTGGTAATCCCGCCAAGATCGTCAAAGAAGTGAGCCCCGAGCAAATCGCCGGCATTAGCGCCAACGCAGAGCTGTACGTGGCTCTGGCCAAATCCGGCCTGCCTACACGCTAAATTGATGTTCACAGCGCCGCTTTTCGGCGCTCGGCGGCCAATTGCCGCCGCATTATTACTAATGTAAAAAACAATTTATCTTCCAAAACAGTTGACAAAGCCCCCATTCTATGGATATAATACCTCTGTATATGTTGAAAAGCGAAGAAGAGAAGAGTAAGCGGAATTCTCCGTTCAGCGAGCCCCACATTGGTGCGAAGGGGGCACGGAAAGAGCCGCCGAACATGGTCTCGGAGCTGTGGTGTCGATAGGTAGGCATCGCCGGACGCGCCCGTTACAGCGTTTTGAGGCAGATCTTTCTGCGAACTAAGGTGGTACCGCGTAAATTCACGCCCTTGGGTTTCCCAGGGGCGTTTTCTATTTTGATCAAGGAGAATTTTTTATGTGCAAGAATTGCAAAGGTAATTATTACATTACCACCCCCATCTACTACCCCTCCTCCAACCTCCACATTGGCCATGCCTACTGCACCGTAGCCACCGACACCATGGCCCGCTACAAGCGGCTCCAGGGCTACAATGTCAAATTCCTCACCGGCACCGATGAACACGGTCAGAAGATCGAGGACAAAGCCAAGGAAGCCGGCGTCACTCCCCAGCAGTTTGTGGACAATATCGTCCTGGGCGAAAAAGGCGTACTGGACCTGTGGAAGCTGATGAATATTTCCCACGACCGCTTCATCCGCACCACCGATGACTACCACATGGAAGGCATCCAGAAGATCTTCAAGAAAATGTACGATAACGGTGACATCTATAAGGGTGAATACGCCGGCAAGTACTGCAAGCCCTGCGAATCCTTCTGGACCGAAAGCCAGCTCGTCGATGGCAAATGCCCCGACTGCGGCCGTGATGTGCAGGATGCCAAGGAAGAAGCCTACTTCTTCCGTCTTTCCAAGTATGCCGACCGGGTCCGCGACCTGCTTGAAAACACCGATTTCCTCCAACCCAGATCCCGTGTCAACGAAATGGTCAATAATTTCATCAAGCCCGGGCTGTCTGACCTCTGCGTTTCCCGCACCAGCTTCACCTGGGGCGTGCCCGTAGACTTCGACCCCGGCCATGTGGTCTATGTCTGGATCGATGCCCTCTTTAACTACATGACCGCCCTGGGCTACGAAAATAGCAAATATGATGAAGTGCAGGAATTCTGGCCTGCCGATGTCCACTTCGTGGGCAAGGAGATCGTCCGCTTCCACGCCATCATCTGGCCCGCCATGCTGATGAGCTTAGGTTTGCCCCTGCCCAAGAAGGTCTACGGCCATGGCTGGCTCAACTTCAACGGTGAAAAAATGAGCAAATCCCGTGGCAATGTGGTGGATCCCTATATTTTGGCCCAGCGTTTCGGCGTGGACGCCCTCCGCTTCTTCCTGCTGCGGACCTTCCCCTTCGGCAGTGACGGTAACTTCACCAACGAGCTGCTGATCGGCACCATCAACACCGACCTGGCCAACACCCTGGGCAACCTGGTTTCCCGCACCACCGCCATGAGCCAGAAGTATTTCGACAGTAACCTCACCGCCGGCGGCGAGATCGCGCCCCTGGATCAAGAACTCTCCGACCTGGCTGCCGAAGTTATCGCAAATTATGAAAAGCAGATGGATGCCTTCCAGTTCTCCAACGCGCTGAACGAGATCTTCCGCCTGCTGGACCGCGCCAATAAGTATATCGACGAAACCACCCCCTGGATCCTTGCAAAATCCGAAGAAACCAAGCAGCGTCTGCTGCAGGTCATGAAGAACCTCTGCGAATGCATCCGCATCAGCGCCATTCTGATCAGCCCCTTCATGCCCGACGCCTCCAAGTCCATCCTGGACCTGCTGAATGTCCCCAGCGATGGCCGTGTGCTGGAAGGCCTGCACTTCTGCGGCTGCAACCAGTGCAGTTGGACCACCGCCGTTGGCGCGCCTCTGTTCCCCCGTATCGACATGGAAAAGGAGCTGAAAGAGTTGGAAGAACTGTCCAAGCCCCCCAAGCCCGCTCTGGAAATTGAGCCCTACGCCGAAGAAAATGTGGATTTCGACACCTTCTGCAAGTCCGATCTCCGGGCCGTGAAGGTCATCGACTGCCAGCCGGTGAAAAAGTCCGACAAGCTGCTACAGTTCACCCTGGATGACGGCACCGGCAACAATCGCCAGATCCTCTCCGGCATCGCCAAGTACTACAAGCCTGAGGAGCTGATCGGCAAGACCTTAGTCGCCATCACCAACCTGCCTCCCCGGAAAATGATGGGCCGGGAGTCCTGCGGTATGCTGCTGAGCGCTGTCCACACCGAACAGGGCGAGGAAAAGCTGAATCTTCTTATGATCTCCGACGCAATCCCCGCCGGCGCAAAACTCTGCTAAAAAATGGAAGGCTCCGGATATCCATCCGGAGCCACTTTTTTCTGAAAATCTCTCTATTTTCCATTTACCGCTTGTGCCGGAGCGAAAAATGTTGTACAATAACTGTTACCACGCAATACTCCGGGAGGATCCCCTATGCCCTATGAATTCGACGAAATGAATCACCGCGCCCGTCAGCGGGACGCCCATGAAATACATAAAAAGCTTCAGCAAAAGCGGGCCAAAACCCTGCGGCTCGTAACCCTCTGCGCCATTTTATCGGTATGTCTGTTGGTCCTGATCGTGGTGGCTGTCCGAAGCGGCGACCCCGGCGCTTCCGTTCCCGACTCCACTACCACAGCGCCTCTCCAAACCACTACCGCGCCCACCCTTCCCCCGGAAACCAGCGCAGCGCCCACAGCGCCCACAGCGCCCACCAATCCCGAAACGGTGATCCGTCTGATTTTCGGTGGCGACCTGAATATCACCGACAAGGTAGTGGCAGCCGGCGAGAGCAACGGCAGCTATGACTATACCGCCCTTTTGATGGATGTCGCGCCCATCCTTGCGGACGCGGATGCCACCTTCTTGAATTTGGAAGGCAATTTCTGCGGCGTACCCTATGGCTCCGGTTCCGCCTCCGCGCCTCAGGCGCTGGCAAACGCCTTGGCGGATGCGGGCGTGGATTTTCTGCAATTGGCCAATTCCTACACTGTTTTCAACGGGCTGACCGGCCTGTCCGCCACCGCCCACGCCATCCGTTCCGCCGGGATGTTGCCCACCGGCGTATTTCTGTCGGAGACGGAGCAGGCGCAAAACCAGGGCTTCACTCTTGTAAATATCGGCGGCATCCGGGTCGCTATTTTGGCGTTTACCAAGGGCATGGACGGCATGAGCCTGCCGGCCGGCAGCGAAAACTGCGTCAATCTGCTCTACACCGACTATGCCACCACCTATCAAACTGTGGCGGAAGAGAGCATCCGCGCCGTTTTGCAAGCCGCCGCGGCCCAGGAGCCGGACCTTACCATTGCTTTGGTCCATTGGGGCAGCGAGTATAACGATACCATCAGCCCAACCCAGCAGGCCATTGCCGCCATGATGCTGGAAAACGGCGTGGACGCCATTGTGGGCACCCATTCCCATTTTGTCCAAAGCATTGATTATGATGAAAGCGCAGGCACCGTTATCGCCTGGTCCCTGGGCGATTTCCTTAGCAACGGTGAAAAGGCAGGCACCAATTATTCCATCCTGCTGCAGCTGGAAATCACCCGGGATAACCGCACCGGCGAAACCAAAGTATCCGCCTGCGACTACACAGGTCTGTACCTGCTGACCCCGGAAAAAGACGAAGAAGCTATGCGCCTGGTGCGAATGGAAGCCGCCATGACTCTGTATGAAAACAACCACATTTCCAAAGTCAGCGACCTGGCCTATGAAAATATCCGCTATGCCTGGCAGCGGATCCAGGCCCGCACCGCCAGCCAAAACGAATCTTAATTCCCATTTTCAAAAAGAAAAAGACATCCAAGCGCAACAATGCGCAAGGATGTCATCATAAGGGCGACTGTAGAGTGACCCGCAATACGCTGCTGGATTACCGTCTGTGACAGGGATTCTCCCACGGCCTAAAAAGTATCCACCGGACACTTTTTTACCTCGCTTCGCTCGGCCGCCCTCTTCGAATCCCATTATCCACAAAAATAACCGATACCCGAAAGGGTACCGGTTATTTTTATGGGG
>JAZOAD010000077.1:0-7550 GCA_045595225.1 Faecousia sp.
CGCTGGGCGTTGAAGGATGTCACCTTGCCCGAAAAGGCAGAAGTCATTACGCCGGTCTATTGGAAGGGAGTTCAGTACTGATATGAACGACTACCTTCCTTTTGTCTCCCGCATTCTGTCCGTAGTCAAACATACTGAGATCGAATATACCTTTCGCTTGTCCTACGATGGGGTCGTGCGCCCGGGTCAGTTTTTTGAAGTGTCCATCCCCAAGTATGGTGAGGCGCCAATCTCTGTCAGCGGTATTGGCGACGGATGGGTGGAACTGACCATCCGCAGGGTAGGCAAGGTCACCAATGAAGTCTTTGAACATTATGTGGGCGACACATTGTTACTCCGTGGGCCACTTGGCAACGGCTTTGACCTGGATCTTTTCCAGGGCAAGGAATTGCTTGTGGTGGCAGGTGGTACTGGTGCAGCGCCTGTGCGTGGCGTGATCCAGCATTTTGCGGAGCATCCCCAGGATTGCAAAGCGCTGACCGCATTAGTCAGCTTCAAAAAGGAAAATGAGATATTGTTCCGTGACGATTTTTCCCGCTGGTCCAACACTGCTAACATTCTGCTCACCATGACCCGTCAGCAAGAGTCCGAAAAATACTTGCTTGGCCGTGTGACCAATCATATTCCCAACCTGCGATTTGAAAACATCAAGGATGCGGTGGCAATCGTAGTCGGACCTTCCGATCTCATGCAGTCGGCCGTGGCTGAACTGCTGAAAATCGGCTTCCAGGAGAAGAATATCTGGATCTCCGAGGAGAGGAAGATGTGCTGCGGCTTGGGCAAATGCGGCCACTGCCGCGTGGGAAAAACCTATATTTGCCTGGAAGGCCCGGTATTCAATTACACCGACGGAAAAATGTTTCTGGATTGATAAAAGGAGGGAGCACTATGCTGGAAGGATGCCAGGGAAAGCCCCGGACACCGACGATTATCGAAAAGGTTTGTCCCCAGTGCGGAGCAGAAATTGAGATGTTCTCCATCGATACGCAGATGGCTTGCGAACACTGCGGATTTGTGGCCTATAATGATACCCTTAGCTGTGTGCAATGGTGCGCCTACGCCAGGAAGTGCGTGGGTGATGAGATGTACGAACACATGATGGAAATTGCAGCCATGCAAAAGGCAAGAAAATAATTTTCTATGTGACATTTGCAACATCAAAAAAGGAATTTGATTTGTATAATCGTAGTACAACCATAAAAATACCCCCATTAAAGGAGGAAACACGATGATCCGAAGAATCATTACCATTGATGAAGAAAAATGCAACGGCTGCGGTCTGTGCGCTGATGCCTGCCACGAAGGTGCCATTGGCATCGTAGACGGCAAAGCCAAACTTTTGCGGGAGGACTACTGCGATGGCCTGGGCGATTGCCTGCCGGCTTGCCCCATGAATGCCATTTCCTTTGAGGAGCGGGAAGCCCCAGCCTACAACGAAGCCGCTGTGCTGGCCGCCAAGAAGGCCAAGGAAGAAACACTGCCCTGCGGTTGCCCCGGCTCTGCCTGCCAGAGCATCTGCCATGACCACCACAGCGAAGATGTGTATGTTCCCAGTGAACTGACCAACTTCCCGGTGCAGATCAAGCTGCTGCCTCCAAATGCGCCCTACTTTGACGGCGCTGATCTGCTGATCGCTGCTGACTGCACCGCCTATTCCTATGGCAACTTCCATAACGATTTTATCAAGGATCGGGTGACGCTGATCGGCTGCCCCAAGCTGGATGCAGTGGATTACAGCGAAAAGTTGACGCAGATTTTCAGGTACAATAACATTCGTTCCATCACCGTTACCCGGATGACCGTGCCCTGCTGCGGTGGTCTGAGCCACGCTGTACAGACCGCTCTGAAAAACAGCGGCAAGAATATCCCTCTGCATATCGTAACCATCAGCCCTGATGGTCAAATCATCAAGTAAAGGAGAAAGACTATGTTTTGTTTTCAGTGTGAACAGACTGCCGGTTGCAAGGCTTGCGCAGGCAATGCAGGCGTTTGCGGCAAAAATGCGGACACCGCCCAGCTGCAGGATAGACTGACCGGTGCGCTCATCGGCCTGGCCCGGGCTACCGAAAATAACGAGCATTTGGTGGTGGATTCTACCAATCAGTTGTTCCTGGAGGGCCTGTTCGCCACCCTCACCAATGTAAACTTCGATCCGGAAACCTTCTATCGTATGATGGATTGGTGCGAAGTGGAAAAGCGCCGTCTGGTGGGTAATTGCTACAGTTGCACCTGCCCCTGCGGCCGGAATGAAGACTACGACATGGAAAATCTGTGGAATGCAGAAGAAGATAGCCGCAGCCTGCGTAGCCTGATCCTTTTTGGTATCCGTGGCGTGGCAGCTTATGCCTACCATGCCTGGATGCTGGGCTACAAGGATGACAGCATTTACAAATTCATCTATAAGGCTCTGTTTGCTGTGGGCCGGGATGACTGGGGACAGGAGCAGCTGCTGCCCATCGTGCTGGAAGTGGGCGAAGTGAACCTGAAGTGCATGGCTTTGCTTGATAAGGCCAACACCGAAACTTACGGCCATCCCCAGCCTACCCAGGTCAGCCTGACCGTGGAGAAAGGCCCCTTCATTGTGGTCACCGGCCATGATCTGTATGATCTGAAGCTGCTGCTGGAGCAGACCGAGGGCAAGGGCATCAACATCTACACCCACGGCGAGATGCTGCCGGCCCATGCCTATCCCGAACTGAAGAAATACCCCCATCTGAAGGGCAACTTCGGTACTGCCTGGCAGAATCAGCAGAAGGATTTTGCCGTTTTGCCTGCACCCATCCTCTTCACCACTAACTGTCTGATGCCGCCAAAGGAAAGCTATGCCGACCGGGTATTTACCACCGGTGTGGTGGGCTATCCCGATATGCAGCACATCGGTGACAATAAGGATTTCACGCCCCTGATCCGCAAGGCCCTGGAGTTGGGCGGTTTTGACAAGGACACCACTTTCCCCGGCATCAACGGCGGCAAAACCGTCATGACCGGCTTTGCAAGAAATACTGTGATGAGTGTTGCCGGTACGGTGATCGATGCTGTGAAGGCCGGTTCCATCAAGCACTTCTTCCTGGTGGCAGGCTGTGACGGCAGCCGTCCCGGCAGAAACTACTACACCGAGTTCGTCAAACAGACCCCGGCCGATACGGTGGTGCTGACCCTTGCCTGCGGCAAGTACCGCTTCAACGATTTGGATCTGGGCACCATCGGTGGCCTGCCCCGGCTGATGGATATCGGCCAATGCAACGATGCCTATTCTGCTATTCAGATCGCTGTGGCATTGGCTGATGCCTTTGGCTGTGGTGTTAATGATCTGCCGCTGAGTATGGTGCTCAGTTGGTATGAGCAGAAGGCTGTCTGCATCCTGCTGACCCTGCTGCATTTGGGCATCAAGAACATCCGCCTGGGCCCCACGCTGCCGGCGTTTGTTTCTCCCAATGTGCTGAACTTCCTGGTGGAGAAGTTTAATATCGCCCCCATCACCACTCCCGAAGAAGACCTGAAGGCAATTCTCGCTTGATTACACACGCAAACACACCTGGCCGGAGAATCCCCCTCTCTGGTCAGGTGTTGTCCTTTTTTTCTGTGACAAAAGCACCGACAAACCCACGGAGAAGCTGATATCCTAAGTAAAAAGGAGGAACGACTATGAATCAAATGGAACTTTATGATCTGATCATTATTGGCGGCGGCCCTGGTGGATACAATGCCGCAGAACGGGCAGCGCATGCTGGCTTGAAAACCCTGCTGCTTGAAAAACGGGCATTGGGCGGCGTTTGCCTGAACGAGGGCTGCATTCCCTCGAAGGCGTTACTGCACTCTGCGAAAACCTACGAACATGCCCTGCACGCAGCGGCCTACGGCGTGACTTGCGGCGATGTTGCCATCGACCAGCAAAAGGTGATAGCAAGAAAAGCAAAGGTGGTCCGAACCCTTGTTGCCGGTGTCCGTTCCAAGATGAAGCACGCCGGTGTGACTGTGGTCATGGAAGAAGCAAAGATCGAAGGTAAAACTGCCGATGGTTTCCAGGTTTCCGCAGGTGGGGAAGTTTATATCGGTAAGAACCTGATCATCGCCACCGGCTCTTCCAATGTGATCCCGCCGCTACCGGGCATCCGGGAGCACCTGGGAAGTTTTGTGCTGACCAACCGGGAAGTTTTGGAACTGAAAGAGATCCCCAAGGAATTTGTGGTGATCGGTGGTGGTGTCATTGGTTTGGAAATGGCATGTTATTACAATGCGGTAGGCTCCAAGGTTACGGTGGTTGAAATGCTGGATCATA
This sequence comes from Faecousia sp., assembly GCA_045595225.1. Taxonomy (GTDB): domain Bacteria; phylum Bacillota; class Clostridia; order Oscillospirales; family Oscillospiraceae; genus Faecousia. The sequence goes on from JAZOAD010000077.1 coordinate 4,280, forward strand.
TTGCTGGTCCTACAGACCGGGAGATCAGCACGATGCTTCAAAAGGGGTTGGAGCGGAAGGGAGTTGCCTTCCTGCTGGGCCATAAGGTGCAATCTGTGGAACCTGGCGTTGTAATTGCAGAAGATCCGAACGGACAGATTAAGCGCATTCCGGCGGATAAGGTGCTGCTCTCTATTGGCCGCCGGGCAAACTGCGCAGGTCTTGGCCTGGAGAATATCGGCGTGGCGTATGATCGTGGTATTACTACCGATTTTTTGTGCCGTACCAATATACCCGGCGTTTATGCCGTCGGCGATGTAAACGGCCATCACATGCTGGCCCACACTGCATACCGGGAAGCAGAAGTGGCCGTCAATGCCATCCTTGGCAACGAAGACAATATGCGCTACCATGCCAACCCTTCCGTCATCTACACACAACCTGAAATTGCATCTGTCGGAAAGACCGAAGAGGAGTGCAAGGAGAAGGGGATTGACTATGAAGTTGCGAAACTCTCCATGCGCTATTCCGGCCGCTTCCTGGCGGAGAATGAGGGCGGGGACGGCCTGTGCAAGGTTATTGTTGACCGTGAAAAGCGCACCGTCTTGGGCGTGCATCTCATTGGCGCATATTCCGGTGAGATCATTTGGGGTGCTGCAGAGATGATTGAGCTACAACTTCGCGTCACCGATGCCCAGCAGATCATCTTCCCCCATCCCACCGTCAGCGAAATCATCCGGGAAACTCTCTGGGCGTTTGAAGAATAAAGCCGGAAACGACGATACCCTTTGAAATGATGATATTACAAAACGAAAAATCCCCGCTTACCGATTGGTAAGCGGGGATCATGCTTAGATATAGAGATTTACCTTGAAGCTTTGGAAGCGGTGTACACGGCGGGTTTTGGAGATGGAGTACAAGTACTCTTTTGCATCCTCAATGGTCACTGTGAAGCTTCCAAACAGCTGGTAATCACTTAATTCCTGCCATCCTTGATAGCGGCCTGAGCGGCAGCCAGGCGGGCGATCGGCACGCGGAAGGGGGAGCAGGACACGTAGTCCAGACCGATCTTGTGGCAGAACTCGACGGAAACGGGGTCGCCGCCGTGCTCGCCGCAGATACCGTAGTGCAGGTCGCGGCCGGTAGCCTTAGCCTTGGAGATAGCCATCTCCATCAGCAGGCCAACGCCGTTCTGATCCAGCTTGGCGAAGGGATCGTTCTCATAGATCTTGGCTTCGTAGTAGGCGTTCAGGAACTTGCCGGCGTCGTCACGGGAGAAGCCGAAGGTCATCTGAGTCAGGTCGTTGGTGCCGAAGCAGAAGAAGTCAGCTTCCTTGGCAACATCGTCAGCGGTCAGACAAGCTCTGGGGATCTCGATCATGGTGCCGACCTCGTACTTCAGGTCGATGTTGGAAGCGGCGATCTCAGCGTCAGCGGTCTTGACAACAACGTTCTTGACGTACTTCAGCTCCTTCACATCGCCAACCAGGGGGATCATGATCTCGGGAACCAGGTTCCATTCGGGATGACGGCCCTTCACAGCCAGAGCGGCGCGGATGACGGCCTTGGTCTGCATAGCGGCGATCTCGGGATAGGTGACGGACAGACGGCAACCACGGTGACCCATCATGGGGTTGAACTCATGCAGGGAGTCGATGATGGCCTTGATCTGCTGGACGGTCTTGCCCTGGGTTTCGGCCAGTGCGGCGATGTCTTCTTCGGTGGTGGGCACGAACTCATGCAGCGGAGGATCCAGGAAGCGGATGCAAACGGGATACTCTTCCATAGGCTCGTACAGACCCTCGAAGTCAGCCTGCTGCAGGGGCAGGATCTTCTCCAGAGCGGCCTCGCGCTCCTCGACGGTGTCAGCGCAGATCATCTCACGGAAGGGAGCGATACGGCCTTCCTCGAAGAACATATGCTCGGTACGGCACAGGCCGATGCCTTCAGCGCCCAGCTGACGGGCCTTGATGGCATCGCGGGGGGAGTCGGCATTGGTGCGGACCTTCAGGGCGCGGTACTTGTCAGCCCAGCCCATGATGCGGCCAAACTCGCCGGCGATCTCGGCGTCCTTGGTCTCGATGATGCCGTCATAGATGTTACCGGTAGAACCGTCCAGGGAGATGTAGTCGCCCTCGACATAGGTCTTGCCGGCCAGCTCGAACTTCTTGTTTTCCTCGTCCATCTTGATCTCGGTGCAGCCGGAGACGCAGCAGCGGCCCATGCCACGGGCAACAACGGCTGCGTGAGAGGTCATACCGCCGCGAACGGTCAGGATACCCTGAGCGGCCATCATGCCTTCGATATCTTCGGGAGAGGTCTCCAGACGGACCAGAACTACCTTCTCGCCACGGGCAGCCCATTCCTTGGCGTCCTCAGCGGTGAAGACGATCTTACCGCAGGCAGCGCCGGGGGAAGCGGGCAGAGCCTTGCCGATGGGGGTGGCGGCCTTCAGGGCCTTGGTGTCGAACTGGGGATGCAGCAGGGTGTCCAGGTTACGGGGATCGATCATGGAAACGGCCTTCTTCTCGTCGATCATGCCTTCGTCCACCAGGTCGCAGGCGATCTTCAGAGCGGCGGGAGCGGTACGCTTGCCGTTACGGGTCTGCAGCATGTACAGCTTACCGTGCTCGACGGTGAACTCCATGTCCTGCATATCGCGGTAGTGGTTTTCCAGAATAGCGCAGACTTCCTGGAACTGCTTGAAGGCCTCGGGGAACTTCTCAGCCATCTCGGAGATGGGCATGGGAGTACGGACGCCGGCAACCACGTCTTCGCCCTGGGCATTGGTCAGGAACTCGCCCATCAGGCCCTTAGCGCCGGTGGCGGGGTCACGGGTGAAAGCAACGCCGGTGCCGCAATCGTCGCCCATGTTGCCGAAGGCCATGGACTGCACGTTAACAGCAGTGCCCCAGGAGTAGGGGATATCGTTCTCACGGCGGTAGATGTTAGCGCGGGGGTTGTCCCAGGAGCGGAAAACAGCCTGGACAGCGCCCATCAGCTGCTCCTTGGGATCGGAGGGGAAGTCAGCGCCGATCTTATTCTTGTACTCAGCCTTGAACATGCCGGCCAGTTCCTTCAGATCCTCAGCAGTCAGGTCCACGTCCAGAGTAACGCCCTTGCGCTCCTTCATCTCGTCGATGAGGACCTCAAAGTACTTCTTGCCGACTTCCATAACCACGTCGGAGTACATCTGGATGAAACGGCGGTAGCAGTCGTAAGCCCAGCGGGGATTGCCGGACTTGGCAGCCATAACTTCAACGACCTGCTCGTTCAGACCCAGGTTCAGGAT
>JAZOAD010000078.1:0-21236 GCA_045595225.1 Faecousia sp.
GGCAACTCTCTGGCAGCTTATGTCAATGCTTACGGCGAAGCCTACTTCAACATGGCAAACTGGGAAGCTCTGGTTGGCGCCGCTGACGCCGAAGGCTTTGTCGTTCTGAACGACGAGACCATGGGCTGGCTGGCTTCCGTCATCTCCACCGAGGCTTGGAATGAGACCGAGGCTGATGTTCCCGCTTACCTGTACTACGAAAGCACCTTCGACGCTTACGACTGGGAAAATGTTGGCTTCCTGAAGACCGGTGAGTACGAGATCGTTATGATCGTTCAGGCTCCCATTGAGAACCCCAACTACTACGTTCCCTACTACCTGGGCTCCTCCACTCTGGTTTACGAGTCCCTGTGGGAATCCTGCAAGTCCTACTACGATGCTGATGGCAACACTGTTTCCGCTGACGCTGACAACATTGCTTCCATCACCACCAACTACGGCACCTCCGTTGAGACTTCCAAGTCCTACGGCCCCTACAAGCTGACCTACTTCGAGCTCGACAAGCAGATCACCTTCGAGCGTAACGAGAAGTGGTACGGCTACCATGACGGCAAGCACACCGGCATGTATCAGACCGACATCATCTCCTGCACCGTTATCGCTGAGCACAACACTCAGCTGCTGGCTTTCCTGGCTGGCGAAATCGACTCCGTCTCCCTGCGTCAGGAAGATATGCCCAAGTACGGCACCAGCGAGTATATCCGCTACAATCCCCAGTCCTACACCACCAAGCTGTCCTTCAACACCAACTTTGATTCTCTGTACAGCCGCGGCACCGGCTCTCAGGTTCTGGTCAACCAGGCCTTCCGTACCGCTTTCTCCCTGTCCCTGAACACTGTTGAGTTCGCCAGCTCCTACACCACCGGTTCCGCCGGTTACGGCCTGCTGAACTACCTGTACGTCTACGATCCCTTCACCGGCGCTACCTATCGTGATACCGACGGCGCTAAGAAGGCTCTGGTCGACCTGTACGGCATGACCTACGGCGACGACGGCGACTACGAAGATCTGGACGAGGCTTATGAAGCCATCACCGGTTACGATCTGGACACCGCCAAGGCTCTGATGGCTCAGGCTTATGACGAGTGCACCAAGGCCGGTCTGTACGACGGCCAGTCCGCTATCGAACTGCAGATCAACGTCTACAACACCGACGACATCTATGTCCAGATGGTCAACTACTTCCAGACCTGCCTGGATAACGCCACCGCTGGCACTGGCTTCGAAGGCAAGATCACCATGAAGCTGGTCGCTGACGCTGACTACTACGACACCATGTACTCCGGCAACACCGACATCATCTTCACCACCTGGGGCGGCGCTGCTTACTCTCCCTACACCATGCTGTACCAGTGCTACTGCGACGGCGCTGACGGCTCCGGCAACCAGATGGAGTATGGTTTCGACACCACTCAGATCCCCGTGACCATCACCATCAACGGCGAAGACTTCACCACCGATCTGCAGACCTGGTCCAAGTGGGCTTGCGGCTACGGCGAGGATGACGGCGTTGTCATCACCGGCAAGAACGGCACCGTTCTGGGCGGCTTCAACACCTATGATGCCACTTCCCGTTCCGAGGCCTTTGCCCGTCTGGAGTACGCTTACCTGAGCTACTTCGTTACTACTCCTCTGTACTACCGCGCATCTGCCGTTCTGCTGAGCCAGCAGGGTGACTATGCTGTTAAGAGCTACCTCGACCTGATCGGCTTCGGCGGCATCCAGTTCTACACCTACAAGTACACCGACGCTGAGTGGGAAGACATCCGTGGCACTCTGACCTACTAAGTTTAGATTAAGGCTAGAACTTATTCCTAAATTCCCCGTGGTCACGGGCGCATAGCGCCCGTGACCACAATCCTAAACGGCTATTCCTTCGCCGACCCCGTAGGGTCTAGGCATGCTCCTGTGTTCATTTTTTAAACAGAAGCATGCCCCTGCCCTTCGGATCGGTGCCCACTTCGGAATGCAAATTCCGGAGGTTATCGTCGAATTCTCAGTCCTGAACAACCCGGACTTTGATTGATAGAGCGGAATCAGAGATGCCGGACGAAACATTGCTCCCATTTCGGTTCCACACCCCCGATCCTTCGCCAAGAGCGAAAAAGGAAGGTAATATCTATGAGAAATCATACCCTTTTCCGGTACGTGATCAAGAGAGTTCTGCTCATGATTCTGACTTTCCTGATCATTGCCACTATGTGCTTTGTTCTGATCAAGCTTCTGCCGCTGCCCGAGATCAAATCCCAGGGCCGTGACGTGGAAGTTATCCGCCAGCGCCGTGAAGCCATGGGCTATAATAAGCCTATTTTGACACAGTACTTCCTGTATTGGAAGCACGTCTTCCAGGGCGACTTCGGTGTTGGTGAGCAGATGTACAGCGGCCAGGAAGTCTCCGCTGTCATGGCCGAAAAGATGCCCTATACCCTTACGGTTAACATCTACTCCATCATGTTCTCCATCCCCCTTGGCCTGATGCTGGGCATTTATGCCGCCCTGCGTAAGAATAAATGGCAGGACCATGTGATCTCCACCGGTGTTATGGTCACCATTTCTGTGCCCAGTTATGTTTACGCGTTCCTGGTGCAGTATTTGCTCTGCTTCGCCACCAAGTGGTTCCCGCTGCAGGCATATTCCCGGCAGGATGCAGCGTTCTTCAGCTGGCCTATGTTCTATTCCATGTTCCCGGCTGCCCTTTCGCTGTCCTTCGGCTCCATTGCCGGCTTCACACGATTCACCCGTGCGGAGCTGTCTGAGGTTCTGACCAGCGAGTATCTGCTGCTGGCCCGTACGAAGGGCCTGACCCGCAGCCAGTCCATTGTCCGTCACGCGCTGCGTAACGCCATGGTTCCCATTCTCCCCATGATCCTTGGCGAATTCATTGGCATTCTGGGTGGCTCCCTCATCATCGAAGGCATTTTCGGTGTTGCTGGTGTTGGCAACCTGTATGTCACCTCCATTAACGTACGCGACTATAATTTCTTCATGGCTCTGACCTTCTTCTATACCGCCATCGGTCTGCTGGCCGGTATCGTGGTCGACTTGAGCTATGGCTTCATTGATCCTCGTATCAAGATGGGAGAAAGATAATATGGCATACGATAATATTCCGAAGGAGAAATTTCGGATCGTCGACAGAGGCGGCCGAATTTCCGATAGAAAATTTGAAAACAAGGCGATTGGCTATTTCCAAGACGCCCTGATCCGTTTTAGACGGAATAAGTCCTCCGTGACCGCAGCTATCATTATCTTCTGTATGTTGATTTTCGCAATCGTAGTTCCCTTCGTTTCCAACTATTCTGTTGAATTCCGCGACGGTTACTACAAGACCACTCTGCCCAAGGCAGAATGGGGATTTCTGCAGAAGATGGGCTGGGACGGTTGTTCTGTGATCAAGGGCGGTCAGTCTACCTACGACTACTATTCTGCTATCGGCTATGAGCTTAACAATTCTGCCGTAGAAGAACTGCGTGGCGTGGAGATCGATCCCAACACCGGCAAGCCTAATTACGAAATGTATGTGGACTCCTATGCTATGGTCGGCTTTGTTTACATGGACCTGACCAAGGACCAGTATATGGCCCTGCAGGAGTACCAGAATACCACCGGCATTCAGGTTATTTACCCCATGAATGCCAACTACAAGGTGGAGTATAAGGCAGTCAACGCTGCCAACCTGTGGTACGAGCTGTACATCGAAGAGGGCGAGGATGAAACCCTGGCTACCGGTATTTCCGCCCATCACGATGAGGATGGCAACCCCATTTTCGTTGCCAACTACCGTACCAGCACCAACAAGACCCGTGGCGACTATGACTCTCTGCGTATTCCCGGCGACGACGGCACTGCCGGCGAGGAAGGCAACGAGTGGTATGTCTACGCCCAGAAGAACCAGACCGGTTACCGTGTCCGCGTTCTTTACAGCGAGTACTTCCAGTATGTCAACGGCTTTGAGCCCTCCTTCCTGTTCGGCACCAACCAGCACGGCCAGGATATCCTGGTGTGTCTAGCAAGCGGCGCCCGCCTGTCTTTCATCCTGGCTCTGACCGTTTCCATCATCAACTTCTTCATCGGTGTCTGCTACGGCGCTATCGAAGGCTACTACGGCGGCGTGATCGACCTGACCATGGAGCGTGTTTCTGACGTTTTGGCTTCCGTTCCCTTCATCGTGGTCGCGACCCTGTTCCAGCTCCACCTGGCAAAGAAAGTAGGCCCGGTGCCATCAATGCTATTTGCCTTCGTTCTGACGGGCTGGATCGGCATCGCGTCCCGCGTCCGTTCCCAGTTCTACCGCTTTAAGAATGCGGAGTATGTTATGGCGTCCCGTACCCTGGGCGCAGGCGATATGCGTCTGATCTTCCGGCATATCCTGCCCAACTCCCTGGGCACCATCATCACCGGCACCGTGCTGATCATCCCCAGCGTTATCTTCAGCGAATCCATGCTGACCTACCTGGGTATCGTCAACCTGGAAACCTCCGGTATGACCTCCATCGGCACCATGCTGGCAAACGGCAGAAACTATTTGTCCACCTTCCCTCATGTTCTTGCGTTCCCCGCGGCCTTCATCGCCCTGCTGGAGATCTCCTTCAACCTGTTTGGCAATGGTCTGCGCGATGCATTCAATCCTTCCCTGAGAGGAGCTGACGAATAATGGCAGAGAAAAATTTGGAAGTAAAGAACCTGCGGATCTCCTTCCGCACCAATAACGGTAAGGTTCAGGCCGTTCGTGACATTTCCTTTGACCTGGAGCGTGGCCGTACCCTGGCCATCGTCGGCGAGTCCGGTTCCGGTAAGTCTGTTACCAGCCGCGCCATCATGGGCATTCTGGCCGGTAACGCCATTATCGAAGGCGGCGAGATCATCTTCGACGGCAAGGACCTGCTGAAGATCGAAGAAGAAGAAATGTACAAGATCCGTGGCGATAAAATCGCTATGATCTTCCAGGACCCCCTGTCCAGCCTGAACCCCATCGTCAAGATCGGCAAGCAGATCACCGAGGCTATGCTGCTGAAGAACAAGGCCAGCCGCAAGGCTGCCCGCAAGGAGTTCAACGACCTCCTGCAGCTGCTGCGCACCCAGATGCTGGCCGCCGGCTGTGACGAAGCAAGAGTCAAGGAGCTGATGGCTACCTTTGACAAGTTCTGCGTTGAGGCAAACCATATGGAAAACCGCTTCAACGAATCCAGATCCACCGCCCTGGATCTGACCCCCCGTATTAAAGATACCCTGTTCCGTGCCGGCAAGAACCAAAAGATGGAAGTCGCGATGCTGAAGGAGTATGCGGATCTGTTCAGAAACATCAAGGATCCCTTCTTCACCGCCAACTACACCGAGCGCATGAGCAAGGTCGGCCAGGCTATGCAGGAGCTGAGAAGCTACAAGCCTGCAAAGGACGAAACCGGTCTGCCCCAGAATCTTACTGCTACTCTGCAGCAGGCTGCTGACCTGCTGACCGAAATGAGCGAGCAGCCCCAGCCCAACTTCTTCCGCATTGGCTACTATGCCATGCGTCATCCCGGCGAGGATCTGACCAAGCGGGATCTGCAGAAGCTGAGCGAAGAGGCCCTGGTGGAACTGAACCGTGAATTCATGAACGAGTTCATCGCCTTCGAAGCCAAGGCGGTGGAGTATTCCCGCAAGGTTTCCCTGGCGAAGAAGCAGGAAGTGCTGAAGTCTTTGGCAGAGGCAAGAACCTACTTCACCGGCGAATACACCAAGAAAGACGCGCTGGCTTATGCCTCCACTCTGGCAAAGCAGGTGGAAGACAGCATTGACCGTCTGGAGATCATCAAGGACGGCACTGCCTATACTTTCCGCTCCAGTATCGTCAGCGGTATCAACCGTTACTTTGCTGCCGTTGTCAGCGATCCTAAGGAAGAAAAGCGCTTCGCCCGCCAGACCGCCAAGCACGATCGCCTGGTTGCCCGCGGCAAGCGTGTTGACTGGAAGGTTATTCCCAAGTCTACCCATGACCTGGACGAGCTGAGAGCGGAGATCGTTTCCGTTGTTACCCGTCTGGAAAAGCGCTACCAGGATGATCTGGTGGCTGTGGTGGATACCAACAAGCGCTGCGTCGAGATCATCGACTTCCTGAAGGACAAGGCTTCCAAGGTGGTTTACACCGTTACCCGCGCCATGGCTAAGGAAAAGGCCATCAAGCTGATGGAAGAAGTCGGTATTGCCGAGCCTCGTATGCGCTTCTATCAGTATCCCTTCGAATTCTCCGGCGGTATGCGTCAGAGAATCGTTATCGCAATCGCTTTGTCCGCTGACCCGGAGATCCTGATCTGCGACGAGCCTACCACCGCTTTGGACGTGACCATCCAGGCGCAGATCCTGGAACTGATCAACAACCTGAAGCGCGAACGTAATCTGTCTGTTATCTTCATCACCCATGACCTGGGTGTTGTGGCAAACATGGCTGACGACATCGCTGTTATGTACGCCGGCAAGATCGTAGAATACGGCACCGCTGATGATGTGTTCTATGATCCCCGCCATCCCTACACTTGGGCGCTGCTCAGCTCCATGCCCGACCTGGATACCACGGAAAAGCTGGATGCCATTCCCGGCACTCCTCCCAACATGATCTATCCTCCCGTCGGCGATGCTTTCGCAGACCGCAACAAGTATGCTCTGGAGATCGACTTCGAGCAGCAGCCGCCTATGTTCCAGATCAATGAAACCCATAAGGCTGCAACCTGGCTGCTCCATCCCGATGCACCCAAGGTGGAAATGCCCAAGATTGTTTCCGACCGTATTGCAAGAATGACTGCCAAGCAAGGAGGTGCTCAGTAATGGAAAATAAAGAAGTTTTGCTGAAAGTTGAGCATCTGTGTCAGTATTTTGGTAGAACCAAGGCCGTCGACGATGTCAGCTTTGACATCAAGAAGGGCGAGGTTTTTGGTCTGGTAGGTGAGTCCGGCTGTGGCAAGACCACCACCGGCCGCTCCATCATCAAGATTTACGACATTACCTCCGGTAGCATCTACTTCAAGGGCAAGCGCATTTGCGCCGGTACCCTGTCCTACAAGAACGAGATCGCCGAGTGCAAGAAGGCTATCGCTGAGCTGCAGAAGTCCGGCGCTGCCGACGCGTCTGAAAAGATCGCTGCCCATCAGCAGCGCATCCAGGAGCTGAAGGCTGAGATCGCTTCCGCCAAGGCCGATCACAAGAAGTCCAGCAGAAAGAATGCCGACCCCAAGATCACCCAGATTCAGATGATCTTCCAGGACCCCATCGCTTCTCTGGACCCCCGTATGACCGTTCGTGAGATCATCGCCGAAGGCCTGATCATTAACGGTATGCGCGATAAGAAGGAAATCGACGAGAAGGTTTACGAGATTCTGGAGCTGGTTGGCCTGGTACGTGAGCACGCCGGCCGTTATCCCCACGAATTCTCTGGCGGCCAGCGTCAGCGTATTGGTATCGCCCGCGCGGTTATTATGAACCCCGAGCTGCTGATCGCCGACGAGCCCATCTCCGCTCTGGACGTTTCCATCCAGGCGCAGGTCATTAACCTGCTGAACGAACTGCGTGAAAAGCTGGGTCTGACCATTATGTTCATTGCCCACGACCTGTCTGTTGTTAAGTACTTCTCCGACCGTATCGGTGTTATGTACTTCGGTCACATGGTTGAGCTGGCAGACTCCGATGAACTGTTCGCACATCCTCTGCATCCCTACACCAAAAGCTTGCTGTCCGCAATTCCCCTGCCCGACCCCCGCAGCGAGAAGAATCGCACCAGAATCGCCTACAATGCTCTGGCTTCCCACGATTATTCTGTGGATCAGCCCACTCTGCGTGAGATTCTGCCCGGCCACTTTGTCCGCTGCAATGATGCTGAAGAACTGGCATATAAGAAGGAGCTGGGCATCCTGTGAATAAACGCCTGATTGTAAATCTGGTCAAGTACGGCTGCTGCGCCCTGTTTGTGGCGCTGATCGGCTGGGCGTACCTTGCCAGCCGGGAATTTGGCAAGGCGGTGCTGGTGGATCAGTATCGTTATCTGTGCGATGCCTTTACGATCCCCGGATTGCTGCTGATTTTATTCGGCGCGGTCCTTTGGGTTTCCAACCATGGCGCGCTGGATGGTATTTCCTACTGTCTCAGATTTCTGGTTTTCTCCCTCATCCCCGGCAAGCGCCTGGAACGGGAAGAAAAATATGGCGATTATGTTGAGCGCAGAAGCCAAAAACCGGTGAAAGGCTATGCCTTCCTGTTTGTGTCCGGCTTGGCCTCTATGGCAGTTGCCCTGGTCTTTTACGCACTGTTCTATTCCCTGTATCAATAACACAAAAGCGGCTGTTCGCAAGAACAGCCGCTTCCATTTTATATCAGTTGTAAAATCAAAGGGAAAACAACAGCGGTTAATAATCCGGCCACGACCAGAGATAGGCTGCTGACGGCGCCGCAGAGCGGGTCGATTTCGTTGGCTTTCGCGGTGCCGATCACATGGCCGGATGTGCCGAAGGCTACGCCCTGGGCGATGGGATTCGTCAAGCGGAACAGCTTGCAGCAAAGCGTGCCGGTCATATTGGCAAGAATACCGGTTAAAATGATCACCGTGGTGGTCACGGAGCTGACGCCGCCGGCAATTTCACACAGAGGCACGCCGATAGCGGAGGTAACGGACTTGGGAAGCAGCGAGGCAGTCAGCGCGGGATCCCAACGGAACAGGAAAGCCCAGCCCAAAACCATAAACAAACAGGCTACCGCGCCGGAAGCCACGCCGGCCAGAACAGCCGCCAAATTTTTGCGCAGGATCTGCAGCTGCTCATACATGGGGATCGCCAGGCAGATGGTAGCCGGCGTCAACAGCCAGGAAAAGCTTTTCATACCGGCCTGGTAAGTTTCGTTACTGAGGCCGGTCAGCGCCATGAATGCCAAAATCAAAACCATGGCAATGAGAATAGGATTGAAAATTGCCAGCTTCAGTTTTTTCTGACAAAGCAGACCGATTTGGTAGGCGCCAAAGGTCAAAACCAGGGGCAAAACGGCGATACTCAGCACATCAGCCATGCTTCTCACCGCCTTTTTTGGACAATGCCTGGGTCACCAGGCCGCTGATGCCAAAGGTCAGCGCCGTGGACGCCACCAACAGCAGCAAAATGGACAGAAGCTGGGGCCGGATCAGCGACCAGTTCTCCAACACGCCCACGGTGGGGGATACAAACAGCAGAGGAAGAAGGGATGTGAGAAATCCGCCCACCTCTTTGACTTGTTCGATTTTCACGATTTTTAGACAGAGCGCCAAAAACAGCAGCGTCAGGCCGTAGACCGAGGCGGGAATGGGAATGGGGATCAGTCGCTGCAGCGCCTCGCCTGCCAGAGTGAAGCCTAAAATGATCAAAAATTGGGATATGTATTTCATGTTGTTACCTACAAATTGCGGTTTGTCGTTCCGATAGAACTGTCATTGCGAGGAGCGAACGGGGAGCGATAAACGATAATTTGATATTCTTAGCATAAATGCGGGGCGGAGGGAAACCTCCACCCCGTGGGATGTTTATTCGCCCAGGATCTGGCCCATCATCTGATCTACCAGGATCAGACAGCGCGGCACATGGAAGGGGCCCTTGAAGGTGCTGCCCTTGCAGGCAGGCTGGGTGGGCTTGCCGTCACGGCGCAGATAGCCGTACCATTCGCCGTATTCGTCCGCAAAATAGGTCTTGCAGTAATCCAGCAGACAGTAGAAAATATCCAAATACTTTTCGTCCCTGGTATCGCGGTAGATCATCAAAGAAGCGATCAGCGCTTCGTTGTGGGGCCACCACAGCTTCATATCATGCTCGTAAGCCTCGGGAGGATTGCCCAGGCAGTCCATGAAGTAGAGAATGCCGCCGAATTCTTCGTCCCAGCCCTTGTTGAAGGCCATGTCGAAGACGTTGATGGCCTTCTTGTGCAGCTCAGCATCGCCCACATCGTTGGCGTAATCCATCAGGAACCAGGCGCATTCAATATCGTGACCGGGATTGACCATGCGGCCCTCGGTGACATTCAGCCGGGGCGTGCCGTCCAGGCAGACGGATTCCAGGGTGACGCCCAGCTCGGGCTTGACGTGGTAATTGAAAATGTCGGCGACGCACTCCTTGGCCCGCTCGTCATAGACATGCTTCATTTCCGGGTCAACCCGTTTCATCACGCCGGTGACATTCAAAATGATCATAGGAATGCCCAAAGCCCGGCCGGTGCGGGTGGATTTGGGGCCCATACCGGTGGGGTCGGCCATGCCGTGATTCAGATTCCAGTACATATCGTAGGCGCGGCGGGCGCGGAGCAGATGCTCTCTTTCGCCGGTAATGCCGTAATATTCTGCGTTGGCGATGCAGTAGAAAGCCTCGGAGTAGCAGTAGCGGCGCTGACGCAGGGGGGTGCCGTCGGCTTCCACGGTGAAATACAGACGACCGTCGGCGTCGTGGTTGACGCAATGCTCTTCCAGGAAGTCAATGCAGCTCTTGGAGAACTTCAGCCAGTCCTCCCGGACGCCGTAGACCTTACACAGGTAGGCGTAGGTCCAGCCGCAGCGGCCCTGCATCCATACGCTCTTATCCGTGGAATAAATCTGGCCGGCCCGGTCCAGGCAGGTGGTGACGCCGCCGTGTTCATGATCCCAGCCGTTTTTCAGCCAGAAATCGGCTACATTGGACAGCTGATTGCGGATCCACTGGCGCTCTGCTACAAACTTTTTACGATCCATGATATATCCTCCATATTATTTATTTGTTTTTTAATGACAGCCCGGAAAACTTGTGCTATAATGAAGCCAGAATTTTCCGGAGGTTTTCCTATGTTCAAGAATCTGTTCAGGCCGGACAGCCATTTGATGATCGTCATGACGCAGATCACCGATTGCATCTTCCTGTCCCTGTTTTTTCTGGTGGGCTGCGTTCCGGTGGTGACCGTCGGCGCGTCCTTCGCGGCGCTGTATGACGCCACATTCCGGGGGTTCCGGGATGGGGAAAAGAATAGCTGGCAGCGATTTTTGCGTACTTTCCGCCGCAACTGGGCGGTTGGCATTGTTCCCACCATTGTTTTTCTGGCGCTGGGCGGCCTGCTGTGCTATGGCATGATTCAATGCTGGAATGCCGCTGTGTATGGGCGCCTCTCCTGGGGCTTCTTTGCCGGCGTTGCGCTGCTGGCTATGGTGGCTGTGGGCGTCCTCAGCGTGCTGTTCCCCATGCTGAGCCGGTTTGAAAACAGCTTGGGCGCGCTGCTGAAAAATACGGTAGCGCTGTCCCTTGCAAATTTGCCCCGGACCTTGGCTTTGGGCATTTTGAATGCCGCCAGCTTGCTGCTGTGCCTGCGGTTTATTATCCCTTTGTTTTTCCTGCCGGCGTTGGCGGCGCTGATCGGCAGCCTGCTAATCGAGCCCATGTTCCGGCCCTATATGCCCCATGAAGAAGCTGCCGAATAACGGCGGCTTCTTTTATGTTACGATCTGGGGTACAAGCTCCGCGAAACGCTGGGCCAATTGGGCATGGCCTCGCCTGGTCAGGTGCATATAGTCGATTTGGTTGAATTCGCAGCCATTGGCGTCCATAAAGTGACAGCCAAGCAGCTGGGCCTTTTCTTTATAATATTTGGCCAACTCCCGGCTCTTTTCGGCGCAGTGCTCGCCCATGCAGGGATCTTTCAGCTCCTCGCCGATGGGCGGTGGGGAAACAATGAGGATGTTGGGCTTGTTCGCTCCCCAGCAGTCAACGCTCATGCACTTGCGCACCAGCCGCTCCATGCCCAGGCCGATGCAGGCGGCATTCATACCCAGGCGGTCCTTAGTGTCGTTGGTGCCCAGCATGATGATCAGCAGGTCGATGACCTCGTGGCTTTTCAGCAGGGGGTAGGCAATGCTCAGCGCGTCCATGCTCTCGTGCAGGGGGTCCTGGAATACGGTGGTGCGGCCGGAAAGACCTTCTTCCGTGACCAGATAATCGTCGCCCAGCAGCTTTTGCAGCAGGCAGGTCCAGCGCTCATTTTCATTGAAACGGATGCCATGGTCGGCGCAGTCACCCGGGTCGGCGCAGTAGCCGTGGGTGTTGGAATCGCCAAGGCAAAGAATATGTTTTTTCATAAAAGACCTCCTCTCCCTATGTTAAAGCATACCATTTTTTTTGCAGCAGTCAAGTGTCAAAATGGATTTCAGCAATGTGCCAAAATTTATCTGCTCCGTTTTAGGCAAAAGGGAAAATGCGTGTGGCGGCGGTTTGAAAAATATGAACAAAGGTTGACAAAAGTTTCAAATTCGTGTAAAATTCTTAATGAAGCATGATGCGGGACTAGCCGCATTGTGCAAATCTACAAAATACGAGGAGAAACAACTATGAAGAAGATTCTTGCACTGGTCCTGGTTCTGATCATGGTCCTGTCCCTGGGTGCTTGCACCATCGATAAGGGCGGCGAACAGGTTGAGATCACACTGTGGACCTACCCCATCGGCAACTGGGGCGATGAGACTACTGTCAATGCTCTGATCGCCAGCTTCAATGAACAGTATCCCAACATCAAGGTTACTGTCGAGTACCTGACCTACGCTGACGGCGACGACAAGGTCAACACCGCTCTGGAAGGCGGCTCCGCACCTGACATCATCATGGAAGGTCCCGAGCGTCTGGTCACCAACTGGGGCGCCAAGGGCAAGATGGTCGACCTGTCCGACCTGTGGACCGATGCGGTCAAGGCTGACACCTATGCTTCCGTCGAGGCTGCCTGCAAGCTGAATGGCAAGTACTACGAGTATCCCCTCTGCATGACTGCTCACTGCATGGCCATCAACAAGACCGTCTTTGAGGCTGCCGGCGCTATGCAGTATGTGGACGCTGAGAACCACACCTGGACTACCGAAAACTTCATCAAGGCTGTTGAAGCTGTTTATGCTTACACCGGCAAGACCGTTGGCGCTGTCTTCTGCAAGGGCCAGGGCGGCGACCAGGGTACCCGTGCTCTCGTCAACAACCTGTACGGCGGCACCTACACCAATGCTGACTACACCGCTTACACTTGGGACTCCGCTGAGAACATCCAGGCGCTGACTCTGCTGGCAGGTCTGGAAGGCATCGCTTTCGACGCTTCTCTGGCTGGCGGCGATGAGGCCAACGAGTTTGCTAAGGGCAACCTGGCTATGGCTTTCTGCTGGAACGGCGCTACCCATGCCAACAACCTGGAAACCATCGGCACTTCCTTCGAAGTTCTGCCCATGGCTTTCCCCTCTCAGAACGGCACTGACGTTCAGCTGTGCGGCGGCATCTGGGGCTTCGGTATCTTCGACAACGGCAACGCTGAGAAGATCGAGGCTGCTAAGACCTTCATCAAGTTCATGGCTAACGAGAACACCAAGGCTGCTGTTGAGGCTTCCGGTTTCTGGTCCACCCGTAAGTCCGTCACCGGTCTGTACGCCGGCGACGCTCTGAAGGAAGTTTACGGTTCCTTCATGCAGTACATGGGCGCTTACTACAACGTAGTTCCCGGCTGGGCTGCTCAGCGTACCGAGTGGTGGAACATGCTGCAGGACATCGGCGAGGGCGCTGACATCGCTGAAACTGTTGCTGCCTTCCTGGCCAACGCCAATGCTGCTGCCAAGGGCTAAGCGTTTTCTGACTTAGATTCAATATCGTATAGCAATCAATACCCCTTCCCTTCCAAGGGGAGGGGTATTTTGTTTAGGTGATAGGTAATAGTGAGTAGTGGCAATGCCTCATCATTCACTATTCACTATTCCGTATTACTTCAACTTTGAGAGGAGGATTCCGTTGGCGAACAAGAAAATTGTACTGAATACCAAAAGCCGCAAACTGATGATCCGGGAAACCACCGCAGGCTATCTGTTTTTGCTGCCCTTCCTGGCCTTCTTTGTAATGTTCGTGCTGTATCCCATGTTCATGTGCGTCTACACCAGCTTCTTTGACTCCACCATGGGCCGTGAGGATATCTTCATTGGTTTCAAAAATTATGTTGATCTGTTCCAGGATAAGGAATTTTTGACCGCGCTGAAAAATACCATCATTATTGTGTTGGTTTCTGTGCCGGTAACTTGTGTATTCTCTTTGTGGGTTGCCTCCGCCATCAGCAAGATGCCGGTTGTGGCCACCTCCCTGTTCCGCTGCATCTTCTACCTGCCCGTGGTCACCGGCTCCGTGGCTGTTACCATGGTTTGGAAGTGGATGTTCAATAATTACAGCGGCCTGCTGAACTATATCGGCACCAATACCGGCTTGCTGGAAGAAAATATCAACTGGCTGGGCGACTCCCGCTATGCTTTGGGCTGCATTATTCTGATCCTGCTGACCACCTCTGTGGGTCAGCCCATCGTGCTGTATGTGTCCGCGCTGGACAATGTGGACAAGAGCCTGGTGGAGGCCGCCGAAGTGGATGGCGCCACCCAGATGCAGGCTTTCTGGAAGATCAAGTGGCCTCAGATCATGCCCACTACCCTGTATATTCTGGTCATTACCACCATCAATTCCTTCCAGTGCTTCGCGCTGATTCAGCTGTTGACCGAGGGTGGCTCCAATACCATGACCATCATGTACTACATCTACTATAATGCCTTTAAACTGTATAAGTACGGCTACGGCAATGCCATGGGCGTCATCCTGGCCATTATCATTGCCATTCTGTCCGCCGTTCAGTTCAAGGCCGGACAGGAAAAGTAAGGAGGTGCAGGGAATGAAACGTAATCAACTAGATTTTGCGATTGTAAAGTCAAGAGCCTACCGCGTTTTCTGCTGGATCCTGGTTTTGATCCTGGCATTTCTGTTTACTTTCCCCCTGTACTGGATCATCACGGGTTCTTTCAAATCCCCTCAGGAAATTAACAATGTAAATCCCACCTGGTTCCCCGAAGAAATCGTGATGCGCAACTATGAAAAGCTGATGAGCAAGCGTTCCGCGCCGCTGTTTAACATTACCTTTGGCGATGCGACTATCAAAGGCCCCACGGTTCCTGCCGCCATCCGCTGGTTGGTCAATACCGTGTTCATGTCCGTTACTTCTATGCTCATCACCTGCCTGACCTCTGCTATGGCAGGTTATGCCCTGGCAAAGAAGCGTTTCTGGGGCCGGGGTATTGTGTTCGGCCTGATCGTCTGCGCTATGGCATTGCCAAAGCAGGTCGTGCTGGTTCCGCTAGTACGGCTGATGTCCAATATGGGTCTTTATGACAACATTTGGGCCGTTATTTTCCCCATCGTGGGCTGGCCCTTCGGTGTGTTCCTCTTAAAGCAGTTCTCCGAGGGCATCCCCACGGAAATGGTGGAAGCCTGCCGCATCGACGGCGCTTCCGAGTGGCGCACCTTCACCGATGTTATGTTCCCCATGATCAAGCCCGGCGTTGGCGCCTGCGCAATCTTTACCTTCATCAACTCCTGGAATGACTATTTCATGCAGTTGATCATGCTGACCAGCACCTCCAATCTGACCATCTCTCTGGGTATTGCTACCATGCAGGGTGAAGTGGTTATCGACTACGGTCTGCTGATGGCCGGCTCCGCGCTGGCATCTGTGCCGATCATCATTGTGTTCCTGATCTTCCAGAAGTATTTCACCAAGGGCATCACCATGGGTGCCGTTAAGGGTTAATAAGGAGAATTTACTATGCGTGATTTGAAGAAATACGAAGGTATTATCCCTGCCTTCTATGCCTGCTATGACAAAGACGGCGCCATCAACCCTGCCGCTGTTCGTGAGCTGACCCGTTGGTTCATCGACAATGGTGTCAATGGCCTGTATGTTGGCGGCTCCTCCGGCGAGTGCATCTACCAGAGCAAGGAAGAGCGCAAGATCGTTCTGGAAAATGTGATGGCCGAGGCCAAGGGCAAGATCACTATCATTGCCCATGTTGCCTGCAACAACACCGCCGATTCCCAGGAGCTGGCTCGCCACGCCGAGTCTTTGGGCGTGGATGCCATCGCTTCCATTCCTCCCATTTATTTCAAGCTGCCGCCCTACGCCATCGCCAAGTACTGGAATGACATGAGCGCTGCCGCGCCCAACACCGATTTCATCATCTATAACATTCCCCAGCTGGCCGGCGTTAGCCTGACCGTGCCGCTGCTGAAGGAAATGCTGCAGAACGAGAGAGTCATCGGTGTCAAGAATTCCTCTATGCCCACCCAGGATATCCAGATGTGGGCCGACGAGGGCGCCATCGTCTTCAACGGTCCCGATGAGCAGCTGATCTCCGGCCTGGTCATGGGTGCTACCGGTGGTATCGGCGGCACCTACGGCGCGATGCCTCAGCTGTATGTGGAGCTGTATCGCTGTGTGAAGGCCGGCGAAATGGCCAAGGCGCTGGAGATCCAGAATGATTGCTGCCGCATCATTTACAAGCTGTGCTCCGGCCGTGGCAATATGTACGGTATGATCAAGGAAGTTCTGCGGATCATGGGTTGCCCCGACTGCGGCTCCGTCCGCGCGCCTCTGGCGGAACTGGTGGAAAGCGATCTGCCTATCGCCCAGGAATGCGCCAATATGATCCGGACTGCCATTGCAAAGTACTGCTGAAAGCGATAATTAACCGCCGGAGGCAACTCCGGCGGAATTTCTATTATGATTAGGAGGATATCCGTATGCAATATTTAGGTGTCGAGTATCAAATGAAGCAGCCTCCGAAGCTGGACCCCACCTTTATTCCCTTCGGTGTTTGGCGCGAAGCTTACCTGAAGGATGCCAAGCATCCCATCGCCATCGCTGTGGAGCGTGACAATGGTCAGGTTTCCGTTCACAATACCTTTATCCACAATACCCCCGAGATGCAGGAGGCGGACTATCGCTATGTGGAGCGCTATGTGAAGTTCCTGCTGTGGTCCGTAGGCGGCTTCAAGGTGTATATCTGCGGCTGCAGCGAGCTGGCGAAGAAACTCCAGCAGGCTTATCGGATCGGTGGCCAGCGTGAGTTTGACTTCACTTTTGTGGATCAGCTATATGAAAAGACCCTGGAGATACTGGATCTGCCCTTGGAAAATTGCCCCGCTGCCAATGAAGCCTCTGAGCCCATGGGCGGCAATATGGATGGCTGCCGTATCGGCTTCGACGCCGGCGGATCCGACCGCAAGGTTTCTGCGGTTATCGACGGCGAGTGCGTTTACTCCGAAGAAGTTATTTGGTTCCCCAAGCTGAACGAGGATCCCGATTATCACTACGGCCACATTTTGGAAGCTTTCCGGACGGCCGCTTCCAAGATGCCCCGGGTGGATGCCATCGGCGTTTCTTCCGCCGGCGACTACATCGACAACGAGCCCCGTGTGGCTTCTCTGTTCATCAAGGTTCCCCGGGACAACTGGGATAAGGTCAAGACCATTTACACCCGCGCCGCTGCCGCCATCGGCGATGTTCCCCTGGTGGTTGCCAATGACGGCGATGTTTCTGCTTTGGCAGGCGCTATGGGCCTGGGCAAGGGCAAGCTGATGGGTCTGGCCATGGGCACCTCCGAGGCGGTTGGCTATGTGGACAAGGATCAGAATGTGCTGGGCTGGATCAACGAGCTGGCCTTCGCCCCCGTCGACCTGCAGGAAACCGCCATGCAGGATGAGTGGTCTACCGACTTTGGCGTGGGCTGCAAGTATTTCTCTCAGGATGCTGTGATCAAGCTGTGCCCTGCCGCCGGCATCGAGCTGGACGAAAGCCTGTCCCTGGCTGAAAAGCTGAAGGCTGTTCAGAAGCTGATGGAGGCCGATGATCCCAGAGCCCAGGCTATTTTTGAAACCATTGGCGCTTATTTCGGCTATACCGTGGTGCTGTATTCTCAGTTCTATGATCTGGACTACATTATGCTGATGGGCCGTGTTATGTCCGGCAAGGGTGGCGACACCATCCTGCGCGTGACCAATGAGATCCTGGCCCAGGAGTATCCCGAACTGGCAAGCAAGTGCCTGGTGACCCTGCCCGACGAGAAAATGCGTCGCGTTGGCCAGGCTGTTGCCGCCGCCAGCCTGCCTAAGCGGAAGTAATCATTTTGGCTGCCTTTTGAGGTGTTACTATGTTCTACAAAAACGCAAGGATTTTTTGTGATGATTTTCAGTTCCGCCATGGCGCTTTTGAGGTTGTGGACGGCAAGTTTGGCGCCGTTCTGCCGGAAAATGTACCGGCGGATGCCATCGACCTGCAGGGCGCTACGGTCATCCCCGGCCTGGTGGAAGTCCATAGCCACGGCGCGGCCGGTTCGGACTTTTCCGACGGCGATTATGAGGGCCTGAAGGCCATGGCCGGCTACTATGCCGCCTGCGGCGTCACCTCTTTTGCGCCTGCTTCCATGACCCTGCCTTACGATGTGCTGGCAAAGGCCTTTGCCAATGCCAAGCGGCTGGTGGAGGAAAATATTCCCGGCCTGTCCGTCCTGCGGGGCATTCAAATGGAAGGCCCCTACTTCTCCTATAAAAAGCGTGGCGCGCAGAACGCCGATTACCTGAAGGAGCCGGATTTTGAAGGCTTCCGGGCCCTTTTTGATGGCTGCGGCGGCTTGATCCGCATTGCGGATGTGGCGCCGGAGCTGCCCGGCGCGGTGGAGTTTACGGAAAAGGCCAGCAAGCTTTGCACCGTTTCTGTTGCCCATACCGACGCGGATTACGACCATGCCAAAGCAGTTTTCGACGCCGGCGCCCGGCATTTGACCCATTTGTACAATGCCATGCCGCCCATCCATCACCGCAATCCCGGCGTGATCCCGGCGGCCTCGGAAAATAAAAATGTGCAGGCGGAGATCATTTGCGACGGATTCCACATCCATCCTTCCGCCGTGCGGTTGGCCTTTACCATGTTCCCCGGCAGAGTGGTGCTGGTTTCCGACTCCGGTCGTTGCGCCGGTCAGGAGGAAGGCTATCAGTTTGAC
Organism: Faecousia sp.; assembly: GCA_045595225.1. Classification (GTDB taxonomy): domain Bacteria; phylum Bacillota; class Clostridia; order Oscillospirales; family Oscillospiraceae; genus Faecousia. The sequence goes on from JAZOAD010000078.1 coordinate 18,824, forward strand.
CTGGGCGGTCAGATGGCAGAGCTCCGGGGTGGCGTTGCAAAGCTGGTGGGCACGGATACCATCGCCTGCTCCGCCGCCAATCTGTGGCAGTGCCTGCGAAATGTGCTTTCCTGGAACATTCCGGAGGAAGACGCCATCCGCGCGGCTACCTACAACCCCGCCAAGGCCATCGGAGCCGACGCTGTTGTCGGTTCCATCGCAGCCGGAAAAGTGGCAGACTTTATTATTTGCAGCCCGGATTACGCCCAGAAGCGGGTGTTCCTGGCAGGAAAGGAAATTTGATTATGAGATTGATTCGCGCAAAGGATTACGCCGATGTGAGCCGCAAGGCCGCCAACATTATCGCTTCTCAGATTCATCTGAAGCCCGATTGCGTGCTGGGTCTGGCCACCGGCAGCAGCCCCATTGGCACTTATAAAGAGCTGATCGCAAAGTATGAAAACGGTGAGCTGGACTTCTCCCAGGTCAAGACCGTGAATTTGGACGAATATGTGGGTCTGACCGCCGACCACGATCAGAGCTATGCCTATTTTATGCGTACCAACCTGTTCGATCATGTGAATATCGACCAGGCAAATTGCAATATCCCCAACGGCATGAATCCTGACGCTGCCGGCGAATGCGCCCGGTATGATGCCGTTATCGACGGCTTTGGCGGTGCCGACCTGCAGCTGCTGGGTCTGGGCCCCAATGGCCACATCGGCTTCAATGAGCCCAGCGACGAGTTCGTTATGGGTACCAACAAGGTAGAATTGACCGCTTCCACCATCGACGCCAACCAGCGCTTCTTCGAAAAGCGGGAAGATGTGCCCACTCATGCTTATACCATGGGCATCGGCTCTATCATGAAGGCGAAGCGTGTCCTGCTGGTTTGCAACGGCAAGGGCAAGGCCCAGGCTGTGAAGGATTGCTTCTTTGGGCCCGTGAAGCCTCAGTCCCCCGGCTCCATCCTGCAGCTGCACCCGGATTTCATCCTGGTTGCCGACGAGGAAGCCCTGTCCCTGGTGAAGGATCTGCTGTAATTGCATAAAAGGAAGCGGCTGTTCGCAAGGACAGCCGCTTTTTCGTTCTGGGGTAGTCAGATAAATTGCTGTTTACAACAATTTATCGCACTAGCGTGCACACGCTTTCTACATGGCTGCAACGGGGGAAGAGGTCGGCGGCCAGGGCGTTTTGCAGGCGGAAGCCACGCTCTTTTAAGAGCGCCACATCCCGGGCCAGGGTGGCCGGGTCGCAGGAAACATAGACGATGCGCCGGGGATTAAATCGCGCCAATGCTTCGATGGCATCGGCGTTCAAGCCCTTCCGGGGCGGGTCTACCACCACTACATCCGCCTGAATGCCCTGCTTTTCCAGGGCAAGGGCGGCTTCGCCGGCATCGCCGCAGAAAAATTCCACATTTTCGATGCCGTTTCGCTGGGCATTGTCCCGGGCATCCTCCACCGCCTGGGGCACAACCTCCACGCCGATGACCTTGCCGGCGGCTTTGGCCATGCAAAGGGTGATGGTGCCCACGCCGCAATACAGGTCCAGGACGGTGTCATTTTTTGTGATCTGGGCCTGCTGTATTGCGGCTTCGTACAGTCGCTGAGCCTGGTGATGATTGATTTGATAGAAAGAATGGGGCGACAGGCGGAAATTCAGACCGCAGAGGGTATCCTCAATGTAACCGGGGCCGTAGAGGGTACGGTTTTCCGGGCCCAGAATGGTGTTGCCCTGCTTGGCGTTCACATTCAGAACCAGGGTGGTAAAGCCCGGAATTTGTTTCAGCGCGTCAATGAGCTGAGAAGTTTTGGGTAAATTCATGCCGTTGATCACCAGACAAACCAAAATCTGACCGGAAACAGCGCCTCGGCGCACATAAATATGCCGCAGCAGACCGGTATGGGTTTCTTCGTCATAGGCAGAAATGTGATTGCGGTTTACATAATCTATGACGATGTTTTTTACCCGGTCGGCTTCGTTCGGCAAAATCAAACAACGGTCATTTTCTACTACGCTATGGGTTCCGGCACGGAAAAATCCTGCAAAAACCGTGTTTTTATGGCTGGAAACCGGGTACTGCGCTTTGTTGCGGTAGCTGTAGCAGGTGGGGGCAGAGAGAATAGGAATTTCGGAAAGGGCTTCGCCGCCGATGCGGTTCAGGCAACTCCGTACTCTCTCCGCTTTCAAGCGGGTTTCTTCTTCGTAATCCATGTGCCAGAAGTCACAGCCGCCGCAGAGCTTTGCCACCGGGCATTCCCGATTGACGCGGTGGGGCGATTTTTTCAGAATTTCCACGATCTTGCCGGCGGCCCAGGTCTTGCCCACTTTTTCAATACGAATGCGGCATTTTTCGCCACGGATGGCGTTGGGTACGAACACGGCGCAGCCTTCAATTTTGGCCACGCCCTGGCCCTCGGCGGTATAGTCC
>JAZOAD010000079.1:0-2600 GCA_045595225.1 Faecousia sp.
CGCTGTCTCCGGGCAGGTGCTTGTCTGCCTGGTGGTCAACGGACGCACTATCCCCCACCCGGAAGCGCTGATTGAAAAACTGAAGGCCGTCCCCGGCTTTACGACCCTGGTGCTGTCCGTCAACACCAAACAGGGAAACACGGTGCTGGGCGAGCAGCTCATCTCCCTTTACGGTCCGGGCTATATTGAAGATACCCTGTGCGATCTGCGGTTCCGGCTTTCGCCCCACTCATTTTATCAGGTAAATCACCACCAGGCCCAGCGGCTGTATGAAGCCGCCATCGCCCAGGCGGAGATCACCAAGGACGATCTTGTGCTGGATCTGTACTGCGGCGTCGGCACCATTACCCTGGCCATGGCAAAAGCCGCTGGAAAAGTGATTGGTGTGGAGGTCATTCCCCAAGCCATTCAGGATGCCAGAAAAAACGCCGTCCGAAATCACATCGACAATGCCGAGTTCTTCTGCGGCGATGCAGGAAAGGCGGCTCTGGAATTGGAAGAGAGGGGCATCCGTGCCGATGTAGCTGTGGTAGATCCCCCCAGGAAAGGACTGAACGCCGATACCATCGAAGCCCTTGCCAGGATGCAGCCCCGGCGGATCGTCTATGTTTCCTGCGACCCCGCCACCCTCGCCCGGGATGTGGCGCTCCTAAAAGAGCGGGGGTATACGTTAAAATCTGCACAGGCAGTCGATTTGTTCCCCAGATGTGCACATATCGAATCGATTGTCTGTTTACAAAATACAAAAGGAGAAGCCCTATGAAAAAAATTGTTCTGATTGGAGATTCCATTCGCATCGGCTATGAAAAGTATGTCCAGGAAGCGCTGGAGGGATCGGCTGAATTCTACATTCCCAACGACAATGCAAAATTCACCACCTATGTCCTGCGCTTCATTCAGAACTGGAAGAAAAAAGGTCAATGGCCCGAGGATGTGGACCTCATTCACTGGAATGCCGGCCTGTGGGATGTGGTGCAATTCTTCAACGACCCGGAGCCGCTGACCCCCATCGACTGCTATGAGAAAAACATTGCCCGGATCGATAAGCGGCTGCGCCATTTCTTCCCTAAGGCAAAAATGATATTTGCTACTTCTACCGCTGTGGTGGAGGAAGGCTATCTGGGAACACCGGGAGGCTTCCGCACCAATGAAATGATCGAAGCCTATAACGAGGCCGCCAAGCGCGCCCTTGCCGGTACAGATACCATTATCAACGACCTGTACGCCATTACGAAGGACTGCCCTGACTCCTGCCGCTCTGATATGACCCATTTTGCCACACCGGAAGGCACGGCCCTCCTTGGCAATCAGGTGTTGTCCGTTCTCTGTAACGCCCTTGACATTTCCGCCTCGGAGATCAAGCTGGAGGATTTCGAGCTGGCACAGCATTCCGAAGATTACATCGGTTTCTAATGACAAAAGACCTGCACGTTATCGTGCAGGTCTTGCTCTTCTTGCATTTCTTTTCTTGCTTTTTGGGGGTCTGCGGCGTTTGCCCTCCCAGTCAAAGCAGGCAATGACTGCGATATGGATACCCAGAGAACTTGCCAGGATCAGTCCTGCCTCCCACAGAATGCAGGCAAAGGCGGACTGCGCCATTTCCATGGCATCCATTCCCCGGTAGCCAATGCTGATCAGGAGCATCACCACCGTCAGGATAAATCCCAGGACTGTCCAAACCATTCCGGCGATCTTCTGGGAAAAATACCAGGCTTCCTTGCTGCGCATATTCCAGATGGCGCGGTAGCCGATCTCGTAATTTACTTCCTTTGGGGGTGCAAAGAAATACCACAGTCCCAAGCCCAGCAGCACCAGCGGCCCGATCATAACCCCGATCCGGGTCGCCAGCTCCAGCTTGCCCAGGACACTGCCCAGATCCGGGATCAGTTTCTCCAGATCAAAATCCCCCAGCAGCGACATAATTCCATCCAGATTCATAGGATCTCCTTATTGCTCCTCAAGGAACTTGTTGATCTCATTGATAAAGCTGCTGACGTCCTGGAATTTCCGATACACAGAGGCAAACCGGATATATGCAACCTCGTCCAAAGGCTTAATGCGCTCCATGACCATCTCACCGATCCGGTCGGTGCTGACTTCTCTTTCCAGAGAATTCTGGATGGTCTGCTCGATCTCCGTGGTGATCCGGTCCAGATCCGCAGTCTCCACCTGCCGCTTGTCAAACGCACGCACCATAGACTGCACGATCTTGTTCCGGTCAAAGGCTTGCCGGGAGCCATCCCGCTTCACAACGATGATGGGCAGGCTTTCCACGATCTCATATGTGGTAAAGCGTCTCTGACAGACTAAGCATTCCCGGCGGCGGCGAATGCTCAAGCCATCCTCAGAATGACGGGAATCTACGACCTTGCTCTCCTGATCTCCGCAAAAAGGACATTTCATGGGAAATCCACTCCCTTTCTGTTGTTTATTAATTTATTATACCAGAAGTAACCTCCACTGTCCAGCTTTTTTTACCCCTTGCCAGTTCTGCGCAAATAGGGTACAATAAAGAAAATCTCGCGTAGGAGGCGCTGTATGAAGGAAAAGATACTGTATTGCATCTGGGGCTGCCTGTTTATCCTTTGTGTGGGACTGGG
>JAZOAD010000080.1:0-2579 GCA_045595225.1 Faecousia sp.
GGACGAAAAGGATAAATGCTCCCTCTGCGGCTTCTGCCCCGTACCGCTTGGACTGTGCATCCTCATTTGGATCGCTATTGTGGTAGTGGTTATTCTTGTAATCGTGATCATCATTGTGATTGCGACCAAAAAGAAAAAATGCCCCAACTGCAAGACCAAATGCGAAAAGAACGACAAATGCTGCCCCAATTGCGGGACACGATTAAAATGACAGGAGGGTAACACCATGGCAAAATTCTGTACCGAATGCGGCAAGGAGATCAGAGAAGGCGTGGCGTTCTGCACCGAATGCGGCGCCAAAGCTCCCGCCGATCCCGCAGTAGAAACGACTGAAACCGTGACCGAGGCAAAGGAAACGAAGGTGGAAACACCCGTCGTACATACACCTCCGGCACAAAGCTATCAGCCACAGCAGCAAATTTCCCCTCAGCCGCCACAGCAGCAAATTCCCCCTCAGCCGCCACAGCAGGCATACCCCCAACCACAGCAGGTATACGCACAGCCGGTATATCAGCAGCCTGTCTATGCACAGCCTGCTGCCGATCCCACAACCAAGGTGGCGAGCACGGGTACATACTTCGGATTGATGCTGCTGTTTGCGCTGCCCATCATCGGCTTTATCGCCTGCATCATCATGGCCTTTGCGCCGAAGAACAAAAACATCAAGCACTTTGCAAGAGCAATGCTTATCTGGACGATCATCGGTCTGGTCATCGGCGGCCTGCTCGTAGCGGGGCTGATGGCCCTGAGCAATGTGCTGACGGACCTTATGAACCAGGCCACCGGCGGAGAGCTTGGCGAACTGATAGATCAGCTTGGAGGCCTCGGAGACCTACTGGAACAGCTTGGAGGCCTTGGCGACCTACTGGAACAGCTTGGTGATCTTGGTGATTTAACGGATCAGCTTGACCAAATACAGGATACTATGGATCAAATTCCAACAGACGGTCTTGAAGGACTGCCTGTCGAGTAAAAGAAAGTGAGGATATTATTATGGCATTCTGCGGAAAATGTGGAACTAAAATTGACGAAGGCGTAAAATTCTGTCCCGGTTGTGGAGCAGCTACCGAAGCTCCCACTGCCGAGCAGACACAGACTCAGCAGGCACAGCCTGCAGCCAATCAGAACGACTTTTCGGCAAAAATTGCAAACCTTAACAACACGGCTGATACCACCGCTGATTTTGATAAAGCGGATATTGAACAGAACAAGCTGATGGGCATCCTGGCATACCTCTCCTGGCTGGTTCTGATCCCCATCTTCGCGGCGAAGAATTCTAAGTTTGCCCGCTTCCACGCCAACCAGGGCCTGGTGCTGGCCATCACCGAGATCGCCTGGTGGATCGCAAGCGGCGTTGTCTGCAGCATTCTGTACAACATCAACTACACCCTTGGTTCCCTGGTCGATACCCTTTTCGGACTTGTGAACCTCGTGTTCCTCGTTCTGCTGGTCGTGGGCATTATGAACGCCGTAAACGGCAGAGCAAAAGAGCTTCCCGTAATCGGCAAGTTCAAGATCTTGAAGTAAGACATAACGACATATCACCCACACGGGCGGTGACGGTAAAAAACGAGCCGCCACCGCCCGTTTGCTTTCATCCCGGGAAGGAGGTTAATCAATTGACAAAACGAATCTTATCGCTTTTGCTTGCACTTTTCACAGCATTCTCTCTGTGCGCCTGCGGTGAGGATGATCCGACGCAGGTGCCCGGCGGTTCCGGCCAGGTCGTTGCCGACTTTGATGACCTGAAGACGGAGCACCGCTTCCTGCTTGAAAAAGGCGACGAGCGGGCGGACGCCATGTTCGACCGGCAGGCAATTTTCTATTACAGCGTCGCGGCGGCCCATGTTTGTGCCCTGCGGTATACGGTAGATAATATCCTATGGTTGAAGGGCGAAGGCAATACGGTGTCTGAGCTGTCCGGCGGCCGGCTTGATAATTGGACGGAGATCGCGGCACTGAACTATGCAAGCGCTTACGCGGAATACTGCCAGTATCTTCTGCTTCGCATGCAGGCAAAGGATGCAGAGGCAAACATTCATTACGAACGCGCGAAGAAAAATCCCGACTGTCCTGCCGAGGATGCGTTCTACGATTGGAAACAGAAAAGCGTGGAGGACCTATACACGCTCAAAAAAGAGCTGGAAGCCATGGAGGACGAGATCTTCCGCTGCTACGCGCCCAACACAAAGCCCTTGGAAAGCATAACCGGTGCGGAGTTTACGCTGGATTATCATTTGCAACTGGCGCAGCTTGCGCTTGAATTGGGCAATCCCGCTGTGGCGCTGGAAGCGGCGGAAAACGGCATAGCGGTAAATCCCTTTTCGGGCCGGGGATATGCGTTGGCGGCGATGTGCGCGCTGGCTATGGACGATACCGACCTGATGGTCGATTATCTCAATGAGGGCTTTTTCAATGAACCCACCTGCCCCGTGGTCAATACCTATATGGCGCTGATCGCCAAGCAGGAGGGCGACATGGAGAAATGCCAAACCCATCTTGATATTGCAAAAGCAAATAACCCGAATGAGCTGACTGCAGCTTTGATCGCGGAGATCGAAGGCGGTGACACCAAATGA
>JAZOAD010000081.1:0-10397 GCA_045595225.1 Faecousia sp.
GATGTGCACCGAGGCGCTGCGCCAATGCGAAATCGCGCTGTATGACATTGATGCTGTGCGCCTGGAGGAAAGTCACAGAATTCTGGCCACCATTAACCATAATATCAATGAAGACCGGGCGGTGATCAAAGACTACCTGGGCGTAGAAAACCGGAAAGAGGCCTTGCGTGGCGCTTCCTTCGTGGTCAATGCCATTCAGGTGGGCGGCTATGAGCCCTGCACCGTCATTGATTTTGAAATCCCAAAGAAATACGGCATCCAGCAGACCATTGCCGATACTTTGGGTATCGGCGGCATTATGCGGGCTCTGCGCACCATCCCGGTCATGGAGGACTTTGCCCATGAAATGGAAGAAGTTTGCCCCGATGCGCTGCTGCTGAATTACACCAACCCCATGGCCATGCTCACCGGCTACATTTCCCGCTACACCAATGTGAAAATGGTGGGTCTGTGCCACAGCGTGCAGATCTGCTCGGAGCATCTGCTGCAGCACCTGGGCATGGAGGACAAGCTGGAAGGCCGCCGGGAGCTGATCGCCGGCATCAATCACATGGGCTGGCTGCTGGAGATCCGGGATAAGGACGGCAACGATCTTTATCCCGAAATCAAGCGTCGCGCCAGTGAAAAGAACGCGGGAGAAAAGCACTGGGATATGGTCCGCTTCGACTACATCGATAAGCTGGGCTATTACTGCACCGAATCCAGCGAGCACAACGCCGAGTATAATCCCTTCTACATTAAGCCCGCTTATCCGGAGCTGATCGAGCGGTTTAATATTCCGCTGGACGAATATCCCCGCCGCTGCATCAACCAGATCAACGGCTGGAAGGAACTGAGCGAAAAACTGCTGACGGACAGGGATCTGACCCACACCCGTTCCAGAGAATACGCTTCCTACATTATGGAGGCGGTGGTGACCAACAAGCCCTTCGCCATCGGCGGCAATGTGCTGAACACCGGCCGGCTCATTGAGGATTTCCCAGAGCAGGCCTGCGTGGAAGTGCCCTGCCTGGTGGATGGCATGGGCATTCATCCCACCAAGGTTGGCAGCCTGCCCCCGGTGCTGGCGGCCATGAATATGACCAATATCAATACCCAGCTGCTGACCATCGAAGCGGCCCGCACCCGCAAGAAGGAGGACATCCTCCGGGCGGTGATGCTGGAGCCCCGTTGCGCCGCTATTCTCTCCATTGACGATATGGTAAAAATGGTGGACGAGCTGATCGAGGCCCACGGCCCTTATATGGCAATGTATAAATGATGAAAGGAACGGCTCAGGCCGTTCCTTTTTCGTGTTTTTTCAATTGCATAACCATAATGACGGCGACAATGATAAACGGAATCATCCCAATGATGCCCATGGGTGCCGGGCCAATGAAGGGATTGCCACCAGCTTGTGTAAAGTACATACCTATGGCGGCAAATCCGTTGACGGCACCATGGCTCAAAATGGCCGGAATGCAGCTGCCGGTTCTCAGCGTCACATAGGACATGAATACACCCAGCGTCGTGCAGAACAAACACATCATGGCGATGCCGGCGTAGGGAAAACCGGGGTAATCCAGGCCGTAATTGTGGCCGATGGCGGTCAGGGGCGCATGCCACAGACCCCAAATGATACCGGAAACCAATAGTGTGGGAACGGTGGGCAACTGCTTGCGCAGTTTCGGCAGCAGATAGCCTCTCCAGCCCCACTCTTCACCGAAGCAGGTGACAAAATTCATTATTGGGGCCAAAAACAATGACTGCACTGCCTGAATCAGCATCAGCACGCCCAGCGGGATGGGAATATCCACCATGCTGCCGCCGGAAGCTTCTATCATTTCCACCAGGTAACCACAGGAAGAATCAAATTGTTTTGGGAAAATAAGAAAATACAGTATCGTGCCAATGATCGTCAAAATACCCGGGCCAAACCAGGCCAATAAATAGAGCTTGATATTGTTGCGGAGGTTGAGTTTCAGCCAGGAATCCCGGAAGCCTTCTTTGGTTAATAACCGGGTCAGCAGTACGCCGATAGCGGGAAAGAACATTACCAGCGCGGTCAGCAACTGGGTGGCAACAGATGGGACGCCACTTAGAGATTCGCCGTTGACCAAAGGATAAAGAATGAGAAAGCAGTAACCGCAGGTCAGCAGAAATGTGATGCCGATATAGAGCAGAATCCGCAACCGATCCAATTTTTTGTTAGAGAATTCCATAGAAACCTCCTTCGGAAGCGCCAGCTTAAGCTGCTTTTTCGTGCTTTATATAGTACAGATAAGAATAGAGGGTGGGCGCGGCAACCATCACTACCAGCACACTGATCAAAATCCAAAAGCTGCCCATCAAAGCGGTAGCCATTATGACAACACCGCCAATGACCCAAAGCTTACCGCCAAAGCGGTGGGTCTTGTTCCAGTTTTCTTCGCTGGCCAAAGTCCAGGGCAGCTTGATGCCCATGGTGTAGCTCTGGCGGCACTTGGGCAGCAGGTTGCCGACGATGATGAACATCAGGCCCACCAGCAGCGGCATAATGATCTTAATGTTGATTTCATAACCAAGGGCCGCGGCGTACACCATGGAATTCAGCACCAAGCTCAGCACCGGGCAGATCCACAGCACCAGCGTGATCATTTTGGGCGTGTAATTCTTGGATTTGGGGTCGGCGCAGGAGGCAAGCACGCAAAGCCAATGAACGGCCAGCAACAGGCCGGGGAAAAAGAACACGGCAAACGCCTTGCTGCTCCAGCCATCCACTTCGCCGTTGATGTTCCAATGAGAGGGCATGGGGTCGGGCAGCTTGCTCCACAGCAGCAAACCCACCAGCATGGGGATCAGAAGCATGATGGATGTAATGATAAGGGTGGATTTATTCTTCTTGATCATGGTGTTCTTCTCCTTTCAGATCGGCAATCCAAAGCATGATTTCTTCCAAAACCGATGCGTTCAGATCATAATATATGAATTTTCCTTCCCGGGTATCCCGAATCAGATCCGCTTCCTTCAAAACCGACAAATGCCGGGAGATGGAAGCGCCGGTGACAGGGAAGTGGTCGGCGATCTCGCCGGCGGACAGTCTGCCGGATTTCAGCAGATTCAAAATTTCCCGGCGGATGGGATCCGCCAGCGCCCGCAGCGTGTGCTGCATACCCATGATACCGCTCCTTTCCAAACAAATAACATTTAACCTAAATGTTAAATATAATATAGCATAGAAAAAATCAAAAGTCAATAGGGGAGAGACGCTTTGTTATTGGGGAAATTCCACGAAAACCGGTTGCATTTTCCTGCCTGATTTGTTATAATAAATAGGTTATAAGCAGAAATATGCGATGGAGGTAAAACCATGCTTGATTTCATCCGAGTCGGTACCGCGGTGCCCCCGGTAGTGGTGGGCGACGCGGCAAAAAATGCCCAGGACACTTGCCGTTATATCTGCGAGGCGGATAAAGCCGGCTGCGACCTGGTGGTATTCCCGGAACTGGCGCTGACGGGCTATACCTGCGCTGACCTGTTTTTTCAGAATGTGCTGCTCACCCAAAGCATGAAGGCTTTAGAAACGGTGATGGCCTGCTCCGCGGAGCATCCCAATGTGACCGCTGTGGTGGGAACGCCTGCCGTGGTGGAGGGTCAGATGTATAACTGCGCCGCGGTGATTTCCGGCGGCGTGCTGCGGGGCTTGGTGACCAAGACTCACTTGCCCAACTACGGCGAATTCTCCGAGCGCCGCTGGTTCTCCTCTTCAGAAGACCTGCAGACCCAAAGCGTGACTCTCAGCGACCTGGGCATCCGGGGTGAGGGAGAGGTGCCGGTGGGCCGTGACCTGCTGTTCCGCATCGGTGACGGCTGTGTGCTGGGCGTGGAAATCTGTGAAGACCTATGGACACCGCTGCCACCTTCCACGCTGCTGACCATCAATGGCGCGGAAGTGGTAGTCAATCTGTCTGCCTCCAACGAGATCATGGGTAAACGCAAGGTCAGAACCAGCCTGGTGGAGCATCAGTCCGATGTCTGCTCCTGCGTGTATGCCTATTGTTCTTCCGGCTGCACCGAGTCCACTCAGGATCTGGTGTTCTCCGGCCACAGCATCATCGCCGAAAACGGCGCGGTGCTGGCGCAAAATAAAAATGTGATCGACAATGACTATCTTCTGATCACCGACGCGGATGTGGGCAAGGTCCGTTCCGCCCGGCGGAAAAATAAATCCGTCCGTGACGCCGCTTCCTTCTACGGCAAGGTGGAGCCCATGCGCACTATCGACTGCCGCTGCGGCGCGCTGCGTGGTGACGGCAGCCTGTATCCGCTGGAGCAGTATCCCTTCCTGCCCAAGGATCCCGCGGAATATGACAATGTGTTCCAGATCCAGGTGGCCGGCCTGCGTCAGCGGCTGCGCCATATCCATGCCGTCCCCGTGGTTGGCCTGTCCGGCGGATTGGATTCTGCCCTGGCATTGCTGGTGGCGGTGGCCGCCGCGGAAAAGCCCTCCGATGTCCATTCTGTGATCATGCCCGGCTTCGGCACAACCGACCGCACCAACAACAATGCCCATGCTTTGGCCACCGCGTTGGGAACAACGGTGAAAGTGGTGGATATTCGGGAAGCGGTGCGTATACATTATAATAATATAGGCCATGACGAATCCGTGCAGAACGCGGTCTATGAAAATGCCCAGGCTCGTGAGCGCACCCAGATTTTGATGGACTACGCCGGAGAGGTGGGTGGTATTGTCATCGGCACCGGCGACCTCAGCGAGCTGGCCCTGGGCTGGTGTACCTACAATGGCGACCATATGAGCATGTACGCCGTCAACGGCACCATTCCCAAAACCATGGTTCGCTGCATGACGGAGCATCTGGCCGCCACCCCTGCCTTCGCCGCCGCGAAAGAGGCGCTGCTGGATATCATTATCACTCCTGTCAGCCCGGAGCTGCTGCCCCATCGGCAGATCACGGAAAACATCATCGGCCCCTATGAGCTCCATGATTTTTTCCTGTACCATATGATGCGCTTTGCCTTCAGCCCCACCAAGATCCACGCGCTGGCCTGCCGGGCCTTTGAAGGAAAGTACGATCGCCGGACCGTGAAAGAATGGCTCTGCGTCTTCTACCGCCGGTTCTTCAGCCAGCAATTCAAGCGTAATTGCCTGCCGGACGGCGTAAAAGTGGGCAATGTCAGCCTTTCGCCCCGTGGTGACTGGCGTATGCCCAGCGATGCCTCCGGGCGGCTCTGGCTGGCGGAAGCGGAGCAGCTGCAATAACCGGTAAATATTGGCAGAAAACCCCTATTTGCCCACCGCAGAAAGACAAAAAATAGATACTGTAGGGCGGAAATAGCAAAATGACTATATCTTGTGTCCGCCGGATGACATAAAATGTACACAAAAGTATGCGCGGAACATAAAAAAGCTGTTGACAAAAAGGAAAAATCGTGTACAATGGTAATGTATACCAAACTCCCTTAATATCGCCATATAAGGGATGTGTTGGCAAATTTGGATTTGGGAGTTGATGGCCCGACAAGAAGGAAGAGAGTTTTTTAACCTGTTAGATGTGGAACCAAAAAGCAAACAAATCTATTGAAAATGGAAGGAAAAAAGCAATGAAAAAAAGAATTTTAGCTCTGATGCTGGCTTGCTTCATGGTCGTTTCTTTGCTGCCCATGAACGTCTTCGCAACTGACGATGTCAAGTGCCCTGACATTCATACCGCTGAGAACTCCAACTGCGAGCTCGTGAAGGAAGTTGCTCCTACCTGCAATGGCTGGGGCTACAATGTTTATGAATGCCTGGACTGCGGCGAACTGTTTGCCGATGACATCACCGAAGAGAAGGGTGACCATGTCATGGAAACCGTCGAGGCTGTTGCTCCTGTTTGCGATCCCGATCCCGATAAGATGACCAATGGCGTTGTCGGCGGCGAGATCTGCAGCATCTGCGGCTGGTTCGATGTAGAACTGTATCCTGTGGCTCCCGGCAGCGAAATCGTTGCTGAGCACGATTTCGTCGCTGAAGAAGGCGCTACCTGCCTGACCGGCACCACCTACAACTGCGCTAACTGCGAAGCCACCTACACCACCGAAGCTGGCGAGCACGTTTGGGGCTCTCTGCCCATCATCGGCCTGGATCCCAACGAGGACCTGCTGGAGGATGGCTGGGCTGTCTATCAGTGCGTACTGTGCGAAGAGTACAGCGAAAAGATCCCCGTTCTGCACCACGAGTGCGCTAAGTATGTGCTGCCTGTTGGCTACACTGCTCCCACCTGCACCGAGACCGGTATCATGGCTCACTATGCATGTACCGTCTGCGCCCGTACCTACACCATCGACGCCAATGGCCTGTTCGTTGAGACCGATGTTGTCATCCCCGCTCTGGGCCATGACTACACCGAACTGATCGAAGAGGACGGCTGCCTGAAGACCTTCCAGTGCATCCGCTGCGAGGAAGTTGTTACCGAGTACAGACACACCCTGCAGCTGCTGCACAAGACTGATGCTACCTGCACCACTGTTGGTTGGGAAATTCATGCCTGTGACTACTGCGAGTACACCGAGGTCAAGAACTTCACCCCCGCTCTGGGTCATGGTGATGAGGAAGCCGTAGAGATCACTCCTGCTACCTGCACCGATGCTGGCGAGATGGGCTACTACTGCAAAGTCTGCGGTGACCTGCTGCGCACCGAGGAGATCCCTGCTCTGGGCCACGATTACGTTGGCGTAGTTACCACTCCCGCCACCTGCGTTGTGAAGGAAGTTGTTACTTACACCTGCCGTTGCGGCGATTCCTACACCGTGGAAGGCACCACCAATGAGCAGCACAATCCTGCTGACATGAACAATGGTATTGTCAACGAAGCTACCTGCACCGAAGACGGCAACCGGATCTATTACTGCACCTGGTGTAACGAGCGTGTGTCTGAAGTGATTGAGGCCAAGGGCCATGTGCACACCCTGACTTACACCTACTATGATTGCGCCGTTTGGGGCGAGCCTGGCGCAGTTGTCGAGACTAGTACCTACTGCTACGACTGCAACACTCAGATTGAATATGCTTATGAGATCGTAGAGCGTGAGTATCTGGTTATCTACGAAGGCGGCTCCTATGAGGAAAACCGCGAGGCCGCTGGTCATGACCACTTCTATGGTTGGTCCTATGACTATTCCGAGGCCTGTGAAGAAGAATGGAGCGTAGTGGATGACGAGGAAATTTACTACAATAACATTTCCTATGTTGGTACCCTGCGCGAAGCTACCTGCACTCTGGATGGTCTGCACAAGTATCAGTGCGACTGGTGCGGCGAATACATGATCGTTGTTGAGCCCGCTCATGGTCACGTTATGTCCCAGGAGCTGACTCTGGCTGCTGGTGAGTATGTTGACTACGGCTTCCCCATCACTGTAAACCTTGGCTTTGTCACCATTGTCTCCACCTCCGGCGTTATTGGTGGCTTTACCGCCGATGTCACTATCACTGTAACTCCCACTGATTTCGTTGCCGGCGCTGATGCCACCTGCACCGAGGAAGGCACCACCGACTCCTACACCTGCCTGGTTTGCGGCGAGTATGTTGAGGCTGAGGTAAGCCCCGCTCTGGGCCACGACATTGTCGAAGAGGTCCATGTAGATCCCACCTGCACCGAAGACGGCTACCATGCTGACGAGTACTGCACTCGTTGCGGCGTTCTGACCGAGCAAGTCCTGCCCGCTCTGGGCCATGACTATGTTGTCATCGACTCCTGGATGCCCGCGTACTACGATCCCGCTCGCGATCCCGGCTTCATCTACGCCCATGTTGGCTGCGCTAACTGCGGCGAGGAGTACATTGTCAACTTCCACCGTCATCACTTCGTTCTGAACGAAGAGGAGAGCGTTGATCCCACCTGCACCGCTGACGGCGTTGATGTTTACACCTGCTCCTGCGGCTTCTACTATCATGAGCCTGTTGTCGCTCTGGGCCACAAGGATGCCGAAGGCAATGATCTGCCCTTCGTTTGCGGCAACAACGGCAAGGTTTGCGCTGTTTGTGAAGAAGAGTGCAATGTTGACCACCAGTTCGGCGCGTGGACTTGGATGCCCGCTAACTGCCAGAACGGTGAGTACGAGATCCGCTTCTGCGCTCTGTGCGCTCACTACGAAGTGAATCCCATCAGCGATGTTGTTGATCCCGACAATCACATCTGGGGCGAGTACGAAGAGCTGACCGACGAGAACGGCAAGGGCATGGGCATTCTGGTCCGTCATTGCATCGTCTGTGGCGTTGCTGATGATCCCTACTACCTGAACGACTATGTCCACTTCGAGCTGGGCACTACTGAGAACACCTATGTTCCCGGTTCCACTCTGGCTGTCACCATCACTCTGAATGGTAACTACGCTAGCGTTTGGGGCTTCGACGTTGACGTCTTCTTCGATCCCGAAATGGTCACCTATGTTGATTTCACCATCAACAGCGAAGTGTTCGACGCTGATGTTGATGCCGTGTACAACATGTACAACGATAGCCTGGGCGAAGAGTTCCACTACATTTCCGTTGCTGCTTACGCTAACAACAACGTTGAGATCAATGAGGATGTAGTTGTTACCCTGTACTTCACTGTCAACGACTATGACTGCGCTGACTTCGAGCTGGTTGTTAACTCCATCCTGACCTTCGAAGGCGACGAGGTAAATGCTACCGGCGATGAGCTGTGCGTTCCCATCTACCGCGTCATGGATATCAACCGCGACGGTATTGTTGATCTGGAAGACCTGCGTCTGTGCTATATCAACATCCTGAACGATGCTGAGTACGACATCCTGGCTGACGCCGATGAAAACGGTGTTGTCGACTTCGACGACCTGACCGTTATCTACATGTACATCCTGAGCAACTAATTTTTCCCCCTGTTTCTATAAGGAGATAAACAGTGAAGAAATCTCGTATTTTGTCCCTTTTATTGATTGCACTGTTTGTATTCAGTCTTTCGATGGCGGTTTCCGCCGAAGAATCTAACCGTTTGTCTTGCACAGTGGAGGCCTCGGCCTCCGCTGTCGAGACTGGCAAAGAATTTTCCGTTGATGTAGTTATTACTGAAAATACCGGTTTCCGTTTTGCTAAGGTGAGAATTGATTTTCCCTCTGAAGCATTCAGCATTATTAGTGTGGATGTAGCGGATGGTCCTTTTAAGGATTATATTTCTACAGATGTGACCGGTATTCAGATTAACGAGTCCTATGTGGTTGTTCCCATCGGTAGCATGTTTGATGCCATGGGATTTACCCAGTCTGCATACTACGGAGAAGGTACGATCGTTACCATCACTTTCCAGGTCAAAGAAGACTATGAATCCAATGCCACCATCTCCACCAGTACGGATGGCAATACGGTCATTGACTTGGAAAACAATAAAAACTCTTTTATTCTGAGCAATGGTTCTACTACCATTAGCTGCTATAATGCTGCTAATCACGAGCATACTGCTGCTACCATGCCTTACAAGGCTCCCACCTGCACCGAAACCGGCTTGACCGAGGGTTCCTGGTGTTCTGTCTGCCATGAGATTTTTACTGCGCAGGAAGTTATTCCCGCCAATGGCCATACCGAAGTCATTGACGAGGCTGTTGCTCCTACCTGTACTGCTGATGGTTTGACCGAGGGCAAGCATTGCTCCGTTTGTAACGAAGTGCTTGTTGCACAGGAAGTTGATCCTGCTGTCGATCATGCTCCCGGTGAGGTTGTTAAGGAAAATGAGGTTCTCGCTTCCTGCGGCACCGATGGCAGCTATGATTTGGTTGTCTACTGTCAGGTTTGTGGCTTTGAAATGAGCCGCGTTACTGAAGTTGTTTTGGCGACCGGTGAACATGTTTATGCAACTGAGGTTGAGCGTGTGGATGCAACCTGCACCACCGAAGGTTATTATGTCATGGCTTGCGGCTGTGGCGCAACTCAGCAGACCAAGTTGGATATCATTGATCATAACCCCGTCGCCGATGCAAAGGTAGAGGCTACCTGTACTGAACCCGGTTTGACGGAAGGTTCCCATTGTGAGTTCTGTTTTTTTGTGATCGTTGCTCAGGAAGAAATTCCTGCTCTCGGTCATGAAGAAATCACTCTGAATGGTTATGCCGCTACCTGTACCGAACCTGGTTTGACCGACGGTAAGTATTGCACTCGTTGTGAAATTATTACCGTTGCCCAGGAGGAAACTCCTCTGGTCGATCATCAGGAAGAAACAGTTCCCGGCATCGCTGCTACGTGTACGGAACCTGGTAAGACTCCTGGTAAGGCCTGCGCATTCTGTAACATCATTTTGGTGGAGCAGACTACGATTCCCGCAACCGGTCACGATGAAATTTCTGTGTCTGCTGTTGCTGCCACCTGTTCTTCCACTGGCTTGACCGCCGGTACCAAGTGCGCCACCTGTGGCGTTACCATCAGCGGT
>JAZOAD010000082.1:0-10300 GCA_045595225.1 Faecousia sp.
ACATGGAAAAATTTCCAGGAAATCGGCGCTTTGGCTGATACTTTCTGGGTGCCCATGTCCCGCTATCTGTTTAACACCATTCTCATTTGCTCTGAAGTCGGATCGTAGCCATGTCGTTCTGTGAGCCAAGGAGTTGTGGGCTTGGATTGTCTTCCTAAGACCGCTTGGCCTCCGACTTCCCCACATGGAAAAATTTCCAGGAAATCGGCGCTTTGGCTGATACTTTCTGGGTGCCCATGTCCCGCTATCTGTTTAACACCATTCTCATTTGCTCTGTGACCACCTTTGGTCACCTGCTATTGTCCAGTTTGGCTGCTTATCCGCTGGCATTGCACAATTTTCCCGGCAAGCGTTTCCTGAACACCATGGTCAAATGGTCCCTGCTGTTCACCTCCGCTGCCATGCTGCTGCCACAGTATGTGGTCATGTCCAAATTAAAAATCATCAATACCTACTGGGCCATTATCCTGCCTGCTATGCAGTCCTCGCTGGGCCTGTATTTGATGATGAACTTTATGACGCAGGTGCCCCAGGCCCTGCTGGAGGCTGCCCGGCTGGACGGCGCCAGCGAGTGGCGCGTATGGTATCAGATCGTCATGCCCAACATCAAGCCTGCCTGGCTGACGGTGATGATCTTTACTTTCCAGGCCATTTGGAACACCACCGGCGCCACCCAGATGACCCAGCTGATTTATGACGAAAAGTACAAAATGGTATCATCCTTGCTGAGTCAAATCGTTTCCGGCGGTACAGCGAGAGCCGGTGTCGGCTCTGCCTTCTCTCTGCTGCTGATGCTGCCGCCGGTGATCCTGTTTATCCTGTGTCAAAGCAGAATTATTGAAACAATGTCGAACTCCGGCATGAAGTAGAAAAGGAGGGACTCCATCCATGCGCAAAAGGCTATGGTGCGGTATGCTGGCCGCTTTGCTGTGTATCGGCATGCTGTACGGTACGACCACCCCGGCGGTTGCCGCAGAGAATTCTTCCGATAGCTATACCTACGATGCCGAGGGTAATTCCCAGGCTACCCCTGCCCCGTACCAGATGAAGGCGCTCATCCGGGGCGCTGAAGCATTTGGCGGCGTAGCGCTGAAAGATCCCCAGGACTTTTTTGTGGATGACGATCACAACATCTTCATTCTCGACGGGGAAAACAGCCGCGTCGTGATGCTTGACCGGGATTATAGCTTCGTCAAAGCCATCACTTTGACTTACCACGAGGAAACCGTTGACCTTTCCGGAGCCACCGGCATCTTTGTCAACCGGAAGCATTTGTACATTGCCGACAAAGAGCAGGCTGCCGTGTTTGTGGCCGATCACGAGGGCAATGTGGAATTTACCGTTGACGCGCCTCCGGCGGACAAGGTGGAGCAGGGCTTTGTCTATGCCCCCTCCCGGGTGGTGGTTGGCACCGACGATGTCATCTATATCATCTCCGCCAACACCTACAACGGCGCTCTGCAATACGATGCCGACGGCACCTTTTTGGGCTTCTTCGGCAGCGACAGCGTCCTGCCCACCCTTACCGTGCGGCTGAATCAGATTTGGCGCAAGATCCTCAGCGATGAAGCCGCGGCCGGTCTGCAAAGAAGTGTTCCCATCTCCTTCGCACAGTTTGATATCGACAGTAAAAATTTTCTCTACACCATCAGCAGCGGCACAAAAACGGAAACCGGCCAGGTGCGCCGGGTCAATCCCAGCAGTGTCAATGTGCTGCTCAACGAGGGTGGCGAGGTAGCCACCTACGGCGATTTGGAAACCTGGTTCAATTCCCAAACCAATTTGGATGTGGTCACCAATTTCATTGATGTTACCATCGACGATTTGGGTTTCTTCACCTTGCTGGATGCCACCCGCAGCCGCCTGTTCCAGTATGACAGCAATACCAATCTGCTGTACGCCTTCGGCGTGAAGGGCACCCAGCAGGGCACCTTCAACAACCCGGTGGCCATAGAGAACCAGGGCGACTGCATTCTGGTTCTAGATGCCGGCTTGGGCGGAATCCATGTGCTGGAGCCTACCGTTTTCGGTCGGGGCGTCCGCACTGCCATCACCCTGTATAACGACGGCCGCTACGAAGACGCCGCCGAATACTGGGAAAGCATCCTCCGCCAGGATGCCTATTACGCCCTGGCAAACATCGGCATGGGTAAGGTATACGAGCGAACCGGCAACTATACGCTGGCGATGCAGTACTACCGCGCCGGCAGCGACCGGGACGGCTATTCCTCTGCCTTCCTTGCCCGGCGGGAGGCCTTTACCCGCGATAACTTCCTGCTGATTTTGATCGGCGTGATCATCCTGCTTTCTTCCGTGGTGGCCTATACCCTGTACTGCGACCGCCACCCCATCAATCACTACGAAATCCGCATTTCCCGGAAGCAGATGCCCCTATGGTGTCTGCGACATCCGTTCAGGGGATTCCAGGAAATGCGGCAGGAAAACCGCCACAGTTTGACGGCCACCGGCATCATTTTGGCGGTATGGTTCCTGGTCAGCGTGATGTCCAGTCAGCTGACCGCCTTCCACTTTAACCCCACAGCTGATGAGGAGCTGAACATCTTCGTGGTCCTGGCCAAAACCGTTGGCATCTACGCGCTGTTCGTGCTGTGCAACTGGGCCGTTTCCACCCTGGCAGACGGTCGGGGCAAGCTCAGCGAGATCGCGGCCTATACCGCTTACGCGCTGCTGCCTTACATCGTTACCCAAGTGGTGTTGATGGTGCTTTCCAACTATTTCTCCCTGGAAGAGGCCGCGTTTTACAATGTCATCCAGGCGGTCGGACTTATGTGTACCGCTGCATATCTGCTGATCGCCCTGCGGGAAGTTCACGACTACAGCCTGAAAACCACGCTGCTGACCGTCTGCGGCACCTTCCTGGGTATGTATTTCGTGCTGCTCATCATCACCATCGTTTACAGTATGTTTGCCCAGCTGATCGGCTTCCTTGTGATGCTCTACAGCGAGCTGCGCCTGAGATAGGAGGTAGACCTGTGAAAAAACAAATACCCTGGTCAACCATTCTCACCACCGCCATTCCGCTGTTGGTGGTCAGTGCGCTCATCGCTCTGCTCATCATTATTTCCAGCGGAAGCGATATTGCCGATTCTGACCCCGAGATCATTACCCCCATCGAATTTTCGCCCTCCACCAATTTGGTCGACGAGGATGTGCTGGTGGCGGAAAATGACGGGTTTATCCTGTGGGCCAACCTTGCCACCACCAAAATCACCCTTTACCAAAAGGACAATGATACCTATTTTACCTCCGTTCCGGAAAATCTGGAGAATGAGGATATCAAAAACAGCGCCAAATTCCAGCTCAGCTCCCTGCTGACCTTCCGCTATTCCGACCGGGACTCCAACGCCTACAACAGCCAAAACAGCTTTGCCGGCAGCGTCAGAAAGGGCAATTACCGGGCGCAGCAGATCGAAAACGGCGTTCGCTTCGATTTTTATTTTGAAAATGAGGGGTTCCTCATTCCTTTGGAGATCACGCTGACCCAAACCGGCATCCAAGCCACCGTTCCCCTGAAGGATATCCGGGAGCGCAGCGACCGCATTCTGCTGACCGGTGTGACGGTGCTTCCGAATTTTGGCGCCGCCAGGGCAGGTGACGAAGGGTATATGCTGCTGCCGGACGGCAGCGGTATGCTGGCGGACTTCTCCACCAGAGATTTTACCTATTCCCAGCGGATCTACGGCAAGGATTACGCGGTGATCACCAGCACCTCCTCCGGCAGCGCCCAAATCGCCCGGATGCCCATTTACGGCATCAAGCGGGGAAACGGCGCCTTCCTGTCGGTGATCTCCTCCGGCGCTGCCAGAGCCTATGTGGAGGCCAGCGCCCCAACCGCCAAAAGTCCTTACGCAACCGTGGCGGGCCGGTTTGTCTACCGGGAGGTCATGACCGTGGAGGTCAGCCAGAAAACCTTTGAAAGCACCCAGGTCAATGTATTTGAGTCCGCTCCCTGCAGCCTGGATGCCTTTACCGTGGAATATTTGCTGTGCCAGGAAGCCAGCTACATTTCCATGGCAGATAGCTACCGTGAGTATTTGCAGGAGCAGGGGATGGAGATGCTATCCGAGCCCCGGGATGCTCTGTATGTGGATCTGATCGGCGGTGTGGAATGTCAGCAAAGCGTGTTGGGCATTCCGGTCGACCAGGTGCTGCCGGTGACGGATTATTCTGCAGCCGCCAATATTCTCCAGCAGCTGCAGCAATCCGGCGTCAGCAATCTGCAGGTGTCCTACCGCTACTGGGAGCAGGGCGGCGCCGAGGGAAAGCTGACCACCAATCTGAGCGCCGAATCGGCGCTGGGTGGTAAGAAGGGACTGAACCGGTTCCTCCAGTATTGTCAGCAGGAAGAGATCGCGCTGTATTTGGAGCTGAATCTGACGGATATGCGCAAAAGTCAGCTCGGCTTCTTCAAAACCTATGCCGCTGCCCAGTCGGTACGCAGCGAACCGGTGATTGCCTATGACTATTATCTAAGCACATTCCAGCAAAAAACAGATGATCGCCCATTGTATCTGCTCAGCCCCGCAAAAATTTCCGATGCGGTGGAGAAGGTACTGTCCAATTTGGGCGATTGGTCTGTGGCCGGCTACAATGCAGGCACGCTGGCCAACAAGATCTATTCCGATATGGGCCCCAGATCCATGGATCGGGGCGCGGCAGAGGCTGTTTTGACGGAAGCGCTTTCCCAGCTTGCCGACGCAAGCAAGCTACAGCTGTCGGCCGCCAACGCCTACGCCTTCCCCTATGCCGACACCATCACAGATGTGCCGCTGTACACCTCCGGCTATCTGATCGAAACCTGCCAGGTGCCCTTCTATTCCATGGTGATGCACGGTATGGCTTACCTGTCCTCCGGAGATATCAACGGCTATCTTGACCCCGAGCACGGTCTGCTGCGGGCGCTGGAGGCCGGCGTGAGCTTAAAATACGCCTTCGGATGGGAAAATGTGGCCGAACTGTCGGACACCGCCATCAGCGAATATGGATATATCCAGGCAGACCGCTGGTTAGCCCACGCCTCTGAACAGTATCAAAAGCTGCATCAGTTCCTCAGCGCGGTGTCCAACCGAACCATAACGGAACACATCTTGATCTCCAAAGACGTGCGCTACACCGGATTTGATAACGGCATGGGCGTCTATGTCAACTACTCCGACCGGGATGTTACTTACGGGGATATCGTCATCCCGGCGGGCGGCTATGTGCTGCAGCTTTCCGAGGAGGGTGCATAAGTATGAAAAAACTGAATAAAAGCAAAAAGCATCTTTCGCTGAAGTCCCAGCACGCAAAATGGGCCTGGGTGTTTCTGGCCCCCTGGCTGATCGGCATTGTCATCTTCTTTGTATGGCCCATGGCCCAGGCTGTGATCTATTCCTTCAGCCGGCTGACCGTAACCGCCTCCGGCTTCCAGCTGGATTGGGTCGCCCTGGATAACTATTCCTATCTTTTTACCAAGGATACCTTTTTCCTGCCGAATCTGACCCAGGCTTTGGGCGAGGTAGTTCCCTCTGTGCTGATGATCACCGCCTTCAGCCTGTTCATCGCCGTGATCCTCAAGGAGAACTTCTTCGGCCGCAGCGCGGCCCGTACCGTGTTCTTCTTCCCCGTGATGATCGCCTCCGGCGTCATCATCACCATCCTGAAAGAGCAGGTGATGATGAGTGTGTCCACCAGCGACAACACGGCAGCCTATCTTTTCCAGGCGCCGGATCTGGTGAACACCTTTGCCGCATTCGGTCTGCCGGATTTTGTGCTGACATCCATCACTGATATTGTCAACGGATTCTTTGACCTGACCTGGAAAAGCGGTGTGCAGATGCTACTCCTGCTGTCTGCCATTAACAACATCCCCCAAAGCTTTTATGAGGCAGCCGTTCTCGACGGCGCGGATGCATGGGTCAAGTTCTGGAAGATCACCTTCCCGGCCATCACCCCCTCGCTGCTGGTGGTCATCATCTACACCGTCATCGACTCGTTCCTGGACTACGACAATCTGGTCATGAGCATGATCCGAAATTATTACCAGAACAACAACTATACCTACAGCGCCACCATCGGTGTGATCTACTTCGTGTGCATTCTGGCGCTGGTGGGCCTGGTAAGTCTGGTGATGCGCAAGCTTGTGGTCTATATGTATCAGTGAGGTGGCAACATGAGAACGACAAAATATTACAAACAGATCCAAACCGGCGGCAAAATCATCAAGTCTTTGTTCCGGGCGCTGTTTTTGATGGGCGTAGGCTTCGTGATGCTCTATCCGATTTTGTTCATGATCTCCAACGCCTTCAAATCTGTTTCGGATGCTTTGGATCCTACCGTGGTATGGATTCCCAGCGGAACAGATATGTTTAACTTCAAAATGGCCTTCAAACTGCTCAAATACAGCGATACATTGACCAACACCCTGATTTTGGTGGTGCCCTGTGTCATCATTCAGGTAATTACCTGCCTGTTCGTATCCTACGGCTTTGCCCGGTTTGAGTTCCGGTTCAAGGGCCTGCTGTTCGGTCTGCTGATATTCAGTCTGATCGTTCCGGTGCAGACTTACATCATTCCCCTCTATGTCAACATGAAGACCATGCATCTGCTGGACACCTACTGGCAGTTTTACATCATGGCTGCGCTGGGAACCGGCATCCGTTCGGGCCTGTACATCTACATCTTCCGGCAGTATTTCCGGGGGCTTCCCAAGGAACTGGAAGAAGCCGCGTATCTGGACGGCTGCAATCCCCTGCGCACCTTCTTCCACATTATGGTTCCCAATGTGAAGGGCGCCATTTTGGTGGTCTTTGTGCTTTCCTTCGTGTGGTATTACAACGACTACACCCTGACCGGTATGCTGCTCAACAGCGATTACCCCCTGTCCATCGCCCTGACCGGCGTTTCCACAGCCCTGAACAACACCGTACAGGGCATGGTCGGCCAGACCATCGGCTCCGATATCAAACTGCTCAGCGACTCCATTCTCTCCGCTGCCTGTTTGATCGTTGCCCTGCCGCTGATCGCCGTATATGTTGCTGTTCAGAAGCACTTCACCGAGGGCATTGAGCGTTCCGGTCTGGTGGGCTAAGCCTCCGTCGGCGTCCGCCCATGAATCAATAAGGAGAACAGGAAATATGAAAAAAGGAAAACAACTGGTTGCGCTGGTCTGTGTAGCCTGCCTGCTGTGTAGTCTGGTCGCGGGCTGTACCGGCCCTTCGGCAGCCACGCCCCCGGCCAGCTCTACAAATTCCACCGTACCGACCTCCGGCACGGAGCCAACCACAGCCCCGACCACCGGTACTACGGATCCCACTCAGGCTACCACCCAGCCTACGGAGCCTACTACCCAGCCTACGGAGCCTACCACCCAACCTACGGAGCCTACCACCCAACCCACCGAGCCTACTACACAACCCACGGAACCTACAACCCCGCCCACTACTGAACCGCCTTCTACGGATTACAGCGAATCCACCATGACCAGAGAGGATCAGATCGCTATGTATCAAAAGATCGCTACAGAGGAGGCCGCATGGCTGGCAGGCCTTCAGGTGGAAAACGGAGCGCTGCTCATGACACGGGGCCCCAACGGCAGCTTCACCATGAATCCCTATTTTGCCGACTTTGCGGCGCTGGCGCTGCTGGGCGCCGGTGAAAGCTACTACGAAAATGTCCGTCTTTACATGGATTGGCATTTCGACCATCTGAATACCGCCGAAACCGACTACAACGGCGTGGACGGCACCATCTACGACTATACCATAACGCTTTCCAACGGAATGCTGGTTTCCGAGGAGATCTCCATCAATTCTGAGGGCAAAAAATCCTACGACTCCACCGACTCCTACGCCGCCACCTTCCTGTGCGTTGTGGCCAAGTACTATGAGAAAACCGGCGATTTGGCCTACCTCCAGGCCAATAGTCAGGATCTGCAGCGCCTGCTCAACCCCATCCGGCAAACCATGAACAAGGGACTGACCTTTGCAAAGCCGGACTACCGCATCAAGTATCTGATGGATAACTGCGAGGTCTACGAGGGCCTGGTAGCGGCGGAAAAGCTGTATACCGCTCTGGGCCTGTCCGATCTTGCTGCCGAGGCCGCGGACCTGAAACAGCAGATTTACGATGCCATTGAAACCTATATGTGGGTAGAATCGGAGGGCTACTACGAAGTGGCGCTGGGCGTCAACAACGATTCGGCCTACGCCTTTACCTGGACCAATTTCTATCCTTGCGCCACCGCGCAGCTGTTCCCCATTTTCTGCGGCCTGCTTGACCCTACCGATTCCCGAGCCCTTTATCTGTACGAACAATTTAACGCCTATTTCTCCACCGGCGAGCGGAAAGCCACCTGGGAGGAAATGAGCACCCCCGACACCTTCTACTGGGGCGCGCTTGCCTATGTGGCTGCCCAGATGGGCGACAATGCCCGCCTGGAAACCTACATGACCCTGTATCTGAAAGTAATGAAACGGCACGCCTATCCGCTGTACAACGCCGACGCTGCCCGTGTCTGCATGGCAGCGCAACTGATGCTCGAACGACTTGAACAAGGAGGAAACAACTGATGAAAACGATGAGAATTCTGGTGTCCCTGATTTGCGTGGCTGCGCTTCTGTGCGGCTTGCTGGTCGGCTGCGGCCAGGACACCCAGCCCACCGACACCAACGGCAGCAATAGCACCAACGGCACCAACAGCACCAGCGGTGCTGCGGGCGTCGATCTGGATGCCAAGATTGCCGCTGAGCCCAAGAAGGTCAGCATTCTGGTTCCCGGTTACGACGGCTCCGACCCCGACAGCGTCTACTCCCGGGCCATCAAGCGTTTTGAAGAAAAATACGGCAAGGAAGTGGAGATCCTGCAGGCCGTGGGCGAGCAGCTGTGGAACGAAAAGGTTGCCGCGCAGATCGCCGCCAACGACCCGGTGGATGTGTTCTACATCAGCGTTGACCAGTATCTGGGCATGTATCTGAAGAACTATCTGCTGCCTGTGGATGAGTATGTGGACCTGGACCATCCGCTGAACAACAAGGAAGTTATGGATGCTTATGTGAAGTTTGACGGCCAATACTATGCCGCCGGCGTAACCTCCACCCCCTATGTGCTGTTCTACAACAAGGACATTTTGGAAAACAACGGCTTCGACCCCGATGAGCCTGCCAAGCTCTATGAACAGGGCGAATGGACCTGGGATGCTTTCCTGGAAATCGCCAAGGAATGCACCGACCTGGAAAACAATGTGGTGGGTCTGCAGAATATGTTTGACGAAGTGCTGCAGGCCAGCAACGGCTGCGCTGCCGTAGAATTCAAAGACGGCCAGTACAAGCTGAACATCTACACCACCAATATGCGCAACACCCTGGAATTCTGCCAGGAGATCTTCTTTGAAGAAAATGTCTGCGGCTCCGGTTATGTTACCGGTCAGAACCGATTCCTCAAGGGTAACGCTGCCATGCACGGCGCCTATGCCTATGAGATGGCAGTCTTTAACCAACTGAAGGAAAAGGGTACCGTGAAAATCAACTACGGCGTCACCGCTTTCCCTGTGGGCCCCGACAATACCGACGGCGTTAACTTCGGTCACTCCACCGGCTTCGCCATTTCCAACGGCTCCGATGCGCCTTACAGCGCCGGCGCTCTGATCGGCATGATCATGGACGAATTCCTGATCGACAATGAAAAGTCCAATGCCTATGTTTCCGCGGAAGATCAGGCGCTGTTTAATGAGCTGGCCAAGAACATTTTCGTTCCTTCCTACACCGACGGCATTCTGGAAAAGGGCTTCGGCGCTTTCTATCTGCTGTGGGATGTCCGTAACGGCGGCGATATCAACCAGACCCTGGCCCAGTACGAAACTGTTTATCAGAAGATGATTGACGATGCCAACATTATGTTGACAGGCTGAGAAAGGAATGTGCACCCATGCAACAACACGACTGTACCATCATCCCCTCCGGGAGAATCTCGGTCAATGGCTCGGTAGAGCTGAAGGTTGCATCTGCGGATGCGGTATCCGTTGGCGTTGTGATGCGTCGTGAGGATGGATCTGTGCGGGACTGCGGCACTTTCCCCATTCAAAGCGGACTGGTGTGCAACCGCACTTACCCCGACTTCGGCAAGCAGGCAGGCCGCTATGTTGTGACGGTCAGCTTCCTGGATGGGACCGGCGCTGTTTTGGGCGTTCGGGAGTTCCCGTACGAACTGGTGTCCACAAAGGTGACTTCCACGCAGATGCTGGACGGCTGCTAAGTCGGAGGCCAAGCGGTCTTAGGAAGACAATCCAAGCCCACAACTCCTT
>JAZOAD010000083.1:0-7519 GCA_045595225.1 Faecousia sp.
TAAATCCATAGGAGGAAAATAACAATGGCAAAAAGAGAGGATCGCTTTATCAAGACCGTAGTGGATGGCGGCGGCATGAGTGACAATTACATGGCCATCTATGTGGACAAAAAGACCGGCGTAAACTATCTGTTTACCCAAAGTGGCTATGCCGGCGGCCTGTGCGTGCTGGTGGACCGGGACGGAAAGCCCATCGTGACCCCGGTGCCTGCGGAGGAATAAGGAATATGAAGCGAAGTACCGCAAAATTACTGTCTATTTTGAATTATATCCTAATGACCATATGTTGCATTCTGGGATTGTATTTCTCAGACGGTAATAAATTGGTCATGTGGGGCATTGCGATTATTTTCCTGATCATCGCTTTGATTTTAGGCATCTATCTGCGCTGTCCCAGCTGTGGCAGAGCCCACAAAAATTGGCTGTTCACAGAATACTGCCCCTATTGCGGCCAGCCGCTGGAGTAAACCAAATACCACCCCGGAGCTGATGGATAAGTCAGCTCTGGTTTTTTTATTTGAGATAAATTGTTGTTTAGCCGAGGAACAATGCGGCACCAAAACCTTCCCCTTCGGGGAAGGTGGCACGGCGAAAGCCGTGACGGATGAGGGTTTTATTCCCTCACCCACCGCAAGCGGTCCCCCCTCCCCAAAGGGGAGGGTTTTGTTGTAAACAACAATTTACCTTACCAGCAAATAATTCTTATTTAATATTGTATACCGACAAATTTCTCTTGTTTTTTACACAAATCTGTGTTAAAATTATTATAGGGATATTGTGGGGAAAATTTACCTTTTCCCCGGTTTTTGCCGTGAAAGGAGTTCGGAATTTATGTTTTCTTCTGCCTATGTTTGGGCAAAAATCTATGGGTATATGGAAGAGCAGCTGGGCAGCGTGATGGTGTCCACCTGGTTTGACGACGCGGAGGTGGTGGAGCTGACAGAGGAGCATCTGATCCTCCATTCTCCTTCCGATTACCGCCGGGAAGTGATCCTCAAGCGCTACGCCAATTATGTGCAGGAGGCGCTGAAGGAGATCTTTAACTCCGATGCCAAGCTGATGGTATTCGGCGACGCGGAGCTGGACGCATACCGCTCCAAGGGCAGCCAAACCACCGCCATGGATTTTAACCCCCAGTTTAATTTTGACAATTTCGTGGTGGGCCCCAGCAACCGGATGGCCCATTCCGCTGCCATCGCCGTCAGTAATCACCCCGGCGATGTGTACAACCCCCTGTTTATTTACGGCCCGCCCGGCGTGGGCAAGACCCATCTGCTGTACGCCATCGCCAACGGCATCCGCAAGCAGAAGCCGGACGCGAAAATCGTGTATATCAAGGGCGACCAATTTACCATTGAGCTGATCGCTGCCATCCAGAGCGGTAAAAATATTGAATTCCGCAGCAAATACCGGGAAGCGGATCTGTTCCTCATCGACGATATCCAGTTCATCGCCGGCAAGGAAAGTACCCAGGAGGAATTTTTCCATACCTTCAACAAGCTCTACGAGGAGCATAAGCAGATCGTTATGACTTCCGACCGGAAGCCCAGCGATATGCTGACACTGGAGGATCGGCTGAAATCCCGTTTTGAATGGGGTCTGACCATCGACATCCAGCCCCCGGATTATGAAACCAGAATGGCCATTTTGAAGAACAAGGCCAAGCATCTGGGGCTGAATTTGGACGATGATGTGTGCAACTACATCGCCATCAACATCACCAACAATGTGCGGCAGATCGAAGGCACCGTAAAGAAAATTTTAGCTTACCGGGACTTGAATAATATGCCTCTGGACCTGCAGAATATTTCCCGGGCCATTGACGATATGTTCAAAAGCGAGGGTAACACCCTGCCCACGCCCAGCCTGATCATTTCCCAGGTCTGCAAGTTCTATTCCGTGGACGAAGTGGCGCTGCGGGGCAGCTCCAAGACCAAGGGCATCGCGGAGCCCCGGCAGACGGCGATGTATTTGATCCGGAAGCTGACTAATCTGAGCCTGCCGGATATCGGCAAGGAATTCGGCAAGGATCACTCCACGGTGCTGTATAACATCCGCAAAGTGGAAATGGCGCTGAAGGACGGAGATTCCGAGCTGCAGAACAACATCCGGGATATTACTGCCAATATTAACTCCCTACTTTAAGTAATTACAAAGTATAAATTATAATTTCCACAGGGCTTGTGGAATGTGGAAAACTTTCTGTGGATAAATTTTTACGAAAATCAGAATTCACACGGGCTGTGGAAAAGAGCATAAAAATTCCACAGGGGGTGTGGAAAGAAAACCCTTGATTTTATTGGCTCCGCGGCACTTTTCCACATAACTTTCCTCTACTAACACTAAAACTACCTTACTTATATCGGAATATATATATTCTTATATTATTTACAGAAAGGAAGAACGATCATGCGTTTTACCTGTGAAAAAAGTATGCTGTCTGCCGGACTGAATATTGCCAGCCGTACCGTAGCTCAAAAGAGCAGCCTGGGCGCCATCGAAAACATTCTCTGTCAGGCCGGCCACGGCCTGAGCCTTACCGGCTTTAATATGGAAACCGCCATTACCCACAGAATAGAGGCGGAAGTGACGGAAGCCGGCTCCTGCCTGCTGCCGGCAAGACTTTTTGGCGATATTATCCGCCGGCTGCCGGAAGGCCCGGTGACTGTGGTGGTGGATGAAAACTATCGGGTTTCCATCCGCTCCGGGTATGCTTCCTTTACCATTTCCGCCGAGTCCTCCGAATATTATCCGGAGCTGCCGGATGTCAACACCGGCCGACCGGTACAGATCCCTCAAAATCAGCTTAAGAAAATGATCGCCGGCACTATTTTTGCCGTTTCCGAAAACCAGGGTCGGCCCATTCACACCGGCGTCAAGTTTGAAGTGGAAGAAAATGCTATTTCCACCATCGCGGTGGACGGTTTCCGTCTGGCCCGCCGCACCTGGCATCCGGAAAGCCCTATCGGCCGGGATCTGAGCTTTGTGGTGCCGGCGGCCGGCCTGAAGGAAGTGGAAAAGATTCTGACGGATTCGGAAGAAAATGCCGCCTTCACCCTGGGCCCCAAGCATATTCTCTTTGAGATCGGCAGCACCACCCTGGTTTGTCTGCTGCTGGAGGGTAATTTCCTGGATTGGCGGAAGGTGGTTCCCACCAATTGCCCTGTGCGGCTGTGCGCCCATGTGGGTGACCTGGCCTCTTCCATTGAGCGTGTGGGCCTCATCGTTTCCGAAAAATATAAGAGCCCTGTGCGCTGCGTATTCGGCGATCAGGTGCTGCAGCTGCGGACCAACACCGTCATCGGCGCCGCTGAGGACCGCTGCGCCATTGCCGGCGACGGTAAGGAGCTGGAAATCGGCTTCAATGTCCGCTACCTGGCGGATGCTCTGCGGGCCATTCCTTCTGAGGAAGTGATGCTGGAGCTGACCAATAACTTAAGCCCCATCGTGCTGACCCCTGTGGACGATAAGGAAGATTTCGCCTATATGGTCCTGCCGGTAAGAATTAAGAGTTAAAAAATTATTTGACCATGTAAAGACAACCATGTCATTGCGAGGCCCTTCAGGGCCGTGGCAATCTCCTGGTAACATGTCGGAGGATAGATATGTAAATTACTATGTATATATCCTGACAAATAAAAATCATACGGTACTTTACACCGGTGTAACAAAAGATTTGATCCGCCGGGTGTATGAACATAAAACCCACGCAGACCCTAAAAGCTTTACAACAAAGTATAAAACTGATAAGCTGGTCTATTTCAAAGAAACAGGCGATGTCACAGCGGCAATCGAACGGGAAAAGCAGATCAAAAGCTGGTCAAGAGATCGGAAAACAGATCTGATTTTTAAGATAAATCCACATTGGGTAGATCTTTATAACAAAATTCTTGGTTGAAGATATTACCGGGAGATTGCCACGGGCCTAAAGGCCCTCGCAATGACAGCGTGGGCGTGCTTGGATGCGCCGTAATGACAATATGACAGAGGTTTTCTATGAAAGTAACAGTTAAAAAGAAAGAAACCGGTATTCCTGTGGCCATCAGCACTGAATATATCAAGCTGCAGGACGCCATGAAATTCGCCAACATCGTCTATAGCGGCGGCGAGGCGAAAAATCAGATCCAGGAAGGCTATGTCACCGTCAATGGGGAAGTTTGCGCCATGCGGGGCAAAAAACTGTACCCCGGTGATAAATTCGCCTTTGAGGGTCAGACTTATGTGATCACCAATGCGGCTGAATAAACTGTGCCTGCGGGATTTTCGAAATTATGAAGACCTGCAGATCGAATTTGACGCCGGTGTCAATCTGATCGTGGGCGACAATGCCCAGGGAAAAACCAATTTATTGGAGGCCATTTCTTATTTGGGCAGCGGAAAAAGTTTCCGGGCCCAGAAAACCGGAGAAATGGTGCGGTTTTCTGCGGATTTTGCGGATCTAAATGGGGATATTTTCTCCCAGGAGCGGCAGCAAAGCCTTAGATGGGTGCTGTTTGCGGCAAACAAGCCCCGGCAGATCTACCGCAACGGCGTGAAAAAGAAAACCGCCGGCGATATTTTGGGCGTGCTGCCTACGGTGCTGTTCTGTCCGGAGGATCTGATGATCCTGAAATCCGGCTCCACCCAGCGGCGGCGGTTCGCGGACCACGGACTTTGCCAGCTGCGGCCCAA
This sequence comes from Faecousia sp., assembly GCA_045595225.1. Classification (GTDB taxonomy): domain Bacteria; phylum Bacillota; class Clostridia; order Oscillospirales; family Oscillospiraceae; genus Faecousia. Next base: position 4,672 of record JAZOAD010000083.1, read on the forward strand.
TTACGACGCTGCCCTGGCGGAATATAACCGGATTTTAGAGCAGAAAAGCCGGATTTTAAAGGACCATTTTGACAATCCCGCGCTGCTGGAAATTCTGCCGGAGTACAATGCCCGGCTGTGCCAGGTGGGCGCGCTGCTGATCTCCTACCGGGCCAGGTTTTTTGACAGCCTGGGCGCCGCGGCGGCCAAATATCACAGCCAATTTTCCGGCGGCAGCGAGGCATTTGCTTTGGAATATAAGACCGTTTCCACGGTCAGCGACCCCTTCGCCCCCATTGGCGCGCTGCAGGAGGACCTGCAGCGGCATTTACAGAGCCATTACCGGGCGGAGTTGGAGTCTGGGCAATGTCTGACGGGGCCCCACAAAGATGATTTTTCCGTTTCCCTATCCGGCATCGACTTGAAAGCCTATGGCTCCCAGGGTCAAACCCGAACGGCGGCCATTAGCTTAAAATTGGCACAAAGAGAACTGATGGCCAGGGAATTCGGCGAAGAACCGGTGCTGCTGCTGGACGATGTTTTGTCCGAGTTGGACCCGGGCCGGCAGGATTTTGTGCTGAACCAGATCGTTTCCGGACAGGTATTCATCACCTGCTGCGAACCCGGCAGGTTCACGAAACTGGGTAAGACGATCCAGATCGAAAAGGGAAATGTAAAATAAAATGTGACCATGTCATTGCCACGGGCCTAAAGGGCCTCGCAATGACAGCGTTTTATAAAAATTTCACGATAAATTCAGTATTTTTCTAAGACAGGAGTTATTTTATGTCTGACGAAACAAAAGTAACACAAGAATATGGCGGTGAGCAGATCCAGGTTTTGGAAGGTCTGGAAGCTGTCCGCATGCGCCCCGGTATGTATATCGGCTCTACCTCCTCCACGGGTCTGCACCATCTGGTGTATGAGATCGTGGATAACTCCATCGACGAAGCCCTGGCAGGTTACTGCAATAATATTACCGTTACCATCAATAAGGGAAATTCCATCACCGTCACCGACGATGGCCGTGGTATCCCCGTAGAAATTCAGCCCCAGACCGGCAAGCCCGCTCTGGAGGTTGTGTTTACCGTGCTCCACGCCGGCGGTAAGTTCGGCGGCGGCGGTTACAAGGTTTCCGGCGGTCTGCACGGCGTAGGCGCGTCCGTTGTCAACGCCCTTTCCGAATGGCTCCGTGTCCGGGTCCATAAAAACGGCAAAATTCACGAAATGAAGTTTGCCCGGGGTGAGATCACCCAGGAAATGACCGTTGTGGGCAATACGGACAAGACCGGCACCGAGGTGACCTTCCAGCCCGACCCGGAAATGTTTGACACCACCGAATATGACTACGAAATTCTCCACACCCGTATGCGGGAAAAGGCTTTCCTCACCGCCGGTCTGACCATTTCCATCACCGACGACCGGGGCGAGGAGCCTATGGGCGAAACCATGTGCTACGAAGGCGGTATTCGGGAATTTGCCACCTTCTGCAAGCGGAACAAGACGGCGCTGCACAACGATGTGAGCTATATGTCCGGCGCCAAGGGCGACGCTTCCGCGGAGATCGCTGTGCAGTACAACGATGGCTATAACGAATTTATCCTCTCCTTTGCCAACGAGGTCAACACCCCCGAAGGCGGTATGCACGAAACCGGCTTCAAGACCGCGCTGACCCGTGTGCTGAACAATTACGGCATGAAAAACGGCATCATCAAGGGCGATGATAAGGTTTCCGGCGAAGATTGCCGGGAAGGCATCACCGCCATCATCTCCGTGAAGCTGACGGATGCCCAGTTTGAGGGCCAGACCAAGGCAAAATTGGGCAATGCCTATATCCGCACCCTGGTGGACCAGATCGTGAATGATCAGCTGGCTACCTATTTTGAAGAACATCCCGCCACGGCGAAACTGATCCTGGAAAAGGCCATGATGGCCAACCGGGCGAGAGAAGCGGCCCGAAAGGCAAGGGAGTCCATCCGCCGCAAAACCGGCTTAGAATCCGGCCAGATGCCCGACAAGCTCCAGGACTGCAATGAGCGTGACCCGGAACTGTGCGAAATTTACATCGTCGAGGGTGACTCCGCCGCGGGCTCTGCCATCCAGGGCAGAGATAGCCGCTTCCAGGCGATTTTGGCCATGTGGGGTAAGATGCTGAATGTGGAAAAGGCCCGGGCCGATAAAATTTACGGCAACGACAAGCTGTATCCGCTGATCGTGGCCCTGGGCGCCGGTATCGGCGAGGAATTTGACATTGAAAAGCTGCGCTACCACAAAGTGGTTATCATGTCCGATGCGGACGTGGACGGCGCCCACATCCGTACGCTGCTGTTGACTTTCTTCTTCCGTTATATGCGGCCGCTGATCGAAAACGGCTATGTTTACTCCGCCGTGCCGCCGCTATACAAGCTCAAGCGGGGCAAAACGGAGCGGGTTGCCTACTCCGACGAGCAGCGGGATCTGGTTTCTGCCGAAATGCGGGGCGATAATCCCAATGTGAAGGTGGATATTTCCCGTTTTAAAGGTTTGGGCGAAATGGACCCCCATGAGCTTTGGGAAACCACTATGGATCCGGAGCGCAGAACGCTGCGCCGGATTACGCTGGAAGATGCCCGCCGCGCCGACGAGATCTTTACGATTTTGATGGGCGAGCAGGTGGAACCCAGAAAAGAATGGATCGAACGGAACGCAAAATACGCCATCAATATTGATATTTAAGCGCCGAAGGCGCCTACCTTCTCCCGGGGAGAAGGTGCCGAGGAAGCGAAGCGACCGAGGCGGATGTGGAATGCGGGCGGAAACCTGGCGGTTGGTGCAAAGTGAAGACCTGCTGAAAGGTATGCTTATGGAACGAAACCCGAAAATCAAGGGA
>JAZOAD010000084.1:0-2734 GCA_045595225.1 Faecousia sp.
GAACCTTCCCCTTGGGGGGAAGGTGGCAAAAATCTTTGATTTTTGACGGATGAGGGGACAAAATGTACCGCTATTCATATAACCTCACCCACCGCAAGCGGTCCCCCCTCCCCAAAGGGGAGGGTTATAAACAACAATTTATGCGTCTTCTTCCTCAGTCTTTTTTTCTTCCTTGGGCAGCTGGAAGGGCTTGCACACCACTTCGCAGCGGTTGATGGGAGTGCCCAGTGCGTGGAATTTTTCTTCGTAGCCCGTCATGATGCCCACAATGCCGTTTTCATGCAAATTCCGGGTCAGATTGTTCACCTGCAGGCCGCAAATTGCAAATTCTTCCACAGAATATTCAAAAAGCGGGGCGTTATCGGTCTTAAAATGGATCTCGCCGCCCTCTTTGATCACGCGGCAATACTTGTCCAGGAAGGCGCGGTGGGTCAGGCGACGCTTGGCGTTCTTTTTCCGGGGCCAGGGATCGGGGAAATTGATAAACAGCCGGTCAATCTCAAATCCGGCGAAAATTTCCTCCATATTGGCCACATCCATGTCAATGTAAAAAACATTGGTCAGCCCCATTTCCCGGGCTTTTTCCATGGCCACCACCATAGCCTCCCGGCAGCGTTCCACGGCGATCAGCAGCGCATCGGGGTTGGCGGCGGCGGTTTCGGCGGTGAATTTTCCCTTGCCGCAGCCCACTTCCACCCAAAGGGCGGCGCAATCCGGCTTCAGGGAGCGCCAGTTGCCCTTCAGCGCGGCAGGCTCCATGATCCGCAGGGCGCCACAGGCATCCATCCGGCTGTCCCGATTCTTCATTTTCCGCATTCTCATATATAAAAACCTCCAAAGAGTTTCAAATTTTCGTTTGTGGGGTGTTGCTGCCGCGCCAGCGCAACCATCAAACTGCCCGATAAACTGCAATTTTTGACGCATACATTATAACAGAATTCCTGTCAACAGTAAAGAAAAAAGTTGTGATTGTTGGATTTTCATATTTTTGTTTGAATGACCCTTGACATTCACTAAATTGGAAGTTAAAATAGTTCTCGGTATTGTGTACGTTGCCCAAGTATTTCCTTGGCAGCGTTTCATTGATAACCGGCTGAAGCCGGGTTTTCGCGATTTTCGCCTTTTGTGGCGTTTGATTTGCATTGTTTATGCCGGTTTTCCGGCGTGTTTTACTGCCAATTTTACAACACATGGGTGTTTTGTCGCGCCCACCCCTTCAGCTATCCATTTTTACAAGAAGGAGGTGCGTTGCGAAATTATGGACATCACATTAGCTATTATTTTGATCGTTGTCGCCGCCGTTGTCGGCATTGGCGTCGGTTTTGGCTCCGGCGTGACCTATCGCAAGAAGGTCGCTGAGCGTGAGATCGGTTCCGCTGAGGCAGAGGCTACCCGTATCATCAATGAGGCCATCCGTGGCGCTGAGAGCAAGAAGAAAGAAATGCTCCTGGAAGTCAAGGATGAGATCCATAAATCCCGCGCAGAGCACGAGAAGGAAATGAAAGAGCGCCGTGCTGAAATCACCAAGCAAGAGCGCCGTCTGGAACAGAAAGAAGCGACCCTGGATAAGAAGACCGAAGCCTTCGAGAAGAAGGAAGAAGAACTGGTCAAAAAGCTGCAGAAGGCCGCCGAGACCCAGGCCGAGGCCGATCTGGCCAAGGCGCAGCAGATGAAGGTGCTGGAAAATATCTCCGGCCTGACCCAGGAGCAGGCAAAGCAGATCCTGCTGCAGAGCGTGGAAGATGAAGTCCGCCACGAAACTGCCATGAAGATCAAGGAGATCGAGCAGCAGCTGAAGGACGAGGCCGACGACAAGGCCCGGGAGATCATCGCCACCGCTATCCAGCGCTGCGCTGCCGACCATGCCGCCGAAACCACCGTTTCCGTGGTCCCCCTGCCCAACGATGAAATGAAGGGTCGCATCATCGGCCGTGAGGGCCGTAATATCCGCACTCTGGAAACCATCACCGGCGTGGACCTGATCATCGACGATACCCCCGAGGCCATTACCGTGTCCTCTTTCGACCCGGTTCGCCGGGAGGTTGCCCGTCTGGCGCTGGAAAAGCTGATCGTAGACGGCCGTATCCACCCCACCCGCATCGAGGACATGGTGGAAAAGGCCCAGCGGGAAGTGGACCGCGTCATCCGGGAGGAAGGCGAGCGCGCCTGCTACGAAACCGGCGTGCACAATCTGAACCCCGAGCTGGTGAAGATCCTGGGCCGCCAGAAATACCGCACCTCTTACGGTCAGAATGTACTGAACCACTCCATCGAAGTGGCCCACATCGCAGGCCTCATGGCCGCCGAGCTGGGCGTGGATGTGGCCATGGCCAAGCGGGCCGGCCTGCTGCATGACCTGGGCAAGTCCATCGACCACGAAGTGGAGGGCAGCCATGTGCAGCTGGGCGCCGATCTGGCCCGGAAGTACAAGGAAAATCCCGCGGTTGTCAACGCCATCGAGGCCCACCACGGCGACGTAGAGCCCAAGACCGTTATCGCCGTGCTGGTACAGGCCGCCGACGCTGTGTCTGCCCCCCGTCCCCGCGCCCGCCGCGAGAACGTGGAGAACTATATCCGCCGTCTGCAGAAGCTGGAAGAGCTCACCGGCTCTTACCCCGGTGTGGACAAGGCCTTCGCCATCCAGGCAGGCCGCGAGGTGCGTATTATGGTCAAGCCCGAGGAAGTCAGCGAGGACAATATGATCCTGCTGGCACGGGATGTGGCCAAGAAGATC
>JAZOAD010000085.1:0-11291 GCA_045595225.1 Faecousia sp.
AAAAGTCCCCTGGCAGTTGACCAAATGAAATAAGAAACCTCCTATAATGTGGGTGTAAGCTAAAACACGCCAGATTATAGGAGGTATTTTTATGAAGAAGAATTTGACAGAGATCGTATTCATCCTGGACCGCAGCGGCTCTATGGCCGGCCTGGAGGATGACACCATCGGCGGCTTCAACGCCATGATCCAGAAACAAAAGGGCGAACCCGGTGAGGCGCTGCTCAGCACGGTACTGTTCGACAATGTCAGTGAAGTAATCCACGACCGGGTGGACATCCAAAAAATCGAGCCCATGACCCGCAAGGACTATTATGTCCGGGGCTGCACCGCTCTGTTGGATGCGGTTGGCGGCGCGATCCACCACATCGGTAATGTCCACAAGTACGCCCGCGAAGAGGATCGCCCGGAGAAAACCCTGTTCGTCATCACCACCGATGGCATGGAGAATGCCAGCCGCCAGTATTCCTATGACCAACTGAAGGCCATGATTGAGCGGCAGAAAGAGAAGTACGGCTGGGAATTCCTGTTCCTGGGCGCAAACATCGATGCCGCCAAGGAAGCCGCCCGGTTTGGAATCGACGCAGACCGCGCCGCCAATTACCACGCCGATCACAAGGGTACCGCCGTGATCTACGAGGCCGTCAGCGAGGCGGTCTGCTCTGTCCGGGCATCTCGTCCCATGAGCAAGGAGTGGAAGCGCAGCATCGACGAGGATTACAAAAAGAGGGGGAAATAAAAAGTGTTTCTCTGCAGATAAACATGACTGTGTCGTGCTGCTAAATCGCGATTAGGTAAAATTGGCATTGTTTTACGCAATCAGCATGGCGTCGACTTCTTCTTTTGTTAGGCGGTAGTCGCCCTCGCCGCAACGGCGATAAGACCCGCGGTAGGGATCGGCGCCAATATAAACAGGGCGATGTTGGGCCTCCGCCTTGGGCACCGTGATGGCAATGATCTGTTTTTCATCCACCGTGTGGATCTGTACATTTTCCTCTGTCAGGATATTTGCGCTAACCAGTTCGGGGTTGTTGACGATCCGCCAAAAGTCCTCGATAAGCCACTGGGGATCCAGAATATCCAGGGCATGAAGCGTTTTGTCCGGCAATTCCTCAACACCCAGCAGGATGATACCGCCCTCCGTGTTGGCGAATGCGGAATAGGTTTCCCAAATGCTTTCCGGCAGACCGCCCAAAGCCTCTTTGGCCTCGATGCGATTGTTTTCCCGGTATTGCTGCAGATTATGAAAGTCCAGCATGCGTACCACCTCCATGCATTCTATTTTACGGCATCTGCCGAAAACAGTCAAGCCCGGAGCGCGATGCATGCGCTCCGGGACATTTTTCTGCAGGGATCATTGCATAAGCTCTTCTGTCAGCCGCAGCACCTCCGCCGCGATCCGCCGGCGCTCTTTTTGCAGAATGCGGTTGTAGGCCGGATAGGCCAGCGCCACCAGCAGCAGACCAACCACACCGGCCGCGATGCCGAGTAAAAGCGCCAAAGCGCTGTGTATGCCCAGATTTTCACCCAACTCGGTCATGACAAGGCTCATACCGCCTCCCAGGATCAGCGCGCCAACGGTGCCCAATGTGATTGCCTGGGTTTGGGCTTTTTGGGTGGCGCTTCGGTCCAGCCGGCGAAGCTGCTCCATTTTATTTTCTTCCTTGGGAAGATATTTCTTGCGGATATTCTCTACCTCGGTTTGCTCCGCGGCGGAGTAGGTGTAGGTAAAGGTCTTTTCCGTGTTATCCATTTTGATTGTACCTCATTTTCTTTATCTCTTTCGCGCATCGCGCAATGGTATGCACGGCGATGATGATGACTGTGATGCTGATCCCGGCCCCGGTAAGGATGATCATCAGCCTTTGATCCGCTTGCGCCATATCCGCGCCAAACTCCGCGAACATGGCGGTTTCCAGATTTAGCATGGATACCAGCGCCGCGGCCATGGAGATTCCCTTGGCCGTGGACATGACCGGGCTTTCGAAACGGCGATATTTGATCATATCTTTTATGGCGAAGGTGGCGTTATAGAAGGTAAACATTGCCATGACATAGATCAGAATGCCATGGTAGGTGAAACCTCGGTTCTGATATACCACCATCAGCACCGCGCCGGACAGGAAGAAATTCAACAGCAGCATGATACAGGAGCAAACCAGGGACCGCTTCAGCTCGCCAAAGCGGTTGGCGCCGATGTCATTGAGCCGCACATAGCGCACCAACAGGAAACGCATAACCGATAAGATCACATAATATACCGCCAGACACACAAACCACCAGCTCCGGTACAAAAACCAGGAGAGCAGATTGATGGTCACATATAAAAGATTGATGCTCAGGGAGAGGCTGAGGTTCACTTTTGCCCGAAAGATTTTGTCTGTTACATACCGGTTTCCCAGGGGATTTGCCAATATTTTCTGCTTAATTTGTCGATACCGCTTGGGAAAGACCATGACGCAAAACAGGGTCACAACGCTTAAGGTGTAAAAGGACAGCGCATAGACTCCGTAGGAAACAGGAGCTGCTTCCGCGTCCAAGACAAATACAGCTGCCAGCGCCGCGGCGCTGAAAACCGTCAGCAGGATCATCAGCCAAACGGGCGGAAACAGCAGCTTTTTCCCGATTTTCTTCCAGTCCATATTACACTCTCCGAATTCTAACGGTAAAGGTGGTGCCCTTTCCGGCTGTGCTTTCCACGGTGATCCGGCCCTGCGTAATGTCCATGACCCGCTTCACCAGCGCCAGCCCCAGACCGTTGCCCTGCGTGGCATGGGAAGTATCGCCCTGATAGAACTTTTCAAAGATGTGGGCGCCTACCTCCGGCGTCATGCCGCAGCCCGTATCCTGTACCTTTACGATGGCATGCCCGTCGGTGGCGGTCAGGCTCACAGAAACAGTACCGCCCGGTGCAGTAAACTTGAATGCGTTGGAAAACAGATTGTTCCACACCAGGCCCAATAGCTCCGCATCGGCTTTTACGGTAACGCCGTCGGCGATATTGCTTTCGATTTCCATATTCTTTGTTTCCCAAACATTTTCAAATTGCAGAAGGCATTGGCGCAGCTGCTCGCTCAGGTCATATTCCTCCGTTTGAGGATAGATCTGCTGATTTTCTAGCCGGTTGAGCTTTAGAATGTTGGTCATCATGGAAGCCAGGCGGCGGGCGGAATCGGAGATGGCCCTGGCGTATTCCATGCGGGTTTCTTCGTCAAGATCCGGCTGCTGCAGCAAGGCTCCGTAATTTTGTATTGCCGCCAGGGGCGTTTTCAACTCATGGGACACATTGGCGATAAAATCCGTCCGCAGCGTTTCCAGGCCAGACAATTCTTCTGTCATTTTATTGATGCAATCAATGATCTCGCCGAATTGCTCCGCATCGTTGTGCTTTGGTTCAATGCGAACGGTCAGGTCGCCCTGCATGATCTTTTCCGCTGCCTGCGTGATCCGCTTCACCGGCCGCTCCACCGTTAGTTTTCTGCGGATCTCATCGGCGATGGTGAACAGCAAACTCAGCAGCAAAACATTCAGAAAGGTGATTTTTGCGGCATCGCCCAAATTCTCGTTGGTCAGCGCCAGTTCCACAGTTCCGGCGAAGGTGGTCACGAACAGCATCATGCAGCAGGAGATCAGAAAGGCCACCATCAGAAAAATCGGGATAAACCTGCTCAACGCCTTCAATATCTGCTGGAATTTGATGTACTTCATTTTATTACCACCTTATAGCCCAATCCATGGACGGTCTTGATCTCGAAATCTTCGCAATCGGAGAGCTTGCTTCGCAATTTAGTCATGTACACATCCACCGCTCTGGGCGCGGTTTCCGTGTCCGCGTCCCAAAATTCATCCATCAGCTGCTGCCGGGTAAAGGTCTTTTTGGGATAGGAGAGCAATTTATATAGAATGGAAAATTCCCGGTTGGTCAGATTGATCTCCTCATCGCCCAGGTAGGCGGTATGCTCGTCCGCGTCCATTACAAAGCTTCCCACTTCCAGTTTTCGGGCTGCCGCGATCTTGGCCCGCCGCAGCAGCGCGCCGATCCGCAGAAACAGCTCGTCCAGGTCGATGGGCTTGACCATGTAGTCATCTACGCCGATGCGGAAGCCGCGCTGCTTGGAGGCGATGTCATCCCGGGCGGTCATGAACAAAATGGGGATCTCCTGGTTCAGCGCCCGAACATTCCGGACAAATTCGAAGCCATCCACACCCGGCATCATAATGTCAGATACGATGAGATCAAACATATTCTCGTACATTGCGTCATAGGCGTCGTTGGCATTCAGACAGCCAATGGCCTGGTAGCCGCTGCGATTCAAAAAGGCGCAAACGGTCCTGTTTAAATCTTTGTCATCCTCTACAATCAAGATCTTAAACATGATCATCCCTCCGTATTTCATGAATGAGGCCCATACGAAACCGATTATTGTCATTATAACGCAGGCTTGTTAATATTTTGTTTCTGTTCTTGCAGAAAAAACGAAAAACTTGTGATTTTTGTATGGAGCGGTTTTCAGAAAAAACCGCCGCATGGCAAAACCATACGGCGATTTTTGCTGGCAATCAGCCCAGTTCCAGATTGCGCCGGTAGGCGGCGGTTACGCAATCCATAACGGCGCCCCGGAAACCATGGGCTTCCAGCGCCTGGATACCCCGGATGGTGCTGCCGCCCGGAGAGCAGACCGCGTCCTTCAACGCGCCGGGGTGGGTGTGGGTCTGCAGGTACATTTCCGCGGCGCCGGTCATGGTCATGGCGGCGTATGCCATGGCTTTTTCTCTCGGCAGGCCGCAGGCCACCGCGCCATCCGCCAGGGCCTCCAACAGAATGTACATATACGCCGGACCGGAACCGGACAGGGCGCTGGCGGCGTCGATCAGCCGCTCCTCCAGGGGATCCACCAGACCGCAACAGGCCATATCGGTTTTCCAATCCTCCAGGAGGACGGCGTCCACCAAATCATTGTGACAGAAGGGGATCACGCCCTTGCCGATGGCGGTGGGAGTATTGGGCATAATGCGGATGATCGGAAGCCGAACGCCGGCAAAGGCTTCGATTGTTTCCGTGGTCAAACCTGCTGCCATGGTGATCAGCGCCGGCCTGCGCTGGGCAAAAATGTCTTGCAGAGGAAGCAGCGCCTCTGCCATCATATGGGGCTTTACGGCCAGGAATATCCGGTCGCATTGCTCCGCGATTTCTTCATTTGTCATATAACTGAATCCCAGCTCCTCTGCCAAGCACTTCGCCTTCCCACTGCGGTCGGACACAGCGATGCCGCCTGCAGTCCGGCGCATGGCCCGGGCGATGGCGCCACCCATGTTTCCGCAGCCGATAAATCCGTATTTCATTCCGATACCTCCCAAATTATATATATCCAAAGCATATCACAGGCGGCAGGGGAAAGCAACCGCGACTTTTCTTTCCTATGGGCTCGTTTTTCATCTTGACCTTGCCGATGGATTTTCTTATAATGAGAGAAGTGATTTAGGCGTTTGCCCAATTTTTAGGAATGAGGGATAATATATGCAGCAGCAATTTATTTTTTCCGCCCCGGGCCGTACAGAGATCTGCGGCAACCATACCGATCATCAGCGTGGCGCCGTGGTGGCTGCCGCCGTAAACTTGGAAACCGTGGCTACCGTGACGCTGAATGATTCCCAATCCATTCGGATCTGCTCGGAAGGCTATCCGGAGGTGGTCATCGCGCTTTCGGAGCTGAGCCCCCGGGAGGAAGAGAAGAATACCACAGCGGCCATCGTCCGTGGCACGGCTGCCGTTTTCGCCCAGCGCGGCGCGCGGCTCCGGGGCTTTGATGCCCAGGTGCGCTCTACCGTACTGCCCGGTAGTGGCCTGAGCTCCTCCGCGGCCTTTGAAGTGCTGATGGGTACCATTTGCAACGAGCTGTTTTTCGACAGCCGGCTGACCGCGGTGGAAATCGCGCAGATTGGCCAGTATGTGGAAAATGTATATTTCGGAAAGCCCTGCGGCTTAATGGACCAGACTGCTTCCAGCGTGGGCAATATGGTGTTCATTGATTTTGCCGATCCGAAGCAGCCCGTTGTGGAGCGAATCGACTTTGATTTTGCCAAGGCAGGTCATGCCCTGTGCATCATCGACAGCGGCGCCGACCATGCCGATCTGACCGACGAATACGCCGCCATTCCCGGGGAACTGAAGCAACTTTGCGCCTTCTTTGGCAAGGATGTGCTTCGGGAGGTTCCGGAAACGGAATTCTTTGCCGCTTTGCCCCGGCTACGGCATCAGGTCCCGGACCGGGCCATTTTGCGCGCCATCCACTTCTACCAGGAAAACAAGCGAGTCTTCCGCCTGGCGGAGGCGTTGAAGCAGGGGGATTTTGAAACCTTCCTGGCCATTATCAAAGAGTCCGGCAGAAGCTCCTGGATGTATTTGCAGAATATTACCCCGGCCGGCGCGGTGGCGCATCAGGATGTGGCTCTGGCTCTGGCGCTGTGCGACACGCTGCTGGCGGGAAGAGGCGCATTCCGGGTGCATGGCGGCGGTTTCGCCGGCACGGTGCAGGCCTTTGTTCCCCTGGATATGCTGGAAAGCTTCCGCTGTGGCGTGGAAGAAACGCTGGGAGAAGGCAGCTGCCATGTGCTGGGTATCCGCGCCGATGGCGGCATCCGTGTAAAGTGAGGAAACACTATGAAGAGAAATACATACATTGCCTCCCTTGTGGGCTATGGCCTGGACAAAGGGCTGATCCAGCCCTGCGACAGGGTTTTTGTCACTAACCAATTACTGCAGGCTTTGCAGCTGGATAGCTATGAAGCTGAAGCGGCGCTGCCGCTGCCTCTGGAGGAAATTCTGAAGGGCCTGCTGGATGACGCGGTCAGCCGGGGCGTTTGCGCCGATGACACCACCAGCCGGGATCTGCTGGACACCCGGCTGATGGGTGTACTGACCCCCATGCCCCGGGAGATCCGGGCGAAATTTCAGGCGCTGTACGATCAGGGTCCGAAGGCGGCTACGGATTGGTACTACACCCTTTCCCAGGACACGGATTACATCCGCCGCTACCGCATTGCCAGGGATATGCGCTGGAAAACCGCCACGGAATATGGCGAATTGGACATTACCATCAATCTGAGTAAGCCGGAAAAGGATCCCAAGGCCATCGCTGCCGCCAAAAATATGCCCCAATCCGGTTATCCCAAGTGCCAGCTTTGCGTCGAAAACGAGGGATACGCCGGTCGGCTCAATCATCCTGCACGGCAAAATCACCGAGTCATTCCGCTGGAGATCGCCGGCAGCGAATGGTTCCTGCAGTACAGCCCCTATGTATACTATAATGAGCATTGCATCGTGTTCAACGGAGCCCACACGCCCATGGTGATCGACAAGGCGGCGTTTGGAAAGCTGCTGGATTTTGTCACGGTTTTTCCCCATTATTTTGTGGGCAGCAACGCGGATCTGCCCATCGTAGGCGGCAGTATCCTGAGCCATGAGCATTTCCAGGGCGGCAACTATCAATTCCCCATGGAGCGCTCCGGCGTGGAAACCGCTGTTTCCTTCCGGGGCTATGAGGATGTTCAGTCCGGCATTGTGAAATGGCCCATGAGCGTATTGCGGCTGCGCGGCACGGACAAGGAGCGGCTGGTTCAGCTGGCGGATAAAATCCTCCGGGCCTGGCGGGGCTACAGCGATCCGGATGCATTCATTTTTGCGGAAACGGAAGGTGTTCCCCATAATACCATCACCCCCATCGCCCGCCGCAGAGGCAGCGACTATGAGTTGGACCTGGTGCTGCGCAATAATATTACCACCCGGGAGCATCCTCTGGGTGTGTATCACCCCCATGCAGAGCTGCACCATATCAAAAAAGAAAATATTGGCTTGATCGAGGTCATGGGCCTGGCGGTACTGCCTGCCCGCCTGAAACAGGAACTGGCGGAGCTGGAAGTCGCCATTTTGAACGGCACGGATATTTCCGGGAGCGAAACCCTGGCAAAGCATGGCCCCTGGACGGAGGGATTGAAGCAAAAATACACCTTCACCCGGGAGAATGTCCACGATATTCTCCTGCGGGAGGTGGGTGTTGTCTTCTCCAAGGTGCTGGAGCATGCCGGTGTCTATCAGCGAAATGAGGCGGGTAAGGCCGCGTTCCTGAAGTTTATTGACTATGTAAACCAAAACTAAAAAAATCCCATTTGCCATTTTTGCGGCAAATGGGATTTTTTACGGAAAAGTGTTACGCGCCCTTCATACGGTAGCCCTGGGCTGCCATGATGCCGGCCAATCGGGCGATAAATTCGCTGTTGGATGGCCGTGGCACGCAGCCGCCCGCGGTGGAAAAATACTGCTGCCAAACCTGGCTGTCCCGGGATTTCCAGGCATTGTCAATGGCGCTGCGGATGCATCGCTCCACCTGCAGCGCGTCCTTGTTGTATTCTTTGCCGATGGCAACATACAGCTCCTTGGTGATGGCGATGCCCGGATTGCGCATATACATAGGAGTGGCGATCTGCAAAAACTGAAAGCCGCTCCACCGGGCCCGCATACCAAGGGACAGCAGCAGGCTGGAAACGGCGGTGCCCACATTGGCTTGCTGCACCGGCTCCGGCTGCAGCCCGGCGGCCAGATCCGCCAAACGGTCCACCACAGCCTGCAGGTCACAGGGCTTACTCATGGGGTAGGAAACCTCCAGACGGTGAAGGGCGGCGGTTACATAGTCGCTGGGATAGGGACAGAACACCAGCGTTGCCGGGCAGATCCCTTCGCTGCGGGACCGCTGCAGCAGAGAGATGCCGTCCAGCCCGGGCAGCATTAGATCCATAACCAGCAGATCCGGCCGGAAGACGCGCAGCAGCTCCAATGCCTGGACGCCGTCCTTGCAGGTTTTGATAATAAAGTTTTGGGATAAATGGTCGAACAGAATTTGCCGGTATTCGTCGCTGACATCCGCGATCAGCAGCTTGGGCATATCCATAACACAAACCCCTTATCTGATAATTTGGTCACGCCATCGACAGTATACCAAAAAATGGGAAGGATTTCAACCCTTTCCGACCTGCAAAAATCCGACAATTTCCGACTATTTAGGGTGCAAGCTTCCAATACAATACAATATCTCGTGGCGGCCGCACATTTTTCGCCCGCCGGAATACCATGGAATGAGCGGCGAAAAACCGCATCAAAGCTTTTTCTGGAGGTATTCTTATGTGCAACAATAATTGTGGTTTCTTCGGTGGCAATATGTGCTGGATTATCATCCTGCTGATCCTGTTCTGCGGCTGCGGCGGCAGCGGCAGCTGGGGCGGCTGTGGCTGCGGCAGCGACAACGGCTGCGGCGGCTGCTGCTAAGATAAAAAGAGGGCGCCCCAACCGGGGCGCCCAAAATCATGTGCGGTTACTTACCGGCGATGGAGAGACCGTCGACCCAAGTGCTGGGCGCGCCAAAAGTGGTCTTGCCCATAGCTCTGGGCAGCTCCACATTGTTGGCCATAGCCTGGATGTTCTTCAGCAGATCGTAGAAGTTGCCTGCTACGGTGAAGGACTTGACATAGGTGGTCTTCTGGCCGTTTTCGATCATAAAGCCGGCGCTCTGCAGGGAGAAGTCACCGGAAATGGGGTCGGCGCCTGCGTGGAGACCTGCCAGGTCAGTGATGTAAACACCGTTGCCCACCTTAGCCAGCAGCTCGTCCTCGGTCATCTCGCCGCCGGCCAGATACATGGTGAAGGGGCTGATACCAACAGCGGCGGTATAGCCGCTCTTGGAGGCGTTGCCGGTGGTCTTCTTGCCGGCCTTGTGGGCCGTCTTCAGATTGTACAGCAGGGTATTCAGCACGCCGTTTTCAATGACATTCTTCCGATGGGTGGGGCTGCCTTCCGCGTCGAAATTCATGGGCTCGGGATTTTCCTTGTGGAAAGGATCGTCCACCAAAGTGACTATGGGGGAAGCGATCACGGTGCCTTCGCTATTTGCCAGCTTGCTCAAACCCTTCTGAGCGGCTTCAGAGGAGAAAATGGAGGAATATACGCCCAGCAGGCTGCACATGGCTTCGGGGTTGAAAACCACAGGATACTGGCCGGTGGGCGCCACTTCGCCGCCCAGCTGCTGGCGGGCATTGGCAGCGGCTTTGCCGGTCAGCTTTTCGATGTCGATGGTGCTGAGCTTGCCCAGCTTGAAGGCAAAGTCATTTTCCATTTCCTTGCCGTTGCTGACCACAGCTACGGTGACCAGGCCGGCGGCGTTGTTTTCATAGGACAGGTCCAGACCCTTGGAGTTGACGATGGCAATTCGGCTCTGCTGCATCAGCGCCTGACTCTGGCAGCCGTCTACCACGCCTTCCTGGGCGTAGAGGGATTCCTGGGTCTTCAGCGCGGTGGCGATCAGCTCCTCGGTGGAGGGCAGATCGTAGGGCTGCAGATTCAGGGGCTCATATTCCTGGCCGCCTTCGCCCAGGAAGACTTCGTCGTCGGACTCCAGGGTGCGGGCATTATCGGCGGCCCGTTCTACGATGGAGACGGCTTCCGCCGCGTCCAAAGCCTGGGTGGAGGCGTAGCCCATTCTGCCGCCGACGATGCAGCGGAAGCAAACGCCGCCGTCAAGGCTAGAGCTGAACTCGTTGATCTCGTGCATGAAAACGCCTACTTCGGTGCTGCCGCCGACCTGATAGTAAAGCTCGTATTCGGCAATGCCCAATTCGGCGCACTTGGCGATGACCGCCTGCTTAAATTCATTAAACGTCATGGTGAACCCTCCTTATCTGCCGCCGACGGTGATGCTGGAAACACGGATCATAGGCTGACCCACATTGGTGGGAACGCTGCCGCTGCTGGAGCCGCACATACCCTGGCCCATTTCCAGGTTCTTACCGACCATGTCGATGTCCATCAGTACCTGGCTGCCCTTGCCAACCAGCGCCGCGCCGCGGACAGGCTCGCAAATGACACCGTTACGGACAATATAGCCTTCATTGACGGAGAAGTTGAATTCGCCGGTGACGGGGTTGACGGAGCCGCCGCCCATTTCCTTGGCGTACAGGCCGTATTCCATGGAGGCGATGATATCTTCGTTCTTGTCTGTGCCGGGAGCGATATAGGTGTTGGTCATGCGGGAGGTGGGCGTGTAGGCATAGCTCTGGCGCCGGGCATTGCCGGTGGAGGCCATACCCATGCGGCGGCCGTTGAACTTATCGATCATGTAGCTCTTCAGCACGCCGTTTTCAATGAGGACATTCCGCTGGGCGGGAGTGCCCTCGTCGTCGATATTGATGGAGCCCCAGGCGCCGGGGATGGTGCCATCATCGATGGCGGTGACCTTCTCGTTGGC
>JAZOAD010000086.1:0-15069 GCA_045595225.1 Faecousia sp.
GCCGGCGAATTTGAGGACAATAAATACACCCTCCGCGCTAAGATCGACCTGGCTTCTGGCAACTTCAATATGCGTGACCCGGTCATTTACCGCATTCGCCACATGCACCATCACCGTCAGGGTGACAAGTGGTGCATCTACCCCATGTATGACTTTGCCCATCCCATTCAGGACGCGCTGGAAGGCATTACTCATTCCCTCTGCTCTCTGGAATTTGAGAACCATCGCCCCCTGTACAACTGGGTGGTGGAAAATGTGTCCGTTCCCCATATCCCCCGCCACGTCGAATTTGCTCGTCTGGGTATTGTCCATACTGTGCTTTCTAAGCGCAAGCTGAGAAATTTGGTGGAAACCGGTGTGGTTTCCGGCTGGGATGACCCCAGAATGCCCACCCTCTGCGGCCTGCGCCGCCGTGGCTATACCCCCAACTCCATCCGCAACTTCTGCGAGCGCGTGGGCGTTGCCAAGAGCCCCAACACCATTCCCTACGCTTTCCTGGAGTTCTGCCTCCGCGAGGATCTGAATGAGTCTGCCGCCCGCGTTATGGCTGTATTGAAGCCTATCAAGCTGACCATCACCAACTATCCTGAGGGTCAGAGCGAAACCATGACCGTCGAGAACAACCCCAACCGTCCCGAGGATGGCACCAGAGAGGTCACCTTCTCCCGGAACCTGTGGATCGAAGCTGATGACTTCCTGGCAGAGCCGATCCCCAAGTACAAGCGTTTGTTCCCCAATGGACCGGAGTGCCGCCTGAAGGGCGCCTACCTGATCCAGTGTACCGGTTTTGTTGCCGACGAAAACGGCAATATCACCGAAGTATTGGCCACCTATGACCCGGAATCCCGGGGCGGTGACCCTGCCGATGGCAGGAAGGTTAAAGGCGCCACCATTCACTGGGTCGACGCCGAAACCGCTGTGGATGCCGAAGTCCGTCAGTATGACAACCTGTTTCTGGACGCGGATCCCGATGCCGCCGGCAAGGATTATCTTAGCTGCCTGAACCCCAATTCCCTGGAAGTGCTGCTCGGCTGCAAGGTGGAAGCATCTCTGGCCAACGCCAAGGCTCCTGCCTCCTATCAGTTCATGCGTCTGGGCTACTTCTGCCCCGACAGCAAGGATTGCAGCCCCGAACACCTGGTATTCAACCGCTCCGTCGGTCTGAAGGACTCCTTCAAGCCCGGTAACTAATGATTCTGTGCCGCTGTGTTTATGCAGCGGCACTTTTCAAAGGAGTAAAAGATGAAATATCTGAGATACATACTTTACGCTCTTGTGATCCTGGGCGCAGGCGCGCTGCTGGCCTATCAGGGAATCATAGAAAAGAGCCTGGAGACAGACGATATCATTAAATGCGGTTTGATCATTGCCGGCGCCATCCTTGGCATGGTAAAAAAGCCAAAGAACCGGATCGCCAATCATAAAGCGCTCTATCAAAAAGCCTACGCCGAGCACATCCAGGGCGCATTTGAGGATAACAACAAGCTGGAGCGCAGTTTTTACAATGCCATCCACGATTACAACCGCAATAAGCTTCCTGCCGCAGTCTCCAAGCTGGAAAAGCTTCGCAAGGAATGTCAGCGCAGCGCGGATATTCGGGCAGTTACCGTTTTTATGGCGCTGAGCTATGACGATATGGGATTATACGAGCAAGCCATCCATCATTACGAGGCTGCCGCCGCTATCCGGCCCAACTCCTCCATATATTCCAACATGGGCCTTTGTTATCAGCGATTGGGCAATTCGGAAGCAGCCGAAATAAACTATCAGCGGGCTATCACCATCGACAGCAAAAACGCCTTTGCCTACAACAATCTTTCCGCCCTATATTTTCGCCGGGCGGAATACGATAAATCCCTGGAATACGCGCGGAAGTCCATTGAAATCGACAATCATATGCCCCAGGCTCTCAGTACCGCCGCATTATGCTGCGGTCTTCTGAAGGACCGGGAAGGTTATGAGAAGTATTTCCGTCTGGCTGTCGCCAACGGCTATGACGGAAAATACATCACAGCCACCTTGCAAAGACTCAGCGAAAGTATGGCGGAAAATCCATAGGGTATAAATGGGCCGTTACCACTCCGGTAACGGCCCAATATTTATGACATTCTATGGGGATCAAAGGCATCGGAATCAAAGGTTATAACCGTATAATACTGCATCCCTTCTCCGGACAAGCCTTCATTAAGTAGCTGGCGGATCCGGTTCTCCTGCTGCCGAAGATCATTGGGCAGCACCACATCAAATATCAAATTGGTATGCATTTCTCCCCTAACCATACGAAAATCGTGGGTAGAAAGCCGGGCATCCATTTCCTTAAGAATATGGTCCACCTTATTATGAAGCCGTGACAGCTCCGGATCATCGGTTACAACAGGGTCATAATGGATCACAAGCTGAATGCCATGGCTTTCAAAGCATTCCCGCTCCATATCATCGATCAGTTCATGACAATATAAAGGGTCTTCCTTGCAGCTCATTTCCACATGGAGCGAAGCGAATCGGCGTCCGGGCCCGTAATCATGGACATACAGATCGTGATAGCCCAGCACCTTGGGATGCTGGCTCACATAGTCCACAATACATTCCCGCAGTTCCGGCGCGGCGCCTTCGCCCAGCAAGGGCGAAATGGTTTCCCGGGCCAATTGTATGCCACTGTAAAGAATAAACACCGACACGGCCAGGCCGATCCAGCCATCCAGCATCCAGCTTGTAAAATACTCCATCGCCGCTGCCACTACAACAGCGGAAGTGGCGATGCAATCGTTGCGGCTGTCCATAGCGGTGGCCAGCAGAGCGCCGGAATCGGTCAGTTTGCCGAGATAGCGGTTAAAAAGAAACATCCAAAACTTGACCGCAACCGATACCAGCAAAATTCCCAACAATACCGGCGACATGGCGGTTTCAGTGGGATGAATGATCTTGCTGATGGAGGTTTTTGCCAGTTCAAAGCCAATAAACAGAATCAAGCCCGCAACTACCAGGGCAGAAATATACTCATACCGGGCATGGCCGAACGGATGCTTTTCATCCGCCGGGCGTTCCGCCAGCTTGAAGCCAACAAAAGTCACAACCGAGCTGGTGGCGTCTGTCAAATTATTCAGCGCGTCGGCGATAACCGCAACGGAAGCGGACAAAACACCCACCAGCATCTTCCCTGCCGCCAACAGCAAATTGCAAACAATGCCCACAACGCCGGAAAGACGGCCGATCGCAGCGCGGTTATGATCTTTTGCAAATAAACGCAGAAGTAGCTTGGTCATTTCATTCTCCTAACGGTTTTTCGTACTCAGCGATCACAAATTCAATAGCCGTTTCCAATGTTTCCAGCGAAAGCAGCTTATCCTTATCCTGCTGCGCGGTGTGGAAATAATAGGGCGTCATGCGGAACACTGCCTGAATATCCTCCTGGCAGTTCAAATGAATGTTGCCGCTGATTTTGTGACTGCCCACAAAACGAAGCTGCTGAGTAATCGGCAGCTTTTCATCATTTTCATAGGGCGTATCATACAGCGCCTGCTTCAGCCCCCACAGATGAAACTGCCCCGGCACCACCGTCAGCAGCTTTCCGCCAGGCTTCAGTGCCCGGACAAAGGAGGCTTCATTGAAGGGCGCAAACAGATGCACCGCATAATCCATACTGCCATCAGCCACCGGAATGGACGCCATATTGGCAACGAAATAGGTGCCACTGCCCCGCTTGGCGGCCAGGCGCACCATCTCCCGGGAAATATCAAAGCCGAACACATTCAAATGAGGATTTTCGCCCAGCGCGGCGGTATAATACCCCTCGCCGCAGCAAATGTCCAACAAATTTCCCTGCTTATCGGCGAAAATCCGGCACAATTCCTGCTGCAAAATGGCATAATATCCCTTGTTGAGAAAATCCCGCCGACTGCGGGCTGAGCATTTGTCATCACCGATCAGATCGCCGTTTTTGGATGCTCGCAAGAGATTTACATAACCTTCCTTTGCCATATCAAAGCTGTGACCCTTATCACAACGCAGGGCAATGCCTGCCTGATCCAGCGCCCGACCGCACACGGGACAAATCAACATGATATTACCTCCCCGCCCCGATCTGTGTGGGGCCGTTTCTCAAAATTTTCTGAAACTGCAGCACAAACACCGTTACGGTAACCGATGCCGCGATCACATCGCTGACCGGTTCTGCCAAAAACACAGCAAATACATCCTCTTTCATCACGGCCGGAAAAATGTAGATCAGGGGGATCAGCAGCACCAGCTTCCGCAGGCAGGCCAACAGCAGACTGACCTTGGCTTGTCCAAGGGCCATAAAGCTCTGCTGGCAGGAGGTCTGGAAGCCCATGGCGAAAATTCCGGCCATATACACCCGCATGGTCCATACAGTATACTCTACAAGTGCCGGATCATGACTGAAAATCCCCGCAAGTACATGGGGGAAAATCATGCAAAATCCGCAGAAAAGGATGGTATATACGCCACACACGGCAATTTGCAATTTTACACATTGCTTGACACGGTCATAATTCCGGGCTCCAAAATTGTAGCTGGTAATGGGCTGACAACCCTGGCAAATGCCGGAGGTGGGCAGCAGTACCAGATTGGTGCAGGAGGAAATGATGGTCATAGACCCAACCGCAATATCTCCGCCATATCGGGACAAGCTGGAATTAAAGCAAATATTCAGGATCGCCTCTGTGGAAAGCATCACAAAACCGGAGGCGCCCAGGGCAAGGCACGGGCCGCAGACTCTGCCCTCCAATCGCAGGCCACGCAGCCGCAGGATGGTCTTTTTTCCAAAAATCAGGAACCACAGCACCCAAACGCAGCTGACCGCCTGGCTGATGACCGTAGCAACGGCAGCGCCTTTGACGCCCAGGCCCAGGACATTGATGAAAATCGGATCCAGAAGGATGTTCAAGGCGGCGCCGATCAAAGTAGTCACCATGGCAAAGCCGGAAAAACCCTGGGCTGTCAGGAAACTGTTTAAGCCCAGCACCGTCAGGGTAAATACGGTACCCAAGGCATACACGCGGATATAGTCCAAGGCATACCCAATGGTATTTTCGCTGGCGCCGAATAGCCAAAGCAACGGCTGAGCCCATATTTCATAGACCGCTGTCAGCAAGATACCGAAAATCAGCACCATACTGAAGCAGTTGCTCATGATCCGCTCCGCTTCCTTCCGATTCCCCTGCCCCAAAGCAATGGCCGCTCTGGGAGCGCCGCCGGAGGCCGCAAGCAACGCAAAGGCATTGACCATCAAAATCATAGGCATGCAAAGACCCACACCGGTCAAAGCATCGGTGCCAACGCCTTCAATATGGCCGATAAAAATCCGGTCGACAATGTTATACAGCAAATTGACAAGCTGCGCCACCACCGACGGCAGCGCCATTTTCAGCATCAGCTTAGGAACCGGCGCCTGACCCAAAAAGGATGCGCTATTTTCTTTCATATTGAAAACCTCAGATTGTAAACGATCCCCTGCGCAGCCAAACCACGCAGGGGATATGTCGGAATTATTTATCCAGCTTGGCCTTCTTTTCAGCCTTGGCCTTTGCCTTGGCGGCTTCTGCCTTCTTGGCTTCTTCCTTCGCACGCTCTGCGCCGGTTTCATTGGTGGACAGTGCCCACTTGGCAAACTCAATACGGACGCGGTCAGCACCGGTTTCGATGACGAACTTGTCTTCCTTCACATCCACAACAGTGCCGGTAATGCCGCCAATGGTGGTGATCTTATCACCATTCTTGACAGAAGAACGCATCTGCTCCGCTTCCTTCTTGCGCTTGTTCTCAGGACGGATCATCAGGAAATAGAATACGCCGATCATGATCACCAGAGTGAGGATCATCGTGCCCATACCGCCGGTAGCGTCAGCAGCTGCGCTGTCAGAGGCAGCTTCCAAAAAATACAACATGGAAATTTCTCCTTTGTTTTGTAATCTTTCTCATTATACCAATCCTTGCACAAAATGCAAGGGTAAAATTAAATTCTTTGGCTCAATTTTACAGAAAATTCATTTCTGAAGGCTTCGAATCTGCCCTCATCCAGGGCTTCCCGAATCTTCTCCATCAGCTTATTGTAGAAATACAGGTTGTGCATGACGCAAAGCCGCATGGCCAGCATTTCCTCTGCCACAAACAAATGGCGGATATAGGCTCTGCTGTATCGTCGGCAGACGGGACAATCACATTTGGGGTCAATGGGATTTTCATCCAGCATATATTTTGCGTTTTTCAAATTGATGGCGCCATCCCAGGTAAACAGCCGAGCATGACGAGCATTGCGGGCGGGCATCACACAGTCAAAGAAATCCACGCCCCGATAAACCGCTTCAATGATATTGCTGGGAGTGCCTACGCCCATAAGATAACGGGTCTTATCTTTCGGCATATGGGGTTCCACAGCTTCAATAATATCATACATTTCTTCCGCGGTTTCGCCAACCGCCAGGCCGCCGATGGCGTAGCCGGGCAGATCCATATCGGCGATCCGCTTCATGTGATCCACACGGATATCGGCGTAAGTGCCACCCTGGTTGATGCCCCAAAGCTGCTGCGTGGGCGTAACCGTATCCGGCAAGGCATTCAGCCGGGAATTCTCCACCTTACAGCGCTCCAGCCAGCGGGTAGTGCGGGCAACGGAGTCCAGCACATATTTCCGAGGCGCAGGATTTTCAATACACTCGTCAAAAGCCATACAGATGTCGCTGCCCAGATTAGACTGGATCTGCATACTTTCCTCTGGACCCATAAAGATCTTGCGGCCGTCAATATGAGAGGAAAAATACACGCCTTCTTCCTTGATCTTCCGCAAACCGGACAGGGAGAACACCTGGAATCCGCCGGAATCGGTGAGGATAGGGCCGTCCCAGGTCATAAATTTGTGCAGGCCACCCATTTCCCGCACAACCTTATCGGTGGGTCGCAGGTGCAGATGATAAGTATTGGAAAGCTCCACCTGGCAGCCGATATTTTTCAAATCCTCGGCGCTCAGCGCGCCCTTGATGGCGCCCTGGGTGCCCACATTCATAAATACAGGGGTCTGTACCGTGCCATGGGCGCAGGTAAACTCGCCCCGCCGGGCCTTACCCTCGGTTTTCTTTAGTTCAAACATTTTTCTTCACCTTTCGTGGGGATATACTTTTCTATAAATTCCCCAATAGCACTTTGGTACATTTGGGTCTGCTTATACATACCGTTGCCGTGATTGCAACCCGGCAGGATCAAAATCTCCGTTTCAGCAGGGTTACGATCTTTTACGGCATAGAGTATTTCATTCTGGTTTTCTTCACTACCGGCAGACAGCAGCAGTGGATAACGGCCTTGTGCAATATTTTTCAGCCGATCAAACTCCGCCGCGTCACAGCCAAATTCCTTCTGATAACGCCGAAGAGAAAATTCCGCAACCTTCTCGTGTCCTTTTTTGAACACACTTCGGGCGACATTACGAAAAATGCCTTCGATATTCATACTGGGCGCATCGGCGATCAGGCATTTCACATTTTTCATCTCTTTGGTGGCAATATCCAAAACGATGCCGCCGCCCATGGAAAGTCCATGAATGAGGATACTACCATCCGGGTGCAGTTCATTGATTTTATCCACCCAACCCATCATATCCAGATGCTCTAAAGCGCCAAAGGAAATATACTTTCCTTCGCTAATACCATGCGCCCGCTGATAAGGAATCAGCACATTGAAGCCCAGACTGAGATAGAACAGGCCAGGAAAGGCAGATTCCCGCTCCGCGTGGCTGGTATACCCGTGAACCCAAATCATGGTTTTATTCGACTTTCCAGGGTAATACAACGCATGCAGTTTCACTCCATCGTGGCTTGTAATCTGCCAATTCTCATGGGGCAGCTTTCGGATTTCCGCCAAAGATTCATGAACAGTAGTGATTGTATGATACCAGGAATCTGTCGGGGGCACCATTTTATAAGCTTTTGTAATATCCGGCCTCTTCATTAGCTGTTCAAACAGAATATTACCCTTGAGTTTGTCAAACATTTTTAGCGCCTCACTTAATCAGCATCGCGTCACCGAAGGAGAAGAAGCGGTAGCGCTCCTTCACGGCCTCCCCGTAGGCGCGCAGAATCTTCTCCCGACTGGCAAATGCGGAAACCAGCATCACAAGAGTGCTTTCCGGCAGATGGAAATTGGTGATCAGGCCCTGCATGGCCTTAAATTCATAGCCGGGATAGATGAAAATATCCGTCCATATGGACTTTTCTTCAAAGCTGCCGTCCTCATTGACCAGGCTTTCCAAAGTACGGCAGGAAGTAGTGCCCACGCAAATAATGCGGCCGCCCTCAGATTTTGTCTTGTTGAGAATTTCCGCTGTATCAGCAGAGATCATGCAAAGCTCCGCGTGCATATGATGCTCCAAAACATTTTCCACCTGCACCGGGCGGAATGTGCCAAGTCCTACATGAAGGGTAACGAAGGCGGTCTTTACACCCTTTTCCCGGGCTTTCTCCAATAGCTCCGGCGTCCAATGCAGGCCGGCGGTGGGGGCGGCGGCGGAGCCCACTTTCCTGCTGTACACAGTCTGGTACCGCTCCTGATCCGCAAGCTCCGCTTTGATATAAGGCGGCAGAGGCATTTTGCCCAAGCGTTCCAGCACTTCCAGGAAAATGCCTTCGTAATGGAATTCAATGACCCGGTTGCCGGTTTCCTGCACCTCCACCACCGTGGCTGTCAGCTCACCGTCGCCAAAAATCACCTGATGACCAACCTGCATTTTCCGGCCCGGCTTGCAGAGGCACTCCCATTTCTTATCTCCCAGATCCCGTAGCAGCAGCACTTCCACCGCGCCTCCGGTGGGACGATGACCCAGCAAACGGGCAGGCAGCACCCGGGAGTCATTCATCACCAGACAATCGCCGGGATTCAAATATTCCAAAATATCATAAAAATGCCGATGAGAAATTTCGCCGCTATCTTTATCCAAAACCAGCAACCGGGAGCTGTCCCGCTGCTGCAAGGGTGTCTGGGCGATCAGTTCCTCCGGCAGATCATACCAATAATCCGATGTTTTCAAGTCATACTCCTCCATAATAATCTTACTGCGTATTATACCGCATTTCGCCTAAATTTGCAATAAGCAAAATCACCTCCCGTCGCATAGATTGGCATGGAGGTAATGTATTATGAAAAAAGTATTGTTTACCGGAGCCTGTACGGCTCTTGTTACGCCATTTTTGGACGGAAAAATCAATTACCCCATGATGGAGCGGCTGCTGCAGCGCCAAATGGAAGCCGGCATAGAAAGTGTGGTTGTCTGCGGTACTACAGGAGAATCGCCTACCCTTTCCGATGGGGAAAAACTGGAATTATTCCGGCGCTGCAAGGAATTTGCCGGCAACCGGATGCAGATCATCTGCGGCACAGGATCCAACGATACGAAGCACGCGGCAGAGCTGAGCATCGCGGCCCAGGATGTGGGCGCGGATGCCCTGCTGGTGGTAACGCCTTACTACAACAAAGCAAACCCGGAAGGGCTCTTTGCCCATTACTTAGCCGTCGCCCATGCTGTACAGATCCCTGTGATTCTCTACAATGTTCCCGGCCGCACCGGTGTGGATGTGCCGGTCAGCGTTTATAAACGCCTTTCCCACTTGCCAAATATTGCCGGTGTCAAGGAAGCCAGCGCGGATATTGTGAAGATCGCCCGCATTCGGCAGGCCTGTGGAAACGACCTTCCCATTTGGAGCGGCAATGATGACCAGGCCGTTGCATCCATGGCCCTGGGCGCCCAGGGGGTCATTTCTGTTCTGTCCAATGTAAAACCAGTGGAAACCGCTGCCATGGCAAAGGCCGCTTTGGACGGAGATTTCGATACTGCCTCCGAGCTGCAATGCGCCATGCTCCCGCTGATCGACGCTTTATTTTCCGAGGTCAACCCCATTCCCGTGAAGGCCGCTATGGGGCTCATTGGCTTCGATTGCGGGACCTGCCGTCTGCCGCTGGCGCCGCTTTCCAAGGAAAACAGGCAAAAATTACAGCATCTTTTGCAATAGCAAAAAGGACCGCCGAAGCGGTCCTTTCATTATACGCGGAAGCCCTCGAAAATAGGGATCCAGCCTTCTTTCACGGCAATATCATATTGCTCTCTGGTTTTCAGCGTCCAGCTGACGCCGGGAATTCTCAGAATTTTGCGGCAGATCCATGTACCGAAGGCCTTGCGGTCCTCAAACTTATAGGCAATAAAATCCGGCCGGGTGTAGAAATTGGCAAGATGATAGGTCAGCATGCATTTCAAGATCCAGGGCAAGGGCAATTTCTTCGGCATCCAGTTTTCGGAAAGCTGACCCCGAACGATATCCGGGCGATTTTTGCGCAGCCAGCGCACCACTCTGGGGTCAAAGGATTCCATGCAGTACAGACCCCGGTAGCGATCCAGCATCTTGCAGGCTGCTTCGCACAGCGGCGCCACATTGCCGTTATGCACTTTCAGCTCTACGATCAGCGGCGCCTTTCCGTCATACAGGTCCAAAACCTGCTGAAACTGAGGGATCGTTTCCTCGGTGTCGTTTAGATGGTAATTTATTAACTGATCTGTGGTCAGATCCTCCACATTCCCCTCTTTTCCGGTGACGCGGAGCAAGGAAGAATCATGGATCACAGCCAGATTGCCGTCTTTTAGAAGATGGATATCCAGTTCAATTCCGTAGCCCGCTTCCAGAGATGCCCGGAAAGCGGCCATGGAGTTTTCCGGTTTTTCGGCATCGTGCATACCGCGGTGGGCATAGTTCCAGCCATAAAATTTGCTTATGTCAGAATGGCTTTTACGGCCCAGCAGACACCACAGGTACAAAAGAACAAGGCAAATAAGCGTCAATGCGATCCACATGGTTCTTAGTCCTCAGTATCCAGCGCTTCCAGGCCCTTTTTTGCTTCCGGCTTGGCATCGCCATGCTGAACACAGAACATGGTAACAAATGCCAGACCGGCAAAAACGGCAGCATAGGGGAACAGCACGGTCATGCCCATCTGGTCCATCAGGAAACCGGAGAGCATGGGCGTAACGATCTGCGCGGACATGGAGGCGGTATAATAGAAGCCGGTG
Organism: Faecousia sp.; assembly: GCA_045595225.1. Lineage (GTDB taxonomy): Bacteria > Bacillota > Clostridia > Oscillospirales > Oscillospiraceae > Faecousia. The sequence goes on from JAZOAD010000086.1 coordinate 11,063, forward strand.
TACTTACCGATGTCGCCACCGGAGCACATCTCAACCACCATGGGGAAGGAATTGACATTGATAGTTGCCCAGCCAATACCCGCCAGGGCAAACAGAACATTCATCACGATTACAGAACTTCCGCTGCGCAGGAAGGATGCGGCTGCAAATGCGGTCGTCAGCATAACAACGCCGGCCAGAATGGTCTTCTTACGGCCGATTTTGGAGGCTACCATACCCGCAGGCAGATAGGCGACGATGGCGGCAGCCTGGGCCAGCAGCAGCGTGGTATTATAGTCCATGCTCAGAATATTGCCGGCATAGACAGAATACTTGGAGGTAACGGCGTTATAACCAAAGTACCAAAGGGCGATAGAGGCCAAAATCAGCAGCAGGCTGCGGACTTCGCCTTTGGTCAGCTTGCGCTTACCGACGGCTTCCTCCGTTTCCTCCTCAATGCCATACCGGGCGCTGGCCAACTCCATTTCCCTGCCCCATTTTCTTTCCTTTACGGTCAGCAGGAAAATAGCCAACGCGCCCAGCATCAAGCCGGCGATCACAAGATAGTAAACGGTATAATTCATCATCTGATTACGGACTGCGGAGGTGGCAAACACCATACCCAGCACCAACACGATAATGCCGCCGGCAGTACCCATCAGATTGATGACCGCGTTGGCTTTGGAACGCAGGGGCTTAATGGTCACATCCGGCATCAGCGCCACAGCAGGACTGCGGAAAACGGCCATAGCCACCAGGATCACCAGCAGCAGCGCCACAAACCATACGAGCGGTGTGGGGTTGGCAGCGGTCTGCTGGGCCGCATAAGCCTGGCGGGCCGGAGCAACGTAATTGGTGTAGAAAGGATTAGTGATCTTGGCCTCAGGATTTTCAGGATCGGGAATTTGGGAAGAGATATCCACAAACTGTTCCTTGGTAAACAAATCGGAAAGAATGAATTTCTCACCCTCCGGAGTCATCAGCACAGCATCGGCCTGGGACTCATAGATCGCGGTCATGGCGGCAGGATCGTCAATTTGGGAAACAGCCTCAATATTATTCAACTGAGCGCTGTCGGCAAAGGACAGACCCACCAGCGCAATGGCGGCGATCACCGTACCGAGGGTGATAAAAGGTGTGCGCTTGCCGTACTTATTGCCCTTGCACTTATCAGACAGGGCGCCAAACAGCGGCAGCATAAACACCGCCAGAATATTATCCAGCGCCATAATAATACCGGACCAGGTTTGGGACATACCAAACTTGTTGGTCAAAATCACGGGGATGGTGGCGTCATAGGCCTGCCAGAACGCGCTGATCAGGAAAAACGCAAAACCAACCAAAATCGTACGCTTATAGTTGAGCTTCATAAAGGAGCCTCCCTTTTTTGCCAATACTTGGCATAATACTATTATTATAACGCAAATTCGGCAAAAGTCCATAGGAAATTCCATTTTGCGATTACAGATTGTAAAAACGCGATATTGATTGCATAAACGCAACATTTGTGATAGAATTATCAAAATCAAGCAGCTTGTCGGAGGATACTTCCATGGGAAAGAAAAAGAAGAAAAAGAACCGCAAAAAGAGCGGCAAATGGACGCCGCCAAAGGGCTCCCGGGCCTATTTTTATCACGCGTCGGATGATGATTTCAAGCGGAGGCATCCCATCGGCTACGGATTTCTGTGTATGCTTGGCATCCTTGCGCTACTGCTTCCGGTTGTCATCTATTTGATTTTTGTCATTCCCTATGACATTAACAGCCCCTGGCTGATGCTGGGCTGGCTCGGCGGGTTTATCATGGGAATCGGCCTTTTCAATTTTGTGGCGATTATTATCAAGCAGTATTTAGGGCATCTTGTATCCATCCTATCATTTTTAATCGGCGGCATGCTGATTTTAATCAGTTTGGTTAAAATGGGAATTATCTAAATATACGGAAATCGGCACCCGGGGTGGGTGCCTATTTCCGTATTTATTAGCAATCAAGCCAGCACAGCCTTATGGAAAACCTTCTTGCCCTTGCGGATCTTCACGCCTTCCTTCAGCATTTCCTCGGTAACGGCAAACTGGGGATTGGGCACCTTTTCGTCATTGACGAATACGCCGCCCTGCTCCACCAACTGACGGGCCTGCTTGTTGGAAGGAGCCAAACCGCAGGCAACCATCAAGTTCAGAATGCCGATCTTACCGTCAACCAGCTTGTCGGCAGTGATCTCAGTAGTGGGCATATTGGCATCGTCGCCGCCGCCCATGAACAGCGCCTTGGCGGAAGCCTGAGCCTTGGTGGCCTCTTCCTCGCCGTGGACCAGCTTGGTCAGCTCAAAGGCAAGGATTTCCTTGGCGGTATTCAGCTGGGCATCCTTCCAGTCGTTCATAGCGTCAATCTGTTCCAAAGGCAGGAAAGTCAGCATACGGATGCACTTGAGAACATCCGCGTCCTCCACATTACGCCAGTATTGGTAGAATTCGTAGGGCGTGGTCTTGTTGGGATCCAGCCACACAGCGCCGGAAGCAGTCTTTCCCATTTTCTTGCCTTCGCTGTTCAGCAGCAGGGTGATGGTCATGGCGTGGGCGTCCTTGCCAAGCTTGCGGCGGATCAGCTCGGTGCCGCCCAGCATATTGCTCCACTGGTCGTTACCGCCGAACTGCATATTGCAGCCGTACTTGTTGAACAGGTAGTAGAAGTCGTAGGACTGCATGATCATGTAGTTAAATTCCAGGAAGCTAAGGCCCTTTTCCATTCTCTGCTTATAGCACTCAGCGCGAAGCATATTGTTCACAGAGAAGCAGGCGCCCACTTCCCGCAGCACTTCCACATAGTTAAGATCCAGCAGCCAATCGGCATTATTGACCATCTGCGCCTTGCCTTCGCCGAACTCGATGAAGCGTTCCATCTGCTTTTTGAAGCAGGCGCAGTTGTGCTCGATGGTTTCTTTCGTCATCATGCTGCGCATATCGGTGCGGCCGGAGGGGTCGCCGATCCTGGCGGTGCCGCCGCCAATGAGGGTGATGGGGCGGTTTCCGGCCATCTGCAGTCGCTTCATCAGGCACAGAGCCATAAAGTGGCCAACATGGAGAGAATCGGCGGTGGGGTCAAAGCCGATGTAGAAGGTGGCTTTGCCATTGTCGATCATTTCGCGGATTTCCGCTTCGTTGGTCACCTGGGCAATGAGGCCGCGGGCAACCAGTTCATCATACAGTTTCATAATGTTTTCCTCCTAGATTTGTTTTTCGGACGGAGGTACAAAAAGCCCTCTGTCCCTTAGGACAGAGGGCGTAAAATACGCGGTACCACCTCTGGTTCAGTTGCATCTCACGGTGCAACCCTCACAGCGTCCAACAACGCTTCGCGCAATTTCGGGCGCACCCGTCTTTCCCTAATCGGTTTCTTTCAGGAAAGCCACTCCGGGAGGTATTTCATCGGATTTTCCCACTGCCTCGCACCAACCGGCAGCTCTCTGGCGGAAAAGGGACCGCTTACTTGTTCCCATCATTGTGTTGCAAACATGGTAGCAAATTTTGTTTATTTTGTCAAGTAATTATCGCAGAATATAGGTTTTTTCGATTTTTGTATAGCGCCAAATCATTATGAAAATACAGGGAAAACAGGCTGCGACCATCAAAATCACCGCCGCAGGCATACACCAAGCATGCAAAGAATCCAGGCACCCCAGTATACCGGACAGAAAATAGGGCAAAGCATACCATTTCCACATCACAGCATTGGCATGATTATACGCGGGAATATCCGTCACCTTTTGGGCATCAATTTTGGTGCCTGCCCAAAAATGAACCGGCTTTTTTGCGTGTTCCGCCCAAATTCCGATTCCGAAAAACAGCGCCGCGCAACCGTATGCGCAAATAGCCCAAATAATGATACCGGCAACCGATCCCTTATCCATTCAGCATCTCCTCCGCACTTTTGAGTGTGGTTTCGGTAATGGTGGCGCCGCCGATGATGCGGGCAAGCTCTTTTTTGCGGCCTTCCTTGTCAAGAGGGGTTACGGTGGTGTAGGTTCTTCCC
>JAZOAD010000087.1:0-3369 GCA_045595225.1 Faecousia sp.
CCGGTAAAGCCAATGTACCAGCCCCGGTCAATGAGCCACTTGGCCATTTCCAAAGAACCGGAATAGCAATGGAACACGCCGGTGACCGCAGGAAATTCCGAAACGATCTGCATGCCGTCGGCATGGGCATCCCGCTCATGGACGATGGCCGGCAAATCCAATTCCGCCGCCAGAGCCATTTGCCGACGGAAGGCATACTGCTGAATCTCTCTGGGAATATCCTCATAATGATAGTCCAGGCCGATCTCACCGATGGCTTTCACTTTCGGATTTTGTTTGCATAACATCCTGTACTCGTCAATGACTCTGTCATCGACTTCGTCGCAGGCATCCGGATGGGAGCCAACGGCGGCGTAAAGCCAGGAATACTGCCGGGCCAGCGCCACCGCGTTGCGGGAGGATGCCAGACTGCAGCCGGGGGTCATCACAAGGCCGATGCCGCTGTCCGCCAGGGAGGGCAGCAATTCGTGGCGATCCGCATCAAACGCCCGGTCGTCCATGTGCGCGTGAGTGTCAAATAACATATCATTTCCTCCTTGGAAGCGTAAATTGTTGTTTCGTTGCTGAACACTGCGACGGCCATTGGCCGTCGCAGCGCCGCAAAGGCGGCGCCAAAACCTTCCCCTTGGGGGAAGTTGGCTTCAAAAATGGCCCCTTACGGGCATTTTTGAAGACGGATGAGGGCTTTATTCCCTCACCCCCCGCAAGCGGTCCCTCCCCGGGGGGGAGGGTTTTGTTGTAAACATCAATTTATCTTAATAAACCACTGCCACAAGGCAGCCGTCGATCTCCTGGACCCGGCTGTCCGGCAGGGAAAAATTCGTATGGTTCGGATGGATGCGAATGCCTTCGCCGTTGTGCTTGGCTGTGGCCTCCTTCAGCACCCAGAAACTTAACAGCGCCTTCTTTTGATCCGTCGCTGCCTCAAATTGGGCCAATTCCCCGGCAGAAAGCAGCTTTTGCGCCATGCGCAGGTCAATTTTTCGGTCCAGTTCCTCCGCATCCACGCCCACAGGAACATCGGACAGCAGGCAAAAAGCGTGTCGTTTGCTGTGGGAAACGGAAAAATGCCAGGGCGATTCCACAAAATAGGGTTTCCCCTTGGGGGCGATAGCGATGGCAGGCATCCGGCCGCCCACATGGCGGTCATATAATTCCGCCAGCAGCAAACGGCCCATTTCGTGACCGCTGATGCCATCCAGTCGCCGCCAGGCCATATATATCTTCGGCATCCCGTCACCTCCTAATATAAATTGTTGTTTCGTTGCTGAACACTGCGACGGCCAATGGCCGTCGAGCGCCGCAAAGGCGGCGCAAAAGGCTTCTCCTCGAGGAGAAGCTGGCACAAAAATGGGCACTTCGGAACCCATTTTTGTGACTGATGTGGTGTTTTTCTCTTTTTTCACGCCGCTGTCGCGGCTACACCACCCCCGGCCCTGCGGGCCACCCTCTCCTCCAGGAGAGGGCTTTCATGCGCTAAACAACAATTTATCTTAGTATACCCCCGAAAGGGGCTGCTGTCAACTTGTCATATCTCCGGCGCGCAGCGCATAGAGTATTCATGGACAGGAGGGATAACCATGGCGGACGATCGGATACTGCCCCACAAGCTGACCCTCAGCGAGCGAAAAGCGCTGACCCTAACCGGTGCCACCGAGGTAATCAGCTTTGACGAGAATTTGGTGGCGCTGAAAACCTCCCTGGGCGATCTGATGATCCATGGTCAGGGCCTGCAGCTGAAAAACCTTTCCCTGGAAAGCGCCCAGGTGGCGGTGGAGGGCAATATTTGCGCCATCATTTATGAACAGAGCAGGAAAAGCGGCGGCACGCTGCGCCGTCTGTTTGGATGATGGCCCCGGCTGTGGCCGCGGGACGGTTTCTGGCTGCCTGCGGCATCGGGGCGCTGCTGGGTCTGGTTTATGGGTTTCTGCGGCCCCTGCGTCCCCGGCTGACCCATCTGTGCGATTTCATTTTTCTGCTGGCGGCATTCTACGCCTGGCTCTATCTGGGCTTCGCCGTATGCCGGGGCGACCTGCGGCTGGGCTGGTTTTCCGGGCTGGCGGTAGGGGCGATTGTATGGGAAAAAACCGTAGGAAAACTGCTATTTCCCATTTTTCGGCGTTTTTGGAAGTTTTTGGCCCTGCCTTTTAAAAAATTTTTTCATTTTTTTCGTAAAATTTGCAAAAAACTATTTGCATTCCATAAAAAATGGGTTACAATAAACTGGAATAACCGTTGTAAACTCACACGGAGCATCGGAGGTACGCCCAATGGCGAAAAGACCTGTAAAGCTGGTATTTCGCAGCAACAAAGTGATCATGGCCGTCGTGCTGGTGGCGGTGATCTGTTCCACCGTAGCGGTGGTGACGCTGCAAAACTACCTGGAAGAAAGCAAAAACCAATTCGAGCTGCTGCGTCAGCAGGCTGCCGAACTGGAAGAACAGAATAAAGAGCTGACTTCTGATATTGAAGGCCTGGGCAGCGTGGAAAGCGCCATCGAGATCGCCGAGGAAGAGCTGGGCCTTGTGGATCCCGACACCGTTGTTTTTACCCCGGAAACGGATTGAATTTTGGAAGGAAGCATTTTAATCTATGGAGTTAACCGTCGGAGCCATCTTAGAAGGAAAAATTAAATCGATCACCAATTTCGGCGCTTTTGTTGCCCTGCCCGAGAACAAGACCGGCATGGTACATATTTCCGAAGTTGCCAACGCCTATGTCAGCGACATCCGCCAGCATCTGACGGAGGGCCAGGATGTAAAGGTGATGGTCATCGGTCTGGAAAACGGCAAGGTGAACCTGTCCATCAAGCGTCTGCAGCCCAAGCCCGTTCGGGAAAACGCCCCCAAGCGGGAATTTAAGCCCAATCCCGAGGGCCGCTCCGCCGCGCCCCAAAATGCCCGCCCCGTAACGCCTCCGCCGGCGCCCAAGACCGCGGATCAGCTGTTCGAGGAAAAGCTGAAGGCATTTATGGCGGAATCCGACTCCAAAATCGCTTCCTGCAAGCAGTATTCTGACCGTTCCAAGGGTCGCAGAAGATAAAACCAAAGGGCTGCTCCGCGGCCCTTTTCGTATACGCATTTTTCGACAGTAAGATAAATTGTTGTTTACAGCGCCGAAGGCGCCTACCTTCTCCCGGGGAGAAGGTGCCGAGGGAAGCGAAGCGACCGAGGCGGATGTGGAATGCGGGCGATAACTTTCCGGCAAGTACCACGCAAAGACCTACGCAAGAGTTATCTGCTTGTAGGCCCTAGAATTGTACCATATCGCAGATTTCCGCCCGCGTTCCACACCCGTCAGCGGCGCGTTCCGCGCACGCTGACACCCTGTACTCTGGGGAGCACCCGGTCGGCGGCTCTGACAGTCCAC
>JAZOAD010000088.1:0-8657 GCA_045595225.1 Faecousia sp.
CGCAATTTGAACAGGTTTTGTTCCTGGGCGCCACCAATGATACCCGCACCTTGGTGCCGGGGCAGCTGTTTGTAGCGCTGGAGGGTGTCCGGGACGGCCATGATTTTCTTGCCGCTGCCTTCCAAAAGGGAGCGGCCGCGGTGCTGTGCAAGCATTGCGATGAAAGCTATCCTGCCATCATCGTGGACGATCCCCGAATCGCCCTGGGCCGTATTGCCGCGGCCGAGCGGCAGCGCATCGGCATGAAAGTGGTGGGTGTCACCGGCTCTGTGGGCAAAAGCACCACCAAGGAAATGATTGCCGCGGTGCTGGACGGTGACTTTATCGTCAGCAAGACACCGGCCAATTTCAACAATGATCTGGGCATGCCCATGTCCATTTTGGCTATGCCCAAAGATACGGAAGTGGCTGTGCTGGAAATGGGTATGAGCCATTTCGGCGAGATTTCCTATTTGACCCACATCGCGCGGCCGGATGTGGCTGTGATCATCAATGTGGGCGTGATGCACATGGAAAATCTGGGCTCCCGGGAAGGTGTCCTGCAGGCAAAGCTGGAAATTCTGGAAGGCTTGGATGCAAAGGGAAGCGCTTTTTTCTGCGGTGACAATGATATGCTCCGCGCCTGCGACGCGGGCCGTCCGGTGACCTACTTTGGCACAGACCGTGATGTTTGCGCGGTCTGCGGCAGCGATATTCGGGAAGAAAACGGCATTTTGTCCTTTACGGTTTCTGCCGATGGCACCAGCTTCGCTGTGGGGTTGCCGCTGGAAGGCCAGCATTATGTCTGCGATGCTTTGGCGGCGGTGGCTGTGGGCCTTTCCATGGGCGTCAGCCCGGTGCGCATTCAGGAACGGCTGGCCAATTTCCGCAATATGGCGGGCCGGCAGGAAATTTTTACAGCCAAAGGTTGCACGATTATTAAGGATTGTTACAATGCAGGCCCCGAATCCATGGCCGCCGCCCTGGCGGTGCTGGGAAGGCGCGGCGGCAAGCGGATCGCCGTGCTGGGCGATATGCTGGAATTGGGTGAGCAGACCCTGCCTGCTCATGTACAGACCGGTGCGTTGGCCGCGAAAAACGCCGATATTTTGCTGTCCTACGGCCCTCACGCCGGTGTGATGGTCAGCGCCGCGAAGGAAGCGGGCCTGGAGCAGGCTGAGGCCTTTGACGACCGGGACGCCATGGCAAATGCGCTGAAAAAGCTGGCGCGGCCGGGCGATACGCTGCTGTTTAAGGGCAGCCACGGAATGCACATGGAACTGGTTTTGGAGCGGTTCCTGAAAGAAGATACAGATACGGAGGACGCGCCATGTTAAGAGTGATGATTTCGGGTTTGGCAGCCGCTATTTTGTCCGGCGGCATTGGCTATTTTTTGATCCCCATTTTGCGGACCCTGAAGGCCGGCCAATCCATTCGGGAAGTGGGCCCCACCTGGCACAACAATAAGGCAGGTACTCCCATGATGGGCGGCCTCATGTTTATTTCCGCGTCGGTCATTTGCCTGCTTCTGGGCATTATCGGCATGACGGATTATACAGTGTTTTATGTGCTGACCCTGGGCCTGTGCTTTGGCTTAGTGGGCTTTCTGGATGATTTTTGCAAGCTGAAATACAAGCGAAATTTGGGCCTGACTGCCATCCAGAAGGCGCTGCTGCAGATGGCGGTTTCCGCGCTGTTTTTGTACCTGCTGTACAGACAGGGCGTTTTGACCAGCGATGTGTACATTCCCTTTGCCAACATCACATTCCATTTGCACCCCATTGCCTATATTTTCTTTGCTATGTTTGTGATGGTGGGCTGCGTCAATTCCGTCAATCTGACTGACGGCGTGGACGGCCTCAGCTCCAGCGTCACCGTGCCGGTCATGCTGTTCTTTGCCGCCGCCGCTGTGGCGATGAACAAGCTGGATCTGGCATTGCTGCCGGCGACGCTGGTGGGCGGCTTGATCGCGTACCTGTTCTACAACTGGCACCCTGCCAAGGTGTTCATGGGTGATACCGGCAGCCTGTTCCTGGGCGGTATCGTATGCGGCATGGCTTTCGCGTTGGATATGCCTCTGATTCTGATTTTGGTAGGCTTCGTGTATATTTGTGAAACTCTGTCCGTTATTTTGCAGGTGGGTTATTTCAAATTGACCCATGGCAAGCGGCTGTTTAAAATGTCGCCCATTCACCATCATTTTGAGATGTGCGGTTGGAAGGAAGTAAAGATCGTGCTGGTCTTTTCCGCGGTGTCCTGGGTGATGTGTTTGCTGGCCTGGCTGGGTATTTTAGGCCGGATCGGATAATTCCGAAAGGAGTTTGTTATGGCATCGGAGAAAACTCTGTATGCCAAAGAGGACCGGCGTTTGGGAAGAGCCCGGACGCGGACAAGTGTGGATATGCCCTTTTTGGTTTTGGTGCTGCTGCTATTGACGGTGGGGCTGACTATGCTCTATTTTGCCAGCAGCGCCCAAAGCCAGTATGATACCAATTATGAAAGTTCTACCCGTTATCTGCAAAAACAGGCGGTCTGCGCATTGATCGGATTGGCCTGTATGTGGATATTCAGCCACATCCCGGCGGCGGTTTGGTATCGCCTTTCCTGGATCGTGTACGGCGGCAGCATCCTTTTGCTGCTGCTGGTGCTGGTAATCGGGGAAAGTGTCAATGGCGCCAAACGCTGGATCCATATTGCCGGCATCCAGTTTCAGCCCTCGGAGCTTGCGAAATTTGCCATGATACTGCTGCTGGCGCGGCTGACGAAGCTGTACGGCGAGGACGCGAAGCGGTTTCGTTATGGTGTGCTGGGCTTTGGCTGCGCCATGCTGGGGCTTTTGGTCCCCCTGGCCCTGGAAAAGCATCTTTCCGCCATTATGCTCATGGGCATGGTGGGGGTGGTGATGATGTTTGTGGCTGGCACCAGCCCCAAATGGCTGGCCGCCGGCGCTGCCGCGGCGGTGGTTTTCGTTCTGATTTATATTACCTTCATGGGTTATGCCGGCGACCGGGTCACGGCCTGGCTTCACCCGGAGCTGGATCCTGCGGATACCGGCTACCAAATTCTACAGTCGCTGTATGCCATCGGCTCCGGCGGCTTGTTCGGCCTGGGATTGGGCAAGTCCCGGCAGAAGTATTTATATTTGCCTTTTCAGTACAACGATTATATTTTTGCCATTATCTGCGAAGAATTGGGCTTGGTAGGGGCGCTGCTGATCATTGTGTTGTTTTCGCTGACCATCAGCCGCGGCTATTGGATCGCGCTGCGGGCCAGGGACCGGTTCTCTACGGTGTTTGCCGCGGGCCTTACAACACTGATCGCGGTGCAGACGGTACTGAATCTCTGCGTTGTTACCAATTTACTTCCGTCCACCGGCATTGCACTACCGTTTTTTTCCTATGGCGGCACGGCGCTGGCGGTGAATTTGGGGGAAATGGGTATTATTTTAAGTGTTTCCCGGCACAGAAATGAGCCAAAAATACAGGAGGGAATTGTCCTATGAATGTGATTTTTACCTGCGGCGGTACGGCCGGCCATATCAACCCTGCCATCGCGGTTGCCAATATTATCCGTGAGCGTCACCCTGATGCCAATATTCTGTTCATCGGCGCCAAGGGCCATATGGAAGAAAGGCTGGTCCCCCAGGCGGGCTACGCGCTGAAGTGTCTGCCGGCTTCCGGCCTGAGCAGGGGAAAGAATCTGGCCGCGCTGAAGAAAAATATCCACGCGGTAAAATGCGTGGTGGACGCGGTGGGGGAATGCAAGAAGATCATCCGCCAGTTCCGACCCGATGTGATCGTGGGCACCGGCGGCTATGCCAGCTTCCCGGCGCTGTATGCCGGCGCCAAAATGGGCGTGCCTACCTGTGTACATGAATCCAACGCCCTGCCGGGACTGACTACCAAGCTGGCCGCCAGACGGGCGGACCGGGTGCTGGTGGCTTTCGAGGAAAGCCGAGGCCATTACAAGCATCCGGAGAAGGTGGAAGTGGTGGGCATGCCTGTTCACCGCAGCTTTGTGACCATGACACGGAAAGAGGCACGGAAAGAACTGGGCCTTGGCGATGAGAAACTGGTGGTTTCCGCTTTCGGCAGCCAGGGCGCCAAGAAGATGAATGAAATGATGGCCCGCCTGTTTGCTCTGGAGCAAGCCGACGGCTTTCCCTTCCGCCATGTCCATGCTACCGGCAGCCTGGGCTGGAAATGGATGCCGGAATTGGTAAAGCAGCAGGGCGTGGACCTGGAGCGGACCGAAGCCATTGATATGCGGGAGTATATCTACAATATGCCCACGCTGTTGGCTGCTGCCGATGTGTTTATCGGCAGATCCGGAAGCGGTACCTGCAATGAGGTGGCCGCTGCCGCGACCCCGGCGATCCTGATCCCGTCTCCCAATGTCACCGACAATCACCAGGAAAAGAATGCCCGGGTGCTCAGCGGTAACGACGGCGCTGTGCTTCTGCTGGAGGTGGAGTGTACGGAGGAAACGCTTTACCATACTGTCCGCGAATTGCTGGAAAATGAAGCCGCGCGGGATCGGATGTCCGCGCAGCTGCGGGCTATGGCGATTTTGGATTCCGCCGAGCGCATCGGAGACATTGTGGAAACCTTAGCGGGTAAGAACTGAGGAGAAAAATATGGCAAACCAAAGAAAACGCGTGCCGGGTGTGGTGACAAAGCAGAATCCTGAAAGGCCTGTGGCGAAACCCCAGGAGGAGGAAGCGACCTATCACCGGCCAAAGCCTGTCAATCGGAAAAAATTGATGCTGCAGCTGCTGACCGTGGCTGCGGTGGCGCTGGCTATTGCCATCGGATTGTCCATTTTCTTCAAAGTGGACACCGTTTCCGTGTCAGGATTGGATAAATACAATTACAACACCGTGGCGGAAGCCTCCGGCATTCAAAAGGGCGACAGCTTGCTGTTTTTCAGCCGCGCGGAGGTCAGCAGCAAGATCCGCCAGGCGTTGCCCTATGTCAATACGGTTCGAATTGGTATAACATTGCCCGGAACTGTCAATATTGTCATTGAAGAGGTGGCGGTGGCTTACGCGGCCCAGGACGCGGCGGACGGCTGGTGGCTGGTCAGCGCGGCCGGTATGGTGCTGGAGCAGATCGATCCCCTGACCGCTGACCGGTATACGGTTATCGAAGGGATTCGGCTTGCGTCGCCTTCCATAGGGAAATCTGCCGTGGCGGCGGAAACGGCCCAAACAGAAGAAACGCCTGTGACCGTGACCGGCGCGGATCGGCTGCAGGCGGCGCTGAGCGTGCTGCAGGCACTGGAAAAAAATGAAATTCTGGGAGAGTTTACAACTGTGGATGTTTCTTCTCCCTATGATCTGCAGCTGTGGTACGGCACAGGCTATCAGTTTAAGCTGGGGGACAGCGTGGATCTGAACCGAAAACTGGCCTATGTAAAAAGCGCCTTGCCAAAAATTCTTGCCGATTATCCCCATGGCGTACTGGATGTGTCGAACCCTGACGATCCCGCGGGAATTCCTTTCACAGAATTCAATTGAATGCAGATTTTTCCGGAAAAAAGTTTGAAAATTTAATTTTTGGCTATTGACCAATCGAGAAAATCAAGATAGAATATATAGGTACAAATGTAAATTCGCGCGGTTCCGGCAAGGCTGCGTATGCATACATAGGAGGAGCAATTATGTCTGAAAGTTATCAGGATCGTGTAGTTAAGATTAAAGTGATCGGTGTCGGCGGCGCCGGCAACAATGTTATCAACAGAATGATTGAGTCCGGCGTTTCCGGTGTTGATTTTGTTGTGGTCAATACGGATAAGCAGGATCTGAATAAGTCCATTTGTAAGAATAAGATCCAGATCGGCGAAAAGCTGACCGGCGGCATGGGCGCAGGCTCTAAGCCTGAGATCGGCCAGAAGTCCGCTGAGGAATCCCGCGCCCAGATCGCTAAGATCATGGAAGGCACCGATATGGTCTTCATCACCGCCGGTATGGGCGGCGGTACCGGCACCGGCGCGGCGCCCATCGTGGCTGACCTGGCCCATGAGGCCGGCATCCTCACCGTTGCTGTTGTCACCAAGCCCTTCAAGTTTGAAGGCGCCAACCGTATGCGTCAGGCTGAGGCCGGCATCTCTGAGCTCAATGGCAAGGTAGACTCCCTGATCGTGATCCCCAACGATCGTCTGAAGTATGTTACCGACCAGAAGATCACCTTCGCCAACGCGTTCGGCATCGCTGACGATGTGCTGAAGATGGCGGTTACTTCCATCGCTGAGCTGGTTGGCTACTCTGATCGCGTTATTATCAACCTGGACTTTGCCGACGTTTCCGCCGTTATGAAGGACGCTGGCCGCGCTCACATGGGTGTTGGCACCGCTACCGGCCGTGAGAAGGCTGAGCAGGCTGCTATGGCCGCTATTTCCAGCCCCCTGCTGGAAACCGCCATTACCGGCGCAACCGGCGTTCTGGTCAATGTGACCGGTTCTTCCGAGCTGACGCTGGATGATGTGGAAACCGCTGCCGGCATCGTACAGGAAAATGCCAACCCTGAGGCCAACATTATCTTCGGCGCCACCTCCTCCGATGATTTCGAGGACGAGATGCGCGTGACCGTTATCGCCACCGGCTTCGAGCAGAAGCAGCCCGCCCCCAAGGCAGAAGGCGCTTCCGTCATTAAGCCTGTGGAAAATAACGATGTGGACGATATTTTTAACCTGTTCCGCCGCTAAATTACTGAAATGAATGCTGTCCCGGGCAGGCAACCTGCCCGGGATGTTTTTGTGACGGATGTTTCGGACGCGGAAGGAGTTTGCTATGACAAGGAAAGAATGGAACAGGCTCAATGAAGAAAAGCTGCGGATATACAGCGGCATTTTATTCCACAACCGGACTTTCGCGGAGGACGATGGGGATGGCGTGATCCGGTATCAATTCGATTGCCCTGAGTTTTCGTTGCTTCGGGAAAAGTATGATCTGGAGAATATCGCCGGAAGAGGCAGCGATTTTACCAGGGCGAAGCGGCTGCTGCACTTTTTGGCTCCCAGGCTGCGCCATAGCAGCTGGTATGACAATCATGTGCCCTGCAACGGGCTGGCGCTGCTGGAATACAGCCTTGACAACCCGGAGCATGGCATCAATTGCCTGAATAAATCCAAGATCCTGGCAGAGTGTTGTCTCGCGCTGGGAATTTACGCCAGAAGAGTTTCCATTATGCCTTATTCGCCCTATGATTTTGATAACCATGTGGTAACGGAAATCTACGATCGAAAACGCAAAAAATGGATCATGCTGGATCCCACTACGGACGGCTACTTCGTGAATGCCGACAAAGAGCCGCTTTCGCTGCTTCAGCTGCGGGATTGTTTCGCCAACGATCGATTTGCCACCTTTGTTTCCTCTGTAAATCGGCTGAATGATCTGGCAAAATGGAAAGAAAAGTACGCCTATTACAATGCTTACATCTGCAAGAATCTGTTTTATTTCCAAGTGGAACAGATCAACCGTTTTGGACCGGGAGAAGATTTTCTATGTTTCTGCCCCACGCAATACAGCATCAAAGCCAACCAGGAAAAGAATGCCGGATACCGCATGGATCATTTGCCTAAGGAGCAGGAGGCTCTGCGGGAAGCGTGTCGGCGGAGATTGGAAATCGCGGAAGCAATGTCGGAGCCGGTCAGAACAAATATATCCGTTATGCAAATGCCGCCGGCAGGGGAGAGATGATAATGAATGCCTATCATGCTTTGGCAGCCAGTTATGACCGGTTGACCAACGATGTGGATTATGCGGCCATTGTGGCCTTTTACCATCAGATTTTAGAAAAAGAAAAACTGCATCCTAAGTCCGCCATTGACCTGGCCTGCGGCACCGGCTCTGTGGCGCTGCTGCTGGCGGAAAGATATGACCGGGTCATCGGTGTGGATATGTCGGAGGAAATGCTGACTGTGGCCTTCCAGCGGGCTGTGGAGCAGGAAAAGCAACCGCTGTTCATTTGTCAAAAGCTGCAGGAATTGTACCTTCCCAGAGCCGTCGACATGGCTGTGTGCGCGCTGGACGGACTGGACTATATCCTAAACCCTGCGGATTGTGAAAAGGCCATCCAGCGGGTCTACAAGGCCCTTAACCCAGGCGGCATCTTCATCTTTGATGTGAATACCCCTGAAAAGCTCCGGGCCATGGATGACCAGGTATTTTTGGACGAAGATGAGGATGTTTACTGCGTTTGGCGCGGCGAATTTGATAAGGAAACCAATATTTGCTCGTATGCCATGGATCTGTTCCAGCGGCAGGGAGATGTGTGGCATCGTTCTTTTGAAGAGCACAGGGAGTATGCCTACTCTACCCAACAACTGACGCAATACTTAAAAGCCGCCGGCTTCACCCGCATCCGGGTCTATGGGGATGGGAAACTGGAAGCGCCAGAAGAAGGGGAGCAGCGGATCTATTTTAGTGCGAGAAAGGGTAACATGAAATGAAAGACTATTTAGTGCGCGGAATGACCATGGATGGCTTTGTGAAATTTGTGGCCATCCGGTCTACGGAATTGGTAAGAAGAGCCGCGAAAATTCACCGGACCACCCCCAATGCCACCGCCGCCCTGGGTCGTTGCTTGACGGCGGCATCCATGATGGGCAATATGCAGAAGGTGGAAAATGGCTCTATGACCATGCAGATCCGTGGCGGCGGCCCCATCGGCACCATT